>CANHJV010000051.1 GCA_947461225.1 Gemmatimonadota bacterium | reverse complement strand
TCGTGCGAGGTCATCCCCGCCGGCTTGTCGACGTACAGCAATCCTGACGTGATCATGACATCGCCCCTACGCCCGCGTCAGCGCACCATCACGCCGAGCGGGTCGCAGTCACTCGGCGGAGGACGATGTTCCCGACGGGCCGGGGACATCCCCGGCCGCCGAGTCGGCGTCGTGCGCGGCTTCCGCCACCGCATCACGATCGGTGCGGATTTGCGCCAAGAGCTGTTCGATGCGCGATGCATGCGCAATGCTCTCGTCGGCCTTGAAATGAATTTCCGGCGCGTTCCGCAAGCGCAGCGTCTTGCCGAGCATGGAACGCAGGTGCGACGCAACACTTCCGAGTCCTTGGAAGGTCGCCTTGATGGCCGCCTCGTCTCCCATCACGCTTACGAACACGTTGGCGTGCCGAAGGTCGCGTGTCATCTCCACCGCCGTGACGGTGACGAATCCACGAATTCGCGGGTCCTTGGCGCCTTCTGCAAGGAAGGTCGCCACTTGTTCGCGAATCGATTCGGCTACGCGGTCAGGTCGCCGCGGTTCGCCCATACTGCCTCCTCAGGACTTTGAAGCCTGGTCGAGAGTACGAGCCACTTCTTCCGTGCGGTAGCATTCGAAGACGTCGCCGATTTTGACGTCGTTGAAGTTCTCGATGCCGATACCGCACTCGTAGCCTTCCTTCACCTCGTTCACATCGTCCTTGAAGCGACGCAGTGACGCGATGCCGCCGTCGTAGATCTCGACGCCGTCCCGGATGACGCGCATACGTCCCTTCCGGTTCATGTTGCCCGAGCGCACGATGCAACCGGCGATCGTTCCGATGCGCGCGACCTTGAACGTTTCGCGCACCTCGGCTTCGCCGTACACCACCTCGCGCGACTCCGGCCGCAGCATACCTTCGAGGGCGGCCTTCACGTCGGCCACGGCCTCGTAGATGATGCGATAGAGCTTGATATCCACGCCTTCGCGCTCGGCTGCCGCACGGGCATTGTTGTCCGGACGAACGTGGAAGCCGATGATGATGGCTCCCGATGCCTTGGCGAGCAGGATGTCCGTTTCGGCGATCGCCCCGACACCACGGTGCAGGATTTCCACCTGCACTTCGGGGTTGGAGAGCTGACCGAGGGCATCGGCCAGCGCTTCGGCCGGACCACCCTGGTCGGCCTTGATGACCAGCCGCAACGAACGCTTCTGACCCGCGCTGGTCTGCGACATGAAGTCTTCGAGCGAGACCAGCCCACGCGTGCTGCGACGACTCTTCGCTTCACGATCGAGCCGTTCGCGACGCTGCGCAATATCGCGCGCCTCGGAGGCGTCTTCGACCACGAGCAGTTGATCGCCGGCCATCGGCACACCGCTGAGTCCCAGAATCTGCACTGGGATGGCAGGGCCAGCGGACTTCACGGGCTTGCCACGCTCGTCGAGCATGGCACGCACGCGACCGGAGTAGATGCCGCAGATGTAATCGTCACCGACCTTGAGCGTGCCGTTCTGCACGAGCACGGTCGCGACCGGTCCCTTGCCCTGGTCGAGCTGGGCTTCGACCACCGATCCGACCGCACGACGCGACGGATTGGCCTTGAGTTCGAGAATGTCGGCCTGCAGCAGGATCTGATCGAGCAATTCGTCGACGCCGGTTCCCTTCTTGGCCGAGATCTCGGAATGCAGCACCGTTCCACCGAATTCTTCGAGCACGACTTCATGCTGCAACAGGTCCTGCTTGACCTTGGCAATCTGCGCCGTGGGGAGGTCGACCTTATTGATGGCGATAATGATCGGTACGCCGGCGCTCTTCGCATGCGAGATCGCTTCGACGGTTTGCGGCATCACCTGATCGTCGGCCGCAATCACGATGACCACGATGTCGGTGACCTGCGCACCACGGGCACGCATGGCGGTAAACGCTTCGTGACCAGGGGTATCGAGGAACGTGATGGTGCGCTTGTTGGCGACCTCCACGTGATAGGCACCGATATGCTGCGTGATGCCGCCGGCTTCGCCAGCGACCACGTTGGCCTTGCGGATGTAGTCGAGGAGCGACGTCTTACCGTGGTCGACGTGACCCATGATGGTGACGACGGGCGGACGCGGCCGGAGATCTTCGGGCGCGTCTTCGATCTTCTCGCCCTCCATATCCGCGGCGTAGTCGCTTTCCTTGACGGCTTGGAAACCGAACTCACCAGCGATCAACTCGATCTGATCGAAGTCGAGGCGCTGATTGATGGTGACCATGAGGCCAAGCGTCTTGAACGCAAAGCCGACGATCTGTGTCGCGGAGACGCCGAGGATCTTGGCGAGTTCCGACACGGTGATGAACTCGTTGACGCGGACGGTTTTGCGTTCCTTCTCCACCGCCGCAACGCGCTGCTCCTCCATCTCGGCCCGCATGTCGGACCCAAAGCGACGTCCCCCGCGGCCGCGCGTGGGCGCGCCGCGCATGGCGGTCATCGTCTTCGTGATGTTGGCCGACACGGCTTCCTGATCGACCGCTCCGCGCTTGCCCTTCTTGCCACGGCGCTGCTGGCTCTGTGCGCTGGCGGCCATGCCAGTGCCCTGACCACCCTGACCGCCCTGACCAGGCTGTCCACCACCGGGTGCTCCACCCTGACCACCCTGACCGCCTTGCGGGCCGGCGGGGCGACGATCATCACGACGCTGGCCCTGTCCCAACCCACCGCCAGGCGCAGCGGAGGCGATGGGGCGAGCTCCACCAAAGTTCGGTGCCCCCCCCGTGCGGCCGGGGCGCGGCGCGCCGGGCACGACGGGACGCGGACGCGGGCGATCTGCCGGCAACGGGGCCGACGGCGCCGCCGAAGTGTCTGCCGGAGCGGCGACCGACGGCGCCGCCGAAACGAGCGGCGCGGCGGGCGGCGTTACGACCGCGGGACGCTCAACGACCGGTGCCGGTCTGGGTGCGACCGGCGCAGGACGCGGGGCCGGAGCCGTTTCCTTTCGCTCGACGGCGACCGGCTTGGGCTTGGGCGACGGCGGTACGACGACGGCTGGCGGCTCAGCGCGCACGGGTACGGCGGCCGCGGCGGCCGAGAGCTCGGCGGCGCGTTCGACCGAGACGTGTTCGATGTCGGCGCGGACTTCAGGAGCGCGGACTTCGGGTTCCGGTTGGACGGCCACAGGCGTCGCGACGGGAACAGCTGCGGGCGTCACCACGGGCGTCACCACGGGTGCGGCGACGGACGCGGCGACCGGACGGCTCACCTCGACGGTGGGTTCTGCCGGATGCGCCGCGGCGGCATGGGCCTCGTCGACGTGGGCGTCCATGTCACCACCGTGGACGTCACCGGCGTGGGCATCGACCTCGGCGGCACGACGGCGACGAACCGCGGGGGCGTGCGCCTCTGCCTCAACCACCGGGACCGGAGCATCGGGTGCGGCGGCGGCTCCCGTGCGACGGCGCCGAGGAGCAGCGGCCGGAGCGGGCTGCGCCTTTTCGGCGCGCACGCGCTTTTCGCGCTCCCATCGGGCGCGAATACGGGAAACCTGATCGTCGGTCAGCAGCGACAAATGGCTGCGGACCGGAACGTCCATCTGGCGCAGCAGCGCGATTACCTCGTCAGCCGAGATACCGAACTCACCCGCCATGTCATGCACACGAAGCTTGCTCAACCCGTCCTCCTAACGCGAAACGCGCGTCGCGTCGCCTGCCGGGGTTGCCCCGGCCACGGCGCCACGGATACCGCGCGCCAGCGCTTGATCTACAATCCCGATCGCCGCTGTCGTATCCCGCCCGACAGCACCGCCCAGCTCGGCCGCACTCGGCCACTCCAACGTTTCGATGCGACGGGCCCGAAGGACCGGCACGACCTTCTCCAGCGAATGGCGCGAGACATCGCTCGCGACCACCGCCAGCACCACTTTCCCTTTTCCGGCTTCAATGGCGACGCGTTCGGCGCCCACCACGATGAGCCGGCCGCGCGCGCCGAGTCCGATCAGTCCGAGCACCTTTCGGCGGACGGTATCATCGAGCGTCGGCACCTCGCGGGGTTCATCACTCACTCGCTAGCACTCCCCGCGTCCCCTTCGTCTTCGGTCGTGAGCTCGTCGATGATCGCCATGATCCGATCGGCTTCTTCAGGAGCGATGCCGGGCAAACGCAGGAGATCGTCCCGATCGAGATCGAGAATGTCATTCAGCGTGCGAAGACCGGCTTCCGCCAACACGGCGACGGTACCGATTTCGAGCCCTTCGATCTCGTTGAGAGGCACATCTGCTTCTTCTTCCTCGGGCAGCGGCGCGAAGAGCGGCGCTTCTCCGCCCTTCTCTATCCACTCACGGCTCGAATACAGGTCGATTTTCCAGCCGGTGAGTTCGGACGCGAGGCGCACGTTCTGGCCGTTGCGTCCGATCGCCAACGAGAGCTGGTCTTCGTCCACGACGGCCTGAATGGTCCGGGACATCGCGTCACTGAAGACGCGCGCCACGCGAGCCGGCGCAAGGGCCAGCTTGGCGAAGCGTTCCGGATCGGGCGACCACGGCACGATGTCGATGCGCTCGCCCCCCAGTTCATTCACGACCGCCTGCACGCGCGATCCCTTGAGGCCGACGCAGGCGCCGACCGGATCGACGGCGTCATCACGGGACGTGACGGCAATCTTGGTGCGGCTGCCAACTTCACGAGCGGCGGCCTTGATCTCCACGATGCCCTGCTGAATCTCGGGCACTTCGAGCTTGAACAGCGCCTGCACGAAGAGTGCATCGGAACGGCTCAGAATCAGACGCGGGCCCTTGGGCGTGTCCTCGACACGCTTGAGGACCGCTCGGACGGGCTCGCCCTGATGGTAGTGCTCGCGATGGTTCTGCTCGCGATACGGAATGATGGCTTCCGCTTCGCGGAACTTGTTGAGCATGACGACCAGCTTGCCACGCTCGATCTGCTGGACTTCCCCAGAGAGAAGGTCTCCGACACGGCCGGCGAATTCATCGCGAATGCGCGTGCGCTCACCTTCGCGCACGCGCTGCACGATGCGCTGCTTGGCGGCTTGCACGGCGGTCCGGCCGAATTCATTGAAATCGACCTCGATTTCCATCACGTCCCCGATCTGAAACTCGGGGTCCATGAAGCGAGCCTCTTCGAGCGGGGCCTCACGAGCAGGATCGGTCACTTCCTCCACCACCGTCTTGAGTAGCACGATGCGGATGGCGCCCTTCTCCTCGTTGATTTCGACTTCGGCCTGCACGTTGGCCCCGTGCTTCTTCGCCAGCGCGGCATGAATGCCGTCCTGGAGAAGCCCGTGCAGCTCCTCGCGCGTGATCTGCTTCAGATTCGACAGTTCACGGAATGCTGCGAGAATTTCCGCTGATCCGGCCATCCGTCTCCCCTATCGTTTCCAGTGAAACGCCAATCGCGCTTGGGTGACCTCGGCGAGCGGGAGTTGGAACTCCCGACCCTTCGGATCACGCACCAGCGCGACTTCGGCGCCTTCCTCGCCATCCAGCGCAAGGATCTCGACTTCCTGTTTACCCCCCGCCAGCGCGCCGCTCGTTACCGTTGCCCGGCGTCCGACGAATCGGCGCCAATCTGCAGCGGTTTTCAACGGCCGGTCTGCGCCCGGCGACGAAACTTCCAATACATACTGCTCTCCGACCAACGCCTGGGCTTCCAGTCGCGCTTCGACCGCGCGGGACGCCTTGGCACAGTCTTCGATCGTCACCTTCGTGCCATCGCGCCGGTCGATTCGGATCTCGAGCACCGGACGGGAGCGTGAACCCCCGCGCCGCAACTCCACCAAATCGAAACCCAGCGTGTCAAGCTCTTGTGCGACAATGGGTTCGACAATCTCGCCCACCTGCACATCTCCAGTAAGAACCAGAAAAAAACCAAACACCGAAGAACAAAAAAGTGTGGGGACCATCCCCACACTTCACCCACCCGCGCTTGGCGGGCGAAAGTCACGAAGGAGTTACTACGTAGACTCGCAAGCTACGCCTCACCCCCTACAAGGTCAAGATGACTGGAGCGCAATGACGCCCAACTGTCGACCAGAATCTCCGCCGCGATGGCTGAAAAACCGGTCGGCGTGGCATCGCGTGCACGCCGAACTCGAGGAAATGTGCGTGACCCCACGCCGCCAGGCCTGCTCCCGCAGCACCTCACGGACATCGAGCTGACCCTTGTCCGTGGCCGGCCGACCGTGCACCGCGCTCAACACCTCGGGGCCGACCTGATAGCACGGCCCACAAATCGACGGGCCCAGATGCACGATGCATTCGTCTGCGGGGAACCCCATGCCTGCGAGCGCCTCGAGACCGACATCCAGGATCCGTGCCGCGGTGCCCCGCCAGCCGGCATGGAGCGCGGCGACCGCCCCGCCCGGATGGGCCACGAAGACGGGGGTGCAGTCGGCGATCGTGACGGCCAGCGCCGTCCCCGGCGTGCTCGTCACGTGACCATCCACGCCTCGGAGTCGCAGCCATCCCCGCCAGCCCCCGTCATGCCGTTCCACGACCGCCCCGTGAATCTGGTGGGCCGTGGCGAATCGCTCGATGCGGAGGGCGGCGAGGCCATCCTGCAGGCGAGCCCACCGATCCATGACGTCGCCGACCGGCTCGCGCGAGCCCATCCCGAACGAGCCGTCCGCTCGGGTCGTGGTCCACGCCAGCACCCCGTCGGGCAGACCAGAAACTGGCTCAGCTGCCCCCAGCGACATCACGCTCATCGCCCCGCCCGTCGTCAGCGTGCGCTGAGTTCGACGCGACGGATTCGGGCGCCGAGCGCGCCGAGGCGCTCCTCGATCCGCTCGTAGCCACGTTCGATTTGCTGCGCGTTGTTGATCACGCTCGTGCCGTCAGCACAGAGGGCCGCCAGCAACATGGCCATTCCGGCGCGAATGTCGGGCGACTCCACCGTGCTGCCCCGCAGCTTGGTGGGCCCAGACACAATGGCCCGATGCGGATCGCAGAGCACGATGCGGGCGCCCATGCTGACCAGCTTGTCCGTGAAATACAGGCGCGACTCGAACATCTTTTCGTGCATCAGGATCATGCCTTCGCACTGGGTCGCGGTGACGATGGCGATGGACATGACGTCGGCGGGGAACGCCGGCCACGGCTGATCCTCGAGCTTCGGCACGTGTCCGCCGAGATCGCTCTGAATCACGCGCGACTGGTCGGCGGAGACGATCAGGTCGTCGCCGTCGATGATGCATGAGATACCGAGGCGCTCGAACCCCATGAGCGTGCTACGCAGGTGCTCGACGCCGGCACGTTCGATCCGAATCTCGGAGCGGGTGACCGCCGCGAGCCCGATGAAGGAGCCGACTTCAATATGATCGGGACCGATCTCGTGCGTCGCACTGCCCAGCGGCATCCCGCCTTCGATGGTATAGACGTTCGATCCGATGCCGTCGATACGTGCGCCGAGGGCCACAAGGAACCGCGCGAGATCCTGCACGTGCGGTTCGCTCGCCGCGTTACGGAGGATGGTCCGCCCCTTGGCCGCGACGGCCGCCATCAGTGCATTCTCGGTCGCCGTGACGCTGGGTTCATCAAGGAAGACGTCGGCGCCGATCAGTGCCTTCGCGGAAAAGCGGAACCGCTCGCCCAATTCGTACTCGGCACCGAGCGCCTGCAGCACGTGAAAATGGGTGTCGAGCCGACGGCGCCCGATGACATCGCCGCCAGGCGGCGACAGCGTCACCGTGCCGCAGCGCGCGAGCAGCGGCGCGGCAAGCAGAATCGATGCACGAATCCGCGCACACATCACCGGATCGAGGTCGGCTGCCTGCACCGACTTCGCATGCACCCGCAGCGAGTTTGGGCCGTTCCATTCGCACTCCGCCCCCGTGGTACGCACGAGCTCCACGAGCGTCTCGATATCCCGGATCCGAGGCACGTTGTGCAGTTGTACCGGCTGCTCGGTGAGGAGCGTGGCAGCAACGATCGGCAACGCGGCATTCTTATTGCCTGCTGGACGGATCGAGCCGCTGAGGCGCTGGCCCCCTTCGACAATGAACTGGACGGCGGACATGGACTCGGGGTTGGACGCGGCGAGTGAGCGGAGCGGTCGGGCGATCGGAAGAATAGCAGCCGCGAAAGCGTCCCGCAGGTCCCCCTTCCCGCCCCCGCCAGAAACCCTTAGATCATCACTATGCCCTTTGTCAGTGCGTTGCCTGCGCGGCTCCTGCAGGCCGCTGCATTCCCGGATACCATCATCGCCCGCACCATCCCCGAGCGTGGGATGCTGGAGTGGACGAGCGGTGTGCTCCAGATCGTCGTGCTGCTGCTCGGCATCGGCCTGCTGATCGCGGCGATCCTCCTGATCCTCTCGCTACGCGCCGGCGTGCGCAGGTTCAACGAGACGGTCGATCGCCTCGCGTCAGAGACGAAGCCATTGCTGGCGAACGCGACCGCTATCGTGGGCGATGCCCGCGAGGTCGTGGCGATGCTCCGGACTGATGTGGAGCGGGTGACCCATGCCGCCGAAGCGCTGAGCGAGCAGTTGCTCGATGCCGCGGACCGAACGGCGCGACGGGTGGACGACGTGAATGCGGTGCTGGATGTGCTCCAGGACGAACTGGAAGACACCGCGCTTTCCGCCGTATCGGCCATTCGCGGCGTTCGCGTTGGCGCGAGCGAGTTGAGGGCGGAGTTGAGCCACCCTCGACCGCGTGGTGCTCCTACGCCCGTGGATGACAACGACGACGCCTGAGCGCTCCGTGCTGCTACGCCACCGTGCCTGGATTGCCGGAGGACTTGCCGTCGTCGTCGCGCTGGTCCTCTTCCCGACAGATGCCTGGGCGTGGACGCCGGGAACTCACGTCTTTCTGGGTGATGCGCTCCTCCGGAATCTGTCGCTCGTGCCGTCCACGATTGGGGAGCTTCTGGCCGCCTATCCCACCGACTTTCTCTACGGTTCGATTGCGGCGGACACCAGTATTGCGAAGAAATACGCCGAAGTCGGACGCCACTGTCATTCGTGGCGGGTCGGACTCGAGATCCATGGCGAGGCCGAGCCGCCGGCGTTGCGCGCGTTCGGCCTCGGGTATCTGGCGCATCTGGCGGCCGACGTCGTCGCGCACAACTTTTTCGTGCCGAGGCAGCTGGCGGTGACCTCCAGCACGACCGCCCTCGGTCACAGCTACTGGGAGAGCCGGATCGACACGCACCTCGGCGATCCTTGGCCACGTCGGGCGCGTGAGCTGCTGTCGGTCGACCATTCGCCGGCGGATGAACACCTGAATCGCATTTTGAGCCCGACGCTTTTCGGCACGCCGACCAATCGCCGGATCTTCCGCGGCATGGTGTATGTGACCGACACCGATTCGTGGCAGCGCATCTTCCAGCTCGTCTCGGAGAAGAGTCGCTGGGACCTGAGTGATGCCGAAGTGGGACGCTACATGGCGCGTTCGTTCGACTACATCGTGGACCTGTTCAATCGTTGGGACCACAGCGACGCCTTCCGCTTCGATCCGTCGGGCGACGGACCGCTACGCGACGCGAAGAAGGTTCGTCGTCAGGCGAAACGTGAAGGAGGCGATGTCCGAGCGGCCCTGGAGGCCGATCGCATGTTCGGCATGCCGGTGACGGACCTCCGGCATGCCGCTTCACTCCCGACGCCGCTGTTTACTGCGCGCGAGCGGCCAGCAGTTGATTGACCTTCTTGGGGTCGGCGGAGCCTTTCGACTTCTTCATCACCTGACCGACGAGCACGCCCTGGAGTTTGAGTTCGCCGGCCATGAACCGCGCGGCCTCGATTGGTGATTCGGTAAAAACTTCGTCGATCCACGCGACGAGTGCGGAGTCGTCGGAGACTTTGAGCAATCCCTCGCGTGTCGCAATCGCCAGTGGGTCGGCCGGTTCCCGCTCCATCAGTGTGAAGATCTGACGGGCGGCGGTATTGGATACGTCGCCCTGCGCTTCGAGCGTGATGAGCGCACCCAGACGAGCGGGATCGACGGCGTGTTCGAGGAGCGAACCGCCTGACGCCTTCACGGCGGCCAGGACAGGTCCGAGCATCCAGTTGGCCGCGCGACGCGCGTCACCCGACGACGCGGCGACGGCTTCGAACCGATCGGCCAGCATGCGGTTCACGATGAGCTGATCGATATCAGCCGCCCCGAGACCGTACTGTGCGGCAAAGCGTTCGCGCTTGGCGGCCGGCAACTCGGGGAGCGCCGCCTGCTGCCGCTGCACGAACTCGTCGGCGAGGATGAGCGGAGGCAGATCCGGTTCGGGGAAGTACCGATAGTCGTGACTGCCTTCCTTGCTGCGCGCGGAGCGCACCTGATTGCGCTTCTCGTCGTAGAGCAAGGTTTGCTGTTCGACGCGACCGCCGCTCTCGAGAATCTCGCGCTGGCGCGCGAACTCGACCTCGACGGCGCGCTCGGCGGACGAGAACGAATTGAGATTTTTGACTTCGGTCTTGGTGCCGAGCGCTATCTGGCCCCGCGGGCGGATCGAGATGTTCACATCCACCCGCAACGAGCCCTCTTCCATGTTCGCGTCGGAGACCTCGGTGTACTCGAGGATCTGCTTCAGGCGCCGGAGATAACTCACGGCGTCGGCGGCCGAGTGAATTTCGGGCTCCGACACAATTTCGATGAGCGGCGTACCGGCGCGATTGAGGTCGATCGCGGTGGCGTCGCGAAAGCGATCGTGCACCGACTTGCCAGCATCCTCTTCCATGTGCACGCGATGCACGCGGATCGCGCGCGGCGGCGCGACGGTGTCATCGACAACGATCGTACCGCCGGTGGCTATGGGCTGATCGAACTGTGAGATCTGATAGCCCTTCGGCAAGTCGGGATAGAAGTAGTTCTTTCGCGCGAAGACCGACGTGTTGTGCACCACGCAGCCGAGGGCGAGTGAGGCGCGCGTCGCGAGTTCGACGGCGTGTGCGTTCAACACCGGCAGCGCGCCCGGCAAGCCGAGGCATACCGGGCAGGTATTCGCGTTGGGCGCTTCGCCGAACGAGGTGGCGCATCCGCAGAAGATCTTGCTTCGCGTCTTGAGCTGGCAGTGCACTTCGAGCCCGATCACGAGCTCCCAGTCGATGACCGCACCGGCGGCCGGCGATGTGGTGTTCATGCGCCGCCCTCCACAGCCAACGCGTACTCGAGCGCGGCGGCCGCCTTAAACATGGTCGCTTCGTCGAAACGTGCCGCCATGAACTGGCCGCCGACGGGGAGGCCGTCGACGAGCCCGATGGGCTGCGACATGGCTGGAATGCCGGCGAGGTTGGCCGTTACGGTGTAGATGTCGCTGAGATACATGTCATACGGATCGGAGACCTCACCGATGCGGAACGCCGGCGTGGGAGCGGTGGGGGTGAACAGCACGTGCACCCCCTCGGCGAAGACCCGATCGAAATCCTGCGTGATCAGTTCGCGGACGGTCTGTGCACGGCGGTAATACGCATCGTAGTAGCCCGCGCTCAGTACGTAGGTCCCCAACAGGATTCGGCGCGTGACTTCGGCACCGAATCCGCCCGACCGCGTGCGCTCGTACATCTCGCGAAGCCCGTCGGCACTACGCCGCTGTCCGTAGCGGACGCCATCGTAGCGCGCGAGGTTGCTGGAGGCTTCGGCCGGCGCGAGGACGTAGTACACGGGGATCGCGAGAGACGTATGCGGTAGCGACACGTCTCGCACCACGGCACCAAGCGCCCGCAGGCGATCGAGGGACGCATCGCAGTGCGCTTGAATTCGGGGATCGAGCGCGTCGGTGAAATACTCGACGGGGCGACCGACCACGAGACCGGCAAGTGGCTGCGCATGGTCGGCGATCACCGCCGACTGGCGCAGTGCGGGTACCGGCCGTGCAGAACAGGTGGCATCGTAGGGGTCGTGGCCGGCGATTAGCTCCGTCCCAAGGGCGGCGTCGAACACGTTTTGCGCGAACACGCCGACGTGGTCGAGTGACGAGGCATACGCGACTAACCCGAAACGACTGACGCGTCCGTACGTGGGCTTCACCCCGACGATCCCGCAGAAGGCGGCGGGCTGTCGGACGGAGCCACCGGTTTCGGAACCGAGCGCGAGGCGGACGACGCCCGCGGCGACGGCCGCCGCGGAGCCCCCGGAGGACCCACCCGGCACGCGGGAGCGATCGACGGGATTCTTGGTGGGACCGTACGCGCTGTTCTCGGTGGACGACCCCATGGCGAATTCATCCATGTTCGTCTTGCCGATCACGATGGCACCGGCCTCGCGCAGCTTTCGCACCGCGGTGGCTTCGTAGGGGCTCACGTATCCGTCGAGGATGCGCGATCCGCAGGTGGTCGGGAGCGTGAGGGTGGCAAGATTGTCCTTGATGGCGACGGGCACACCGGCGAGATCGCCGTTCGTGCCGATCACCTTGGCGGCCGCGAGCGAGCCGTCGCGATCGACCGACAGGAAGGCGTTGAGGCCCGTGGGCCCGGCATCGACGGCATCGTATTGCGACCAGGCCGCCTCGACCGAATGCGCCCTCAGCGATTCCACGCTCATGCGTCCGCCTCCGACGAAGCACCGGCATCGCCGTGGGTGGCCAGCCGCGGGACCAGAAAGAACCCGTCACGGGTGGCCGGCGCGAACGCTTCACGTGTTCGCTGAAGCGCAACCGATGGCCTGTCGTCGTCGCGGAGCGGCATCCCCGCTTGGGCACGCTCACCGAGGTCGGCAGGGATGGCGGCCTGCTGCAGCGCATCGATGTGCTGCAGGATGCCGTTCAGTTCTGCCACGAGCCCGGGCAGGCGCGTGTCGTCGATTGCGAGCCGCGCGAGTTGCGCAACATGGAGCACATCTTCGTTGGTGACCGACACCTACTCCCACCCGCGTTCGAGTTTGGCCTGCGCCAGCACCAGCGTCTTTCGTCCGATCTCTTCGTCTTCAAAATCGATTCGCACCTTCAGGTCGCGTCCACTGCCGGTGAGTTCGGCGATGGTGCCCGAGCCAAACTTCGCGTGGCGCACCTTCTCGCCGACGGCGAACATCGGCGCATCCTGCGACTCGTCTTCCGGTTCGGTGGGACGATCCCGGCGCGCCGGCGTGGAGAACGAACCCGCGCTCTTCCCGAACGTCGTGCTGCCGGCGCCGTACGAGGCGCTGCCGTACTGGCTGGCCGGGCGTTTGGCGCCGCCGCCGCCCGCACTGTAGCTGCTGCGTCCCCACGAATCATCACTGTCGCGCCCGGACTGCCCGCCACCGATGGAGGCAAAGCCCCCACGTCCCTCGGACTTGGCGCGGGCCGTCTTCGACCGTTCAGCCAGCGAGATCGTGACCTGCTTGAGGAAGCGCGACGGCATCGAGAACATCATCTCACCGTTCCGGCGGCGCTGCTCGGCGCAGGTGAGATACAGTTTCGTTTCAGCCCGCGTGATGCCGACATAGAACAGACGGCGCTCCTCCTCGAGCTGACTCGGATCCTCGGCGGCGCGGGCCAACGGGAAGAGTCCGTCCTCGAGACCGGACACGAACACGAGGGGGAACTCGAGTCCCTTCGCGTTGTGCATCGTCATGCAGGTCACGGCGTCGGCGTTCGGATCGAGCTTGTCGATACCGGCCACCAACGTGGACGACTGCAGGAAGTGATCGAGCGGCGTGAGTCCGACTTCACCGCCCTCGTCGGCGACGACTTCCGCGGCGCCGGCGATGAGTTCGCGCACGTTTTCGATGCGCTCCTGCCCTTCCGGTCCTTCGGCGCGCAGATGATCGGCGTACTTGATCGAGGCGGCGAGGTCGCGCAGCAATTCGTCGACGGCGGAATCCACGGCGGCCGTTCGCAACCGTTGCACGAGCGAAACGAAGTCGGCGAGCGCCGTGCGGGCGGCGGGGCGCAGCTCGGCGACGACATCGGTGCGCGACGCGATCGTGAGCAGGGGTACGCCTTCCCGCTGTGCGCGCTCCACCAGCACGGTGATCGTGGCGTCGCCAAGGCCGCGCTTCGGGACGTTGACGGCGCGCCGGAAGGCCTCGTCGTCGGCGGGATTCGCGACGAGCTTGAGGTACGCCATGATGTCGCGAATTTCGCGCCGATCGTAGAAGCGCACGGCGCCGACGAGGCGGTACGGGATATTGCGGCGACGGAACGCGTCTTCGATCGCGCGGCTTTGCGCGTTGGTGCGGTAGAGCACCGCGCAATCGCGCCGCGAGAGATCGGAGCGCGACATACGCGCGGTGATCGTGTCGGCGATGAAATCCGCTTCGTCGCGCTCGTCGAGCGATTCGACGAGCGTCACCGTTTCGCCCGCTGGCCGGGTGGCGCGCAGCGTCTTTCCTCGCCGTTCCGTATTTTCGGCAATCACGGCGTTGGCGAGCGCGAGAATGTTCGGTGTTGAGCGGTAGTTCTCCTCGAGCCGCACGATGCGTGCGCCGGGAAAGGCGCGCTCGAAATCGAGGATGTTGCGGATGTCGGCGCCGCGCCATCCGTAAATGGATTGATCGTCGTCACCGACGACCATCACGTTGCGATAGCCGCCGCCCATGAGCTGGACGAAGCGAAACTGCGCCGCGTTGGTGTCCTGGTACTCGTCGACGAGCACGTACTTGAAACGGCGCTGATAGTGCGCACGCAAGGCTTCATCCTGCTCGAGCGCACGCACGGGCAACACGAGCAGGTCGTCGAAGGTGACGGCATTGGCCTGTTGCAACGCGTGTTCGAGATCGGTGTACACGCCAGCCACAGCGGTCGTGAACGTGTCGCGCGCGGTGCGGGCGTATTCACTGGGCGACACCAACGCATTCTTCGCACTCGAGATCGCGCTGAGGATCGCCTTCGGGGCAAACTGCGTAGGACTGAGCTTGCGACGCTCCATGACGCGTTTGACGGCCCCGATGGTATCGTCTTCGTCGTAGATCGTGAAATTCTGCTCGCGTCCTACGATCGGCGCGACGCCACGCAGCATGCGCGCGCCGAGGGCGTGGAAGGTGCCGCACCACATGCCTTTGGGTTCGTGCCCGAGGAACTTGGCGATCCGCGCGCGCATCTCGCCGGCCGCCTTGTTGGTGAACGTCACCGACAGGATCTCGTGGGGCGCCACGCCGCGATCGCCGATGAGCCGGGCGATGCGCGTGGTCAGCACCCTGGTCTTGCCAGAGCCCGCACCAGCAAGCACGAGCGCCGGCCCGTCGTCATGAAAGACCGCCTCGCGCTGCCCCGGATTCAGGCCTCGCGTCAGCGCGTCGAGATCAAGCGCAGGAGCCGCAGGTGCCGCGGGCACCGCGTCGAAAAGGGAACCGGACCAACCCGTCGTCGTCATCCGTGCAAGATAACGTCGAACGCCGCTCCGCGATCGGTGTCCACGAGCACCAGCTTGCCTTCGTGGTTCTCCTGCACAATGCGACGGGCCAGCGACAATCCGATGCCCCAGCCGCGATCCTTGGTGGTGAAACCGGCGTCGAAAATGCGCTTGCGCAGCTTGCGGGGAATACCCGGACCATCGTCCTGCACGCGAATGCGCACACCGCCCTCAGGCAGCGGCGTTGCCGACACCACCACCTCGCCGTCGCGACCAGCGAGGGCGTCCATCGCGTTCTTGATCAGGACTTCCAGAACCCATTCCAACAGCACCTTGTCGCCGCGCATCATCATGGGCCCATCGGGGTGCTCGCTGCGAACGCGGACGGTGCGCGCAAGGGTCGGGGCGCGCGCGGCGAAGTACGACGCCAGCCGATCGACGAGGGCCGCACAGTCCACCTGCTCGTCACGCGGCGGACGGCCGATCCGCTCGAAGCGATGCGAGACCCGCTCCAATCGCTGCAGGTCCTGCTCCATCGCTTCGACCGCGCGCGATGCGGTCGTGGTCGTGACCATGTCGCGCAGCAGCTCGAGCCATCCTGCCATGGCGGACAGTGGCGTCCCGAGCTGATGCGCCGCCTCACGTGCCATCCCGGCCCACACTTTCTCGCGGTCGGCTCGCCCGCGTTCGATGAGCGCGTAGAGGCCGAAGGCGACGAGCAGGCCGATGCCGATGGCCTGGAGGATGGGAATGATCTGTAGGCCGCGGACGATAGGGCTATCCCCATAGTGTACGCCACCCACGCCGGGCTGCAGGATGGGCGCATTCTGCCGGTCAAGATCGTGCACGAACGCTTTCGTGCGTTCGCCGTCGAGCGATTCGTCGAAGGGCAAATTGGCGACCGCCGACACGCGCCCATCGGGATCGGTGAGCACGAGGGGCAGCCCCGATTCACGAATCTGCTGAGAGAGCTCCAGCAGGGTGACGGTGGGATCCTGCGTGGCACTCGTGTCCTGCAGCGCCCGGAAGATCCGCGAGTACATCTGCCCCTGTCCTGCGGCAGCCACCCGCAGCTGTCGCACGACGTCCTGCGTGTACACGACGTACCACGTGAGCAGCCCCAGCACGCCGAGCACCATGACGACTACGGGCCATCGGCGGCGACGCATCGGCGGCAGGGGTTAGCGCAGTTCGGCGCGCCCGAGGTACGGCTGCAGCGCCTCGGGAATCCGAACGGAGCCATCGGGCTGCTGATGGTGCTCGAGCAGGCTGGCAATGATGCGCGAGAACGCGAGGGCCGACCCGTTGAGCGTATGCACCAGTTTGGGCTTCTCACCCGGCGCGGGCCGAAAGCGAATGTTTGCCCGACGCGCCTGGAAGTCGGTGAACAGGCTGCAGCTCGAGACTTCGAGCCACTTCCCCACGCCGGGGGCAAACACTTCGAGATCGTAGGTCTTCGCGCTGGAGAATCCCGTATCACCCGCGGCCAGCAGCACCACGCGATACGGGAGCTCGAGCCGCTTGAGGATGGCCTCGGCCTGACCGGTGAGGAGTTCCAGCTCGTCCAGCGACGTCTCGGGATTGGCGTAGCGCACCAGCTCGACCTTGTCGAACTCGTGCACGCGCAGGAGTCCACGCGTGTCCTTGCCGGCGGCCCCCGCCTCACGACGAAAGCAGGCACTGAAGGCGCAGAAGCGCTTCGGCAACTCGCTCGCATCGAGGATTTCGTCGCGATAAAGATTGGTGACCGGAACTTCGGCCGTGGGGATGAGGAACAGGTCCTCTTCGGTCACGGCATAGGCGTCTTCCTCGAACTTCGGAAAGTTACCGGTACCGGTCATGGACGCACGGTTCACGACGAGGGGGACCCACGTCTCCTCGTACCCGTGCTCCTCGGTGTGGATGTCGAGCATCATGTTCATGAGCGCGCGCACGAGACGGGCGCCCCGACCGCGATACACGATGAAGCCCGAGCCGCTGATCTTGGCACCACGGGCGAGGTCGATCATGCCGAAGGCTTCGCCCTTCTCCCAGTGCGGCACGATGGAGGCGTCGGGTGACCGTGGGGTGCCCCACGTGCGCACGACCGTGTTGCACGTCTCATCGCCCTCGGGAACATCGGGCAGCGTGATGTTGGGCAGCTCGTAGAGCATGACCGACACGGCCGCCTCGGTTTCCGCGCGACGCTGTTCGAGCGTGGCGATGTGCTCGCCGATCGCGCGGCCTTCGGCCATGAGTTCGGTGGCGTCTTCGCCCGCCTTACGACGCTGCCCCACCTCGGCGGTCACCTTGTTCCGGCGCGCCTGCTGGGCCTCGAGCTCGGTGATGGCCGCACGCCGCTCCCGTTCGAGCGACTCGGCGCGGTCGAGCATGGGGCCAAGTTCAGCGAGCTTGCCGCGACGGCGCATGCCATCGCGCAGGTGCTCGAGCTGATCGCGTAACAACCGAATGTCATGCATGCGAAAATCAGTTCTTCGGGATACCAACCGTCAGCGCGCGGAAACCGCAATTGCGGTTCACCAGCGAGCCGACCACGATGCGCCGCTGGGCCACGTTGATGCTGTCGACGACGAGCTTGGCGTAATAGGGCTCGCCATAGATGCACCCCGACCCGGGCAGCTGCAACACCACCGTTTCGCCAATACCGATCACGAGCGTGGAGTCGACGACATAACCGCGTTCGGGCGCACGCTCGAGCGCGCCGAAGGCGCTTGTCGACTTGAGCATCCCGACACTGGAGACGCCAGCCGGCGGCAGCGGCACCACGGAGCGGACCGGCAGAAGCTTGACCTTGTTGTCGCTCGTGAGATCGAAGGCCACATCGAAGTTGACGCCGCCGTTCGAGAGCAATTGCGGCCGGGCCAGCAGTTCCGTCGTGAAATTGTACGCCGCCGGCAGCGCCGAGGACGTTCCCGTCAGCGCGTAGACGCTGAAATTGCGCGCAGTGTTCTCGGACGACGCTGCATTGAGCAGGTTGTTCGAGTCGCCGCAAGCGGCGAGGGCGACGGCCGTGACGATCAGGGCCGGAAACGACATGGCGCGCCGAGCGACTCGAGGCGCGCCGAGGAAACGAGCGAGCAGGATGACTCCCATGGTCGGAAGCGATAGCGGTACGGATGTGGAGGTTACCGCTCAACTCGTGTCCGGGCAAGCGCTTGGTGCCGCATTACCAGCGTAATCACGTGATCATCGTCGCTTGACTTCATCCCGCTACGCAACCAGCGTTCCGCCATGCCCACCATCCGCGATCTCGTCCGTGCATTGCGCCGCCGCGACGGTGTGGATGCCGCCATTGTCCTGGGGCGCGACGGTCTGCTGATCGACGGCGCCACCGATGCCACGTTGGACCCAGACGGGCTGGCCGCCTTCGTGCCGCCGATGGCGCTCGCCGCGGCCGAGATGGGCGTCGCGGCCGGTCGTGGCGACTTCGGCCTGATGGTGCTCGAATACGGCCTCGGCACGGTCGTCGTGACCTCGGTGTCGCCCGACGCCTTTCTGCTCGTGCTCCTCCGTCCGGACGCCAATCTCTCGGCGCTGCTCTACGATCTTCGTCGCTTTCGGGCGCAGATCGCCTCGCTCGTCTGAGCGGGCTCTCGATGAGCGGGCGTCCCGCGGTCCCGATGCCTGCTGATCCGGCCGCCGGGGTGACCGTCCTCGTGGTCGACGACGAGCCGCACATCGGGCGCATTATCCGAACGCGGCTGGAACAGGCCGGCTTCACGGTGCTGCTGGCGGAGCACGGGGCGGATGCGCTGGCCCACCTCGAGCGGGTCCCGACGGTCGCGCTGGTGGTGCTCGACCTCATGCTCCCGTGGATGTCGGGAACGGAGATCCTGCGCGTCCTGCGTGGCGACAGCCGGTGGCGTCTCCTGCCCTGCATCGTCCTGACGGCAGCAGGACAAGATGCGCAATTGCGCGAAGTCGAATCCCTTGGCGTTTCAGAAATCATGACCAAGCCTTTCAGTCCGCGGCGCTTGCTGGAGCGGGTCCGCGCGCACACCGGGACGACGCTGGCGGAGCCGGCGTGGACGGAGCGCCCTGTCGCACCGGTGACACCATGACCAGCGATGCCATGACCGGGGGCGCCATGAACTGCTGGAACGTGGTCCTGGCCGGCGGCGTGGGCTCCCGCTTCTGGCCGCTGTCCACGCCCGAGCGGCCGAAGCAGTTACTGCCGCTGCTCAGCGAATCGCCGATGTTGCAGGACACGCTCGCCCGGATGCGATCGCTGGCGCCGTTGTCCCAGACTCTGGTGCTTACGAACGCGTCGTTGCGCGAGGCGGTGCTGGCGCTCGAGCCCGACTTGCCTCCCGAGAATGTGATCGCCGAACCGCGGCCTGCGGGCACGTGCGCCGCGCTGGCCTGGGCGGCCCAGGTCATTGCGCAGCGCGCCGGTGGCGATGCCGTGATGATCTGCGTACATGCGGACTGGGCCATCGGTGATGTGGAGGCCTATCGGTCCACGCTTGCCGAGGCGGCCCGCATTGCCCTCGCGGAGCGTGCGTTGGTCACGGTGGGCATCGTGCCGTCGCGTCCGGATCCGGGGTTCGGGTACATCCAGCCCGGTGCGCCGGTGCGCGAGGGGGTGCGGCGTGTAACGCGCTTTGTCGAGAAGCCAGACCGCGAGCGAGCGGCGCAGATGGTAGCCGACGGCTTTCTCTGGAACTCGGGCATCTTCGCCTGGTGCGTGGGCGACCTGCTTGACGAGATCCGCGCTCACACGCCTGAAGTGCAGCCGGCACTTACCGCAGCCGGCGACGACGTCGCGGCGTTCTTCGCGCAGGTGAAGTCGGTGGCGATCGACGTGGGGGTACTGGAGCGCAGCGCCCGCGTGCTGGTGCTGCCGGGACAGTTCGGATGGGATGACGTCGGCACCTGGGCCGCACTCCATCGTGTGCGCGCGCTGGATGCGCAGCACAACGCGATGCTGGGCCCCACGTTCGCGCTGCAGGCCACCGGGAACGTGGTGCATGCCGACGGCACCCAGGTGGTGCTGTACGGTGTGGACGACCTCGTGGTGGTGGCGCGCGAGGGGCTGGTGATGGTGACGACCCGCGAGAAGGCGGCCGACTTGAAAACGCTGCTCGATGCGCTGCCGCCCGAGGTACGCGGGTCGTGATCGCGCTGTACGACGACGCCGTGGCCCGACGCTTCGAGCCGTTCGCGACCAGCCGACCCTTGGGTGAGATGCGTGCGGGCGCGCTATTGATTCGCGAACGCTGGGAAATGGTGCTCGGCGTGGGGAGCGCTGGCTTCGTATCGGCGCCGCACCTGGAGGGGTTCGCGGAGTTCGAGGCGCCGCCGTTCGTGAACGGGCAGTCGCTGCCCGCCGGAACGTGGCTGGTGAATGCCCGCGCCCTGCCCTTCCTGGATGGGCCGGCGATCGCCGCCTCGTCGACGACGATCGCGGTGACGATCCAGGGTCGGATTGCGGCGCTTCGCCTCGACGTTGAGACGGGTGACCCGGGAACCCTCGCCGCCTTGGCCGATGGGTCGCACGTGCTGCGGCATGACCGCGGGGTGCCGGACGGCACCGGGGATGCCGCGGCGGCGCTCGAGGTCGACGGCGTGTGGTTGGATGAGATTTGGGATCTGATCGGCACACTGACGCTGCTGCTCCAGCGCGATATCCCGGCATTTGCCGGGCGCCTGCCCGCTGCCGCGCTCAACGCGAACAGCGGTGCGCCGGTCACGATTCTCGGTACGCACCCGGTGTACGTGGAGTCGGGCGCGACAATCGAGCCGATGTCGGTGTTCGACACGAGCGCGGGTCCGGTGCTTCTGCGGTGCGGTGCCCAGGTGCAGGCGTTCACCCGCGTGACCGGGCCGTGCTACGTGGGCCGGGACAGTATCGTCACGGCCGATCGTATCGCGGGGTCGTCGATCGGCGACAGTTGTCGCGTGCACGGCGAATTGTCGACCTCGATCTTCATCGGTCACGCCAACAAGGGACACGGCGGTTTCGTCGGACATTCCGTGTTCGGCCGGTGGGTGAACCTGGGTGCGGGCACGATCACCAGCAATCTCAAGAACACATACGGGACCGTGGCCCTGTGGACGCCCGACGGCGTGCGGGACAGCGGTCTACAGTTTCTGGGGACGATGTTCGGCGATCACGTGAAAACCGGCATCGGTCTTCGCCTGACGACGGGCTGTGTGCTGGGCGCCGGCGCGAACGTGTTTGACACCATGCCGCCGAAAGCGGTGGCACCGTTCTCGTGGGGCGCCGGTGCGCCGTACGAGCCGTTCGATGCGCCCAAGTTCGTGCAGACGGCCGAGCGCATGATGGCACGGCGCGGCGTGTCCCTCCGTGAGAGCGGCCGCCTCTGGTGGACCGGCATACACGCGATGAGTGCCACCGACGGCCGCTGGCCACGACGCTGAACGTGCGGATGCGCGCCGCGATGACCGTGGCGGATGGGCCCGCATGCTCCGCGTAACCGTCTTGGGGAGTGGAAGCCGCGGGAATGCCATCCTGATCGATGGAACGGATGGGGCGGTGTTGGTGGATGCGGGATTCGGCCCGCGCTCACTCGTGCGGCGGCTGAACGCGGCGGGGCGGCGGCCGGAGGAGATCCACGCACTGTTACTGACGCACGAGCACACCGATCACGCGAGCGGGGCCGCGGCCGCGTGCGCGCGCTGGGGGTGGCCACTGTATGGGTCGGCGGGGACGCTCGACGCCCTGGACAGCGGCTCCCGGACCGGTACCGGCACGGACGTGCCACCGGCCGCGCCGGCGCTGGCGGCGCACGCGTTTCTTGAGGCCGGCCCGACGGTCGTGGGCGGCTTTCTGGTGGAGTCGACTGGGGTGCCGCACGACGCCCGTGATTGCCGAGCGCTGGTGTTGACCGATATTCGGAGCGGCGCGCGCGCCGGTGTGGCGATGGATGTGGGGCGTGTTCCCGAGGCCCTGCCGGTGGCCTTCGAGCGCTTGGACCTCATGGTGGTGGAGTCCAACCACGACGAGCAGATGCTCGCCCGTGGTCCCTATCCCTGGTCGCTGAAGCAGCGGATCAGTGGGGGGCTCGGCCATCTCTCGAACGGTGCCACGGCGGCCTTCGTGAGCGGCTGTGTCCATCCCGGGCTACGTGGTGTCTTGCTCACGCACCTGAGCGAGACCAACAACCTCCCCGCACTGGCGCTCGAGCGGACCGGAGACGCCCTGCGCCGCGCGGGCTGGCGTCGCGACGCCCTGTGGGCGGCATCCCAGCAGGCGCCGTTACCGCCGATGGCGTCGACGGGTGACGCGGCGTGGTTGGTCCGGGCATCGCAACTCGCGCTGGAGCTGTAGCAGCGCGAGGGCGCCCTCAGGGGCGACGCACGGCGCGGAAGGGGGCTGCGCTGCCGATGGCCGCCCCGCCGGACTCTCTACACCCAGCGATGGACGTCACCGACGCAAAACGGGCGCCCAGTTGGGCGCCCGTCCTGTTTCCTGCGAGGATCTGAACGGCTTAGTACATGCCGCCCATGCCGCCGCCGGGGCCACCATGGCCACCGCCGGCAGGCGCCGAGGCTTCCTTCTTCTCGACGATCAACGCTTCCGTCGTGAGGAGGAGACCGGCGATCGACGCCGCGTTCTGCAACGCGGTGCGGGTCACCTTGGTCGGGTCGATCACGCCGGCCTGCACGAGGTCTTCGTACACGTCGGTGAGGGCATTGTAGCCGAAGCTGGTTTCCTTGGCGGTGCGGATCTTCTCGACGACGATGGAACCTTCACCACCGGCGTTCTGCACGATCATGCGGAGCGGCTCTTCGATCGCGCGACGCACGATGTCGACACCGATCTGCTCGTCGCGCTCGGCGACCTTCACGTCCTTGAGCACGTGCTGCGCGCGGATCAGCGCGACGCCGCCGCCCGGGACGATGCCCTCTTCAACGGCGGCACGCGTGGCGTGCAGCGCGTCTTCAACGCGGGCCTTCTTCTCCTTCATTTCCGCTTCGGTCGCGGCGCCGACATTGATGACGGCCACGCCACCGGCGAGCTTCGCGAGGCGCTCCTGGAGCTTCTCACGATCGTAATCCGACGTGCTCTTCTCGATGGCACCACGGATTTCCTTCACGCGGCCTTCGATGTCCTTCGTGTCGCCGGCGCCGTCGATGATCGTCGTGTTGTCCTTGTCGATCACAATGCGCTTGGCCGAGCCGAGGTCGGTGAGGACCGCGTTTTCGAGCTTGAAGCCGACTTCGTCGGACACGACCTGACCCTTGGTCAGCGTCGCGATGTCCTGCAGCATCGCCTTGCGACGATCGCCGAAGCCCGGCGCCTTGACGGCGACGACGCGCAGCGTGCCACGGAGCTTGTTGACGACCAGCGTGGCGAGGGCCTCGCCTTCGATGTCTTCCGCGATGATGAGGAGGGGCTTGCCGAGCTGGGCCACCTTCTCGAGCACCGGGAGGAGATCCTTCATGGCCGAGATCTTCTTGTCATGAATCAGGATCATGGCGTTCTCGAGGACCGCCTCCATCTTCTCCGGATCCGTGACGAAGTACGGCGAGAGGTAGCCACGGTCGAACTGCATACCGTCCACCGTCTCCAGCGTCGTCTCGAGGCCCTTGGCCTCTTCGACGGTGATCACGCCGTCCTTGCCGACCTTTTCCATCGCTTCTGCGATGAGGTTACCGATCTCGGGGTCGTTGTTCGCCGAGATGGTACCGACCTGCGCGATTTCCTTGCGGCCCGTGGTGGGCACGGAGATGCGCTTGAGCTCTTCGACGATGCTCGCGACGGCCTTCTCGATGCCGCGCTTGAGCGCCATCGGGTTGGAGCCGGCGGTCACGTTCTTGAGGCCTTCACGGAAGATCGCCTGGGCGAGCACCGTGGCGGTCGTCGTGCCGTCACCAGCCAGATCGGAGGTCTTGGTCGCGACTTCCTTCACCATCTGCGCGCCCATGTTCTCGATCGGATCAGCGAGTTCGATTTCCTTCGCGACCGTGACGCCGTCCTTGGTCACGGTGGGGGCGCCGAACTTCTTGTCGATGACGACGTTGCGACCCTTGGGTCCGAGCGTGACCTTCACGGCCTCGGCGAGCTGATCGACGCCACGCTTGAGAGCAGCGCGCGCGTCCACGTTGAAATGCAGTTCCTTGGCAGCCATGGTTGCTATTTACCGTTGAGTGGTTCGAAGACGATTAGCTGATGACCGCGAGCACATCCGACTCGCGGAGGATGAGCAGCTGCTCACCATCGATCGTCACTTCCGTCCCGCTGTACTTCCCGTACAGGATCTTGTCGCCGACCTTCACGTCCATCGGAACGCGGGTCTCCTTCTCATAGCGGCCCGGGCCAACAGCCACGACAGAACCCTGCT
>CANHJV010000050.1 GCA_947461225.1 Gemmatimonadota bacterium | reverse complement strand
TGCGCGATCGGCTCAAGGCGATCACCAACGGCCTTGGCCCCGACGTGATCTGTGATCCGGTGGGCGGTGCTCTCGCCGAACCTGCTTTTCGTAGCATCGCGTGGGGCGGGCGCTATCTGGTGGTCGGCTTTGCCGGCGGTGCCATCCCCGCGTTGCCGCTCAACTTGCCGCTGCTGAAAGGCGCGTCGGTGGTGGGCGTGTTCTGGGGCGCGTTCGAACAGCGCGAACCCGGGGCGAATGCGCGGCACCTCGCGCAACTGATGGCGTGGGCGATCGACGGGACCATCGCCCCGGTGGTCAGTGCGCGGTATCCGTTGGAGCACGGTGCGGCGGCGTTGCGGGCATTGCTGGACCGGCGCGTGGTGGGGAAGGTAGTGGTGGCGCCGCACGGATGATGTGCCTGGTCGCCGTTACCACTCACGCGGTGTGCGGACTTTCCTGACACCGCGCGCGTCGGTGCGTCGGCAGCTTTTCCCCATGCAAACATTCTTTGATTGCGCCGCCGCCTTCCGCCGCCGGACCGCCCGTGCCGTGGCCCTGTGCTCCGCCGCCCTGCTCTCGGCGTGCGCGACGGTGAATGCCGGCGCCGACTTTGAGCCGGGCGTTCGGCTCGATCAGTACCGGACGTTCGACTGGGGCGGCGGTGATACGCTGCCGGTCGGTGACCCCCGACTGGACCACAACCCATTCTTCGACTCCCGGGTACGGGCCGCGGTTGAACTCGAGTTGGCGGCGCGGGGGCTCACGCGCGTCACCGCTTCGCCTGATCTGCTGGTGCACTATCACGCGAGTGTACGGCAGCGGGTGGACGTGATCAGGGCCGACGAGGGTCGCGGCTACTCCTCGCCGCGCTACGGCACGTCCGACGTTGTGGTCGACTACGAGGAGGGCACACTGATCCTTGATGTCGCGGAGCCGAAAGCGAAGGCGATTCTCTGGCGCGGCTGGTCCCAGACCGATGTCGGCGGGCTGCTCGAGAATCCACGGGAGATGGAGAAGCGGATCCGCGAATCGATCCGGCTCATGATGCGGAAGTTTCCGCGATAGCAGAGGGCAGGGCAGGCGCGGTCCGATGCCTGCGGTGGGGGCGTTCCGTTACGTTGTGAAGAGCACCGGCCCTCCCGCACCGATCACTCGTATCGCCTTGCCCCACGAACAGACTGCCACGTCACGTACGCCCGAAGCCGTCCTCCGCGACGTCTTCGGGTTTGACGAGTTCCGGCCCGGGCAGCGCGAGGTCATCGACGCCGTCTTAGCCGGCAAGGATTGCATTGCCCTGATGCCCACGGGTGCGGGCAAGTCGCTCACCTACCAGTTGCCGGCGCGACTGCTCGACGGCACGGTGCTCGTGATCTCGCCGCTGATCTCGCTCATGAAGGATCAAGTGGATGCCGTGGCGGGGCTTGGCTTCACGGTCACCGCCATCAACTCCACGCTGGACTTCGACGAACGACGGGCGCGTATGGAGGCGTTTCGCGCCGGCGAGTACGAATTGGTTTTTCTCGCGCCCGAGGCCCTCGATGGTTACCTCGGCGACTTCGTGCGCGGATGCCCCATCTCGCTGCTGGTGGTGGACGAAGCGCACTGCATCAGCCAGTGGGGGCATGATTTCCGGCCGTCGTATCGTCGCTTGCAAGGGCTCAAGGAGCAGCTCGACGTTCCGGTGCTCGCCCTCACGGCGACCGCGACTCGTCGCGTTGCCCTCGACATTCTGCGGCAGCTCGGCATGCGCAAGCCGGCCGGTTTCAAGGGCTCGTTCTTCCGTCCCAATCTGCAAATCGCGACGCGCAAGAAAGGGCAGGGTGGGAATACGCGCGCGGAAATTCTGGCGCTTATCCGTGCGCACGACGGCGAAAGCGGCATCGTGTACTGTCAGAGCCGAAAAGGCGTGGATCAGACGGCGGAATTTCTGTTGGCGCAGGGGATTCGGGCGCTGCCCTATCACGCCGGCCTCGACCCTGACGAACGTGCGCGCAATCAGGAAGCGTTTCAGCGCGACGATATCGACGTGATGGTCGCGACGGTGGCCTTCGGTATGGGGATCGACAAGTCGAACGTGCGCTTTGTGATTCACCGCGACATGCCGAAGGACATCGAGTCGTGGTATCAGGAGATCGGTCGTGCCGGTCGCGACGGCGTGCCGAGTGATTGCGTGATGTTCTACTCGTGGGCCGACGTGAAGCTGCACGAGCGCTTTCTCGACAATCTCGATGACGAGAGTGTGCGCGAACGCACGCGGCTCGCCACGGTGGCGTTGTTCGATCTCGTGGAGCGGTCACGGTGCCGGCATCAGGCACTGGTCGCGCATTTCGATGAAGTCATCGGATCGTGCGGGAGCTCGTGCGACGTGTGCACGGGACATCGCACCGACGAGCGCATCGCCGAACTCGTCGCGTCGCAAGTGGGCACCGCGCGCGCGCGTCGCGCTGCGGTGAGTGGTACGAGCGGCGGTACGGGTGGCCGTACGTCGCGCGGCTCCGACGCCGCGATGTTGGATGACGACGACAAGGAACTGTTCGAGCGGCTGCGCGTGGTGCGGCGCGAGCTGGCCGACGAGGCCGGTGTACCGGCCTACATCGTGTTCGGTGACAAGGTCCTGTTGGAGATGGTCGCCCGCCGGCCGGGCAGCTCACGGGAGCTGCTCCAGGTGCCGGGTGTTGGTGAAGCAAAACTTGAGCGCTACGGCGCCGCGTTTCTGGACGTGCTGCGGGAGTGATCCCTGCACCCTCGACGAAGCCGGGGAAGCCATTGCCGGCAGGCGGAGCTGGTCGCGCACGCCGACGAATGCACGCGGCTACTTCGTATAGATGACCAGCAACCCGCACGTCTTGCGCGTGGCGTTGTACTCGAGCGGCATGGTGGCACCACCCTTGTACACCTCGATCGCCAGAATCTCGTTCGGTGCAAACGTGTTCAGGTCGAACAGCTCGTCACCACCCTCGCCGCGGTACACGAACACGTTGTTCACCACCACCGCTGCGTAGCAGAGCCCGGGAGAGGCACCGCGCATCCGATCGCCGGCGCCGACCCCCGGCATGTTCATGACCGAATCGTAGCCTCGGCGTGATGCGAAGTACGCCGGACCGGTGCCGAGGCGTACGATGTCGGCCCCACCCACGGTCTCGAGCACGTCGGCCAGCGCGCGCCCACGTTCCTTCTCGAGTTGGGCGGCCGTGAGGAATGAGCCGCCCATGCGGGCACGACGGTGCTCGTCAAATGCCGTCAGTCGACGGTCGGCCATGGTGGAGACGACAACGACCTCGGACAGCTCGCTCGCGATGGGGGCGATCCGCAGCGTCTGTTCGGCGACGTCAGTACCCGCCGCGACGATCGTCGTGAACAAGGGCTGGAACCCCACCTTGCGCAGGACGACGTGATACTGGGCGGCCGCGATGTCCCGGAGTGCAAAGGCTCCGCTCGAGTCGGTGAACGCCGTGCGGGAGATCGCCGGGATGCTCAGCTCCACCCCAGCCACCGGCTGACTGGTGCGATCGTTCACGACGCGCCCCGTGAGGGCGCCGCTCGTTTGCGCCGCCAGTGGAGCGGCGAACAGCAGCGCACTGAGGAGCAGCGCGGTGTGGGGGATATAACGCCGGGGCACGATGGATGTCGTGAGCGCCATCCTGACCGAGGAGCCCACTTCGCTCAGCGTGGTGCTGCTCCCATTCGCTTCGCCCACGCCTGCTCCAGCACGGGTTTGATCACGGCGGTGAAGCCATCGTAGGCCGCGGGGACGTAGTGCAGGCTGTCCGGCCGATACAACTCGCCACGAACCATCCCCGCCGCATCGAACACGGTCGGGTTGACGTCGATGAACGTGATCCACGGCGCCTGCGCGTTCATGACGGCGACGGTGGTATTCACCGAATCCACCGTGCCCCACCGCGCCCGCTTGTCCGGTGCACGGAGAACGGAAACGAAGAAGATGCGCGTGTCGGGGAGAGCGGCATGAACCTTGTCGGAGAACTGGGTAAACCGACGGATGATGCCGGCCGCATCCTGCTTGCCGTTCACATCGTTGCTGCCGCAGTAGTACACCACGAACGCCGGCGCGTATGGGATGACCATACGGTCCACGAAGTACAGCTGCTCCCAGGTCCGTGACCCCCCGAAGGCGCGGTTGAACACCGGCAGCGGCGCCATCTGCGCCGACAGCGCGCTCCACTGTCTGAAGATGCTGCTCCCCACAAAGACGATCCCGCCTTTCGGTGGGGGCGACAAGCGGTCGGCCTCCTCAAACGCCTTCACGTCGGCTTCGTACTTGAGCGACGCCCCCGCCGGCACGTACTCGGGCAGCGTCTGGGCGTCCATCCGGACGGTACCGAGAGCCAGCGCGAGTCCGGCGAGAATGGCGGCACGGAGACGGGCAGGGCGCGTGGTATGAGTCATGGTGGCTGGCGTCGATGGGGTGGCAGATCGCGGTGCGGGCGCTTGACGAACGGTGGGGCCATCCGTACCGTATGGGAAGTCATCTTATGACTTTGTGAACTTATATCCCGCGATGAGCCGTCCTGCCAGCAAGCTTCCGTCGATTTCCCCCCTCCTTCGCACCCGCTTGCCCAATGACCTGGCGGAGCGGATCAAGGGATTAATCCAGCGGGACGGCTATGGGCCGGGCGATCGCCTCCCGTCCATCGCGGCTCTCGCCCGCGACTTCGAAGTGGGGGCTCCCACGGTCCGTGAGGCGCTTAAGCGCCTTGAAATGGTGGGCACGGTGACGATCCGCCATGGATCCGGGGTCTACGTGGGGCGCGAGGACGACTCGCTCCTGATGACCAACCCCGTCTTCAGCGGCATGCCATCGAAGAAGATGCTGCTCGACTTGATCGAAGCGCGCAGCGCCATCGAGGTGACGGGGGCCGGACTGGCCGCCACCCATGCCAACGGGGAGCAACTGCACGAGATGGCCCGGCTTCTCGATGAGGCCGAAGCCCACCTTGGCGACGACGAGTTGTTGAATCAGACCAATATGGCGTTCCATCGCGCGATCGCGATTGCCAGCGGCAACACGGTCTTCCGCCAGTTGCTCGAGGTGATGACGAGTCTGTTTACTCGCGAGCAGCGCGCGATTCTCGATATCCAGAACTCGCGTGCCGACGACCACCGACAGCATGTCGGCATCTATCGCGCGTTACTCGCCCGTGACGCCCAACTCGCGCGCGACCTGATGCGCGAACATCTCGGCAAAGTGCGCGCCGATCTCGAACAGTGGGATCCGGAGACGCATCCGATCCGCTGACCCTACCCGTTTTTCCCGACGTTCCCCTCGCCGTTCCCCTGCACCACCGCAGTTCCCACCCACCGCCGGTACGCGTCGCGCTGTTTCCTCCCGCGCGTATCCAGGGCCACACCTCTCCAGATGACACGAACCGTCTCACCGCCCCGACTTGCGGGCACCCTTGCCGCTGCGCTCCGCGCCGTGCCCGTTCTTCGGCAGGTGGTGCTCGCGCTGGTTTGCTTCGCCGCGCTTCCCGCCACCCACCTGACCGCCCAGGCTGCGCCACAGGGGCCGCTCATTCGTGGCACCGTGACGTCGAACGACAACGCCGAACCGGTCGATGGCGCCACCCTCGTGGTGGCCGGCACGCGGCTCGGCACTCTCACCAACGCCGCCGGTCAGTATTCACTGCGGACCCGCAGTGGCACCGATACGCTGGTGGTGTCGCGCATCGGCTATACCGAACGTCGCGTGGCCATTGCCGGACGTAGCGTAGTGGACATCGTGCTGACACGCACCGCGACCGCCCTCAGCGGCGTGGTGGTGGTGGGCTATGGTGCGCAGAAGCGCAGCGACATCACCGGCGCCGTGGTGAGTGTGCCGACCGAGCGGCTGCAGGACAAGCCGAACGTGAATCTCGTGCAGGCGCTGCAGGGCTCCATGCCGGGCGTGAGCGTGTCGAACAGCAGCGCCGGCGCCGAGCCGACCCTGAACATCACGGTGCGTGGCCAGCGCTCGATCTCGGCGAGTTCATCGCCGTTGATCGTCGTGGACGGAATTCCGTTCAACGGGTCGATCGCCGAAATCAACACCGGCGATGTGGGCTCGATCGAAGTGCTGAAAGACGGTTCGGCCACGGCGATCTACGGAGCGCGCGGTTCGAACGGCGTCATCCTGATCACCACCAAGAAAGGCACGGTCGGCAAGGCGCGCGTTGCATACGCCGGCAGCACCGGCACCTCCGAACTCGTGCAGTTGCCGCGCGTGATGAATGCGGCCGAGTTCATCGACTTCAAGTGCGCGCGCCTGCGCACGACCCCGACGCAGACGTGCGCCGAGTTGTTCACGCAGACCGAAAACGAAAACATCGCGGCCGGCATCGCGACGCCATGGATGGAACTCGGCACGCGCACCGGACGTCAAACGCAGCACGATCTGTCGGTGAGTGGTGGCAACGAAGACACGCGCTACGTGCTGGGCGGTTCGCTGCTCGACGTGGAAGGCGTCGCGAAGAACGACCGCTTCGTGCGCAGTACCTTCCGTGCGAACATCGATCAGAAGATCCGTCCGTGGCTCACGGCGGGTACGGCCACGCAGTTCGCCCGCACCGACCGCGGCGGCCTACCGGTGAGCTTCACCGACACGTACTACCAGAACCCGCTGATCCGCCCCTTTACCAGCACCGGCGGCATTCTGATCAACCCGTGGCCGGAACAGCCGATCAACGGGGCGAATCCGCTGGAGAATCTGTTCGTCAGCGATGAAGCCGTGAACAATCGCCTGTTCACCGCAAGCTATGCCCAGCTCTCGATTCCGCGCATCACCGGGCTCACGTACCGCCTGAACGTAGGCGCCGACCTCACGAGCAGCAGCAGCGGGCGCTACTACGGCCGTAACACTGGCACCGGCTTCCGCAGCAACGGAACGGCGAGCACGTCGAATACCGTCCGCAACGACTGGACGGTCGAGAACATCGCGCGCTATGCCCGCAGCTTCGGGCGCCACTCGTTCGACGCCACCGGCCTGTACAGCGTGCAGTCGAGCAGCCTCGAGTCACGCGACCGTGATGCGCAAGGCTTTCCGAATGACGTGCTGGGCTACCGCTCCTCGCTCGCCACGCTCAACGTGAGCACCGCTAGCGTCACGGAATCCAAGCTCGTCTCGCAGATGGGCCGCGTGAACTACGGCTATGACGACCGCTATCTCGCGACGCTCACGACCCGTCGCGACGGCTACTCCGGGTTCGGCGCCAACAACAAGTACGGCGTGTTCCCGTCCCTCGCGCTCGCCTGGAACATCTCAAACGAAGGCTTCTTCCCGTTCAAGGAGTCGGTGGACGCGCTCAAGTTCCGCTTCTCGTCGGCCCGCAACGGAAATCAGGCGATCACACCGTACCAGACGCTGTCGCAGCTCAGCGACCGTTCGTACCTGAATGGCGATGCGAGCGCGCCGGGATACATCCCCAGCACGCTGGGCAATCCGGACCTCAAGTGGGAAACGACGGCCTCCACGAACCTCGGCATGGATCTGTCTATGTGGAAGGGACGGGTGGCGCTGACGTTCGACCGCTACCAGGCGGATACGCGCGACTTGCTGCTGTCCCGGTCCATTTCGTCGGTGCAGGGCATCTCGCGCATCACCCAGAACATCGGGCAGACCGCGAACTGGGGCTGGGAAACCCAGCTGACTACCGTCAACCTGGACACGCGCGGGATCCGCTGGAGCACCGACCTCAACGTGTCGGTGAACCGCAACTCGATCGTGGATCTGTATGGCGACGGCCAGTCGGATCTTGGCAACCGTTGGTTCATCGGCAAGCCGATCGACGTGAACTACGCCTACAAGTTCGGCGGCATCTGGCAGACGACTGACGTAGAGGCGATCAAGACCTCAGCGCAGCCCACGGCCAAGCCGGGCGATGTGAAGATCGTGGACGTGAACGGCGACGGAAAGATCGATCCGACGGATCGCACGATCATCGGTAGCCTGCAGCCGCGCTACTCCGGCGGCATGACGAACACGCTGAAGTGGAAAGGGTTCACGGCGAGTGCGTTCCTGCAGACGCTGCAAGGCGTGACGCGTCAGAACACGCTACGCAGCACCAGCCAGGTGAATGCGAACGTGAGCCGTAACGCGACGTATCAGGAGTACTGGACGCCGACCAACGGACTCACCACGTACCCGGCGAATAGCAACACGAGCAATCCGTTGGGTGTCGACTTCTACGAAGATGCGAGCTTCCTCCGCCTCAAGGACCTGTCGCTGTCGTACGAGCTGCCGACGTCGCTGCTGAAGCGCGCGGGCGCGCAGTCGGCCCGCCTGTACATCAACGGTCGCAATCTCTGGACGAAGTCCGAGTGGACGGGAATGGACCCGGAGCTGAGCAGCCAGCGCGCGATTCCGCTGGAGCGCTCGTTCACCGGTGGCGTGAGCATCCGGTATTAATCCATGACTTCTTCGACCTTTTTCCGCCTCTTCCGGACCTCCCGCATGCGCACTGCCACTTCAGGGCGCCGGCACGCCGGCGTCTTCGCGCTCTCGATGACGGCCCTCGCGCTCGGCGTCAGCGGCTGCAACAGTGATGCGCTGCTGACCGAGCGACCGAAGGACATCATCGTCGCCGACAACCTGTACACGAACCTCGAAGGCTTCGAAGCCGGTCTGAATGCGCTCTATGCGCAGGTCCGCCGCGAACGCTGGGGTCAGGACGAAAGCAACAACGAAGTGCTGATGCTGCCGATGGTGATCGGCACGGACAACGGCTTCGGCAACTACGTCTCTCCCAACGAACGCACGTTCCAAGAGTTCGGCGTTCGCATGACACCGACGGACGGATTCATCACGCACATCTGGAACGTGATGTATCAGACGATCAACGCGGCGAATACGGTCATCGCCCGCGCTGAGAACCCGGCGGTGCAGTGGACGCCGGCGGAAAAGGCGCGCGTGGTGGCTGAAGCGCGTCTCATCCGTGCGTGGTCCTACCGTCACCTGTCGTACCTGTTTGGCGATGTGCCGATCAACACCACGGAGTCGTCGGGCGGGAACATCCGCACCGACTGGGATCGCGCGCCGCGGGACTCGGTCCGCAAATTCATCGTGAACGATCTACTGTTCGCCGAAGCGAATCTTCCGGCCACGTCGACGAACGCCGGCAAGGCCACGAAGGCGGTCGCGCAGCACTACCTCGCTGAGATGTATCTCGCGCTCGATCAGCCGGCGCTGGCGGAACAGAAGGCCAACGCGGTGATCACGAGCGGGCTGTACAAGCTCATCACGGCCCGCTACGGCGTGAAGGCGTCGCAGCCTGGTGTGGCGTTCATGGACCAGTTCCAGGACGGCAACGTGAATCGCGCGCAGGGCAACACGGAAGCGCTCTGGGTGCTGCAGTACGCCGAACTCGTGAACGGCGGCGGCGGCAGCATCATGCGTCGCTACTGGGTGAATCGCTACGAGCAGAACCGGGGGATGCAGATTTCGCCCGAGAACGGCGGTCGCGGTATCGGGCGCCTCGCGATGACGCGCTATGCGATTCAGCTGTACGAAGCGGCGGATCAGCGCGGTGGCGCCTTTGCGTTGCGTCGGTTCTACACCATGAACAATGCCGCGACGCTCCTGGCCGGCAAGAAGCTCGGCGATACGCTGCTGACGGCGTTCCCGGTGGAGAAGCTTAGCGATCCGCTGTGGCCGAGCACCCGGAAGTGGGATTGGGCCAGCCCGATCGATCCGGCGGGCGGCGCGACGTTCGTCGATCAGCCGTACTTGCGGCTCGCGGAAACGTACCTGTTGCTTGCCGAGGCGCAGTTCAAGCAGGGGAGGCTTGCGGACGCCGCCGCCACGCTGAACATCGTCCGCGCGCGCGCCGGGGCGTCGGCGATTGTACCGTCGCAGGTCACACTGGCCTTCATTCTCGACGAACGCTCGCGCGAACTCGTGACGGAAGAACAGCGTCGCTACACGCTGCTGCGCACGGGCACGTGGTATGCGCGCACGGTGCTGTACAATCCGCTCGCCAAGCTCGGTGTCGTGCCGCGCGATTCGCTGCTGCCGATTCCGCAGACGGTGATCGATGCGAACCTGACGAAGAAGATGACGCAGAACCCTGGCTACGGCTCCTGACTTCCGTGCGAACCATAACGATGATGCGGTGGGCCGCGGGCGCGCTGTTGGTTCCGGCGTGGCTCGCGGCGCAGGACGGGCGCGTGCAGCGCACGCTCAACGACGGCTGGCGTTTCGCCTATGGGGGGCAGAGCTTCGCGGAGAAATTCACGGCGCTCGTCGAGCCGGGCAAAATGAAGCCGTTCGAGCGGGCGCAGGAGCAGGACGCGGGCTGGGAACGCGTCACGCTCCCGCACACCTGGAATGCGAAGGATCCGTTCGACGACGTGCCGGGCTATCGGCGCGGCATCGCGTGGTACCGCCGCACCCTCGTGTTGGACAGCAGCTACGCCGGCAAGCGATTGCACCTGCAGTTCGAAGGGGTGAATCAGGTGGCCGACGTGTACGTGAACGGCGCGTTCGCCGGTCGACACGAGGGGGGCTACACCGCCTTCACCCTCGATGTCACGAAGTGGTTGACGATCGGCGCGCCGAATCTCATTGCGGTGCAGGTGAACAACAGCACCGACCCGTACATCGCGCCGCTAGCCGTGGGCTATGCGCTGTACGGCGGCATCTATCGCGATGTCTGGCTGGTGGCCACCGCGCCGGTGCATGTCGCGCTCGACGATCACGGCTCCAACGGGACCACGGTGACCACGCCGCTGGTCACCCGGGATTCGGCCATCACGCAGGTCCGCGCCACCATCGCCAATGATGGTGCGCTCCCGCGGGGGGTGCGTGTCGTGCACACTGTCGAGGATGCCACCGGTCGGGTCGTGGCGACGGTGTCGAGTGAGATCACGCTGGCGCCCGGCGCGCAGCGGACGGTCACGCAGACGCTGCCGGTGCTGCGGACACCGCATCTGTGGTCGCCGGACGATCCATATCTGTACCGCGTGCACACCGAGGTGGTGCAGGATGGCGTGACGCGCGACCGGGTCACGAATCCGCTGGGGTACCGCTGGTTCTCGTTCAGCGGCAACGGTTTTGTGCTCAACGGACAGAAGCTGGTGCTGCGTGGCACGAACCGGCATCAGGATCATGAGCGGTACGGGTCGGCGTTGTCGAATGCCATGCATCGCAGCGACCTGCAGATGATCAAGAACATGGGCGCAAACTTCCTGCGTCTGGCGCACTACCCGCAGGATCCGGAAGTTCTCGAGGCGGCTGACCAGCTCGGTTTGCTGCTGTGGGAGGAGATTCCGGTGGTGGACTACGTGAATCCGGATCCGCGCTTCACCGAGACGACGTCGCGGATGCTCCGCGAGATGGTGCGGCAGCATCGCAACCATCCGTCGGTGATCATGTGGGGGCTCATGAACGAGCCGCTGCTCTGGTCGCAGGACGGCGATCGTGTGAACCGGCAGACCGACAGCAGCTACATGCGCCAGCTGCGTGCCCTGTCGTTGCATCTCGACAGCGTGGCGCGCGCGGACGACCCCACGCGCGCGACCACGATGGCGTTGCACGGCAGCGACGATTACGACCGCTTCGGCGTGGGGAACGATGTGCCGGTGGTCGGGGTGAACCGATACGACGGGTGGTACGGCGGCCAGTTCAAAGAATTCGGCGGCGGCCTCGACAAGCGTCATGCCGCACACCCGAATCAGGCGCTGATCGTGAGCGAGTACGGCGCGGAAGACGATTATCGCGTGAACTCGCTGGAGCCGGAACGTTTCGACTTCAGCGGCTCTTGGCAGCGTCGCTATCACGAGTCGTATTTGCGTCAGATTGCCGCACGTCCGTGGCTCGCCGGTACCGCCATCTGGAATCAGTTCGACTTCAGCCAGCCGGAGATCGGCGGCTCGATTCCGTATCGAAATCAGAAGGGTATGCAGACATGGGATCGGGAATACAAGGACGTGTATTTCCTGTATCAGGCCAACTGGACGCGCACGCCGATGGTGCGAATTGCCAGTCGCACATGGACGCATCGCACCGGCACGGACACCACCGCACCGCTCGGCGCCGGTCCGCGGCCGGTGGTGCAGCCGGTCGACGTGTACTCCAACGCGTCGTCGGTCGAGCTGTTCGTGAACGGCCGCTCGCTTGGTGTCAAAGTGCCGGACGACGTGAAGCACATCACGTGGGACGTGCCGTTTGTGCATGGCCAGAACGTGCTTGAAGCGCGCGCCGGCCGAGGCCGGACGGCCGTGGTCGATCGCCTCACCATTGACTTTGCGTACCGGCCGCCCGTGTTGGCCGACGCCGCGATGCCCTTCCGCGAGGTGGCGGTGAACGTGGGCGTGAAGGCCGAAGTCGTCGATGGCGACGGCGTGATCTGGGAAGGGGATCGGCCGTATCGCGCGGGCAGCTTCGGCTTCATCGGCGGTGAGGCGACGCAATTCTCGAAGGAACTCCCAGTGCGCGGCACGCCGCAAACGCCGGTGTACTTCACATATCGTCGCGGCATTCAGGGCTATCGCTTCGATGTGCCCGATGGTGCGTACGAACTTGAGCTCCGCTTCGCCGAGCCCACGGCCGTGGCGGCGGGTGAGCGGGTGTTTGATGTGCTGGTGAACGACCGAGTGGTCGTGGCCGGTTTGGATCTCTTTGCACAGGCCGGTACCGGCTTCGCCGTGCCGATCGTGGTGCAGGCGCAGTCGGTCAAGAGCGGCGGTTTGCACGTGACGTTCGTGGCGAAACGCGGTGATGCCATCCTGAGCGGCATCCGGGTGCGCGCCAAGTGATGCGGTCCACCCGGCCGACGGTGGTTGCCACGGCCGTGACGATCGGTGTGCTGTTCGGTGCGATCACGCCGGACGTCACCCGTGCGCAGGCGCCCAGTGCGCGCGTGGGACCGGCGGTTCGCACGCTCGCCTTCACCGACAGCACCAGTCTACGCCTCGAGGTGCGTGTCCGTGGCGGAGCGGGGGCGGCCGGAGCGTCCGCGCGCGCCACCCTCCGCGCGGTCGATGGTACGGTGGTGTTTTCCGGCGTGCTCGGGACGGCCACAGCCGAAGGGGCCGACGCCGTGGTGCGTGGCCGGCTCACGAATCTCGCCGTGCGGCCGTGGAGCCCCGCGGCACCCGTGCGCTACACGGTCACGGTGGAGATGACGAGTAGCGGTGGCACCGTCCGCGACTCGGCGCGCATCGGTTTTCGCACCGTCCGCGCCGAGGGCGGGCGGATCCTGCTGAACGGACGGCCCCTCTTCCTGCGCGGGAACGCGATCAATCCCCCGGGGCGTAACCTTCCCGATTCGCTCAATGCCAATCCGGGATTTGCGCGCGAGTATCTGCGCACGCTCAAGCGCGCCGGTGTCAACATCATCCGACTCGGCTCGATCTCCGAAGTCTGGATGGACGCGGCCGATGACGTGGGCATGCTGCTCTTTCAAGGGCACTACGGCGTACCCAAAGGCGGCACGGCCACCAGGGCCCCGACGGATCTGGCGGCCAGTCTCGCCTGGTATCGCAACGACGTGCTCGCGCAGCAGGTGAATCACCCGAGCGTGATCATCTATGCGCTCAGCAACGAGACCGCCGACGCCGAAGTGCACTATCAGTCGGACGGCGCCGCGGGGATGGGACGCTTTTTGCAAACCGTGTACGACAGCGTGCATGCGTGGGATCCCACGCGCCTCGTGATCGCGAACGCCGGCTACGGCTTCGGCCGGACCGGTGAGATCTGCGACATGCATCGCTACTGGGGATGGTATTACAACTCCTTCCTCAGCTTTTATACACTGCGCGATCCTGCGGTGTGCTGGCGTGGACGCACGGGACAGCCGATCACGATGAGCGAAAACACCGGCAACTACACTGGTGCCGACGGTCGTTTCAACCTCGTGTCCGATACCAAGCAGCCCGACTCGCAACTGAACTGGACCGGACACGCCCCCGACAGCGAACAGAGCGCGCGCGCGCTGACGTATCAGGCATGGTTGGCCGGCCAGGCCATCGAGATCACCCGACGACTGCGCGCGCAGAATCCGAATCTGGCCGGCACCAGTCCGTTCACAATCGTCTTCTCAAAGTGGCACGGCATTACGTCGGTCGCCGACATGCAGGCCAAACCGGTGGTCGCGCAGTACGCGCGCTCGTTCGCCCCGGTGTTGCTGTCGTGGGAAACGTGGACGCCGCAGTTGTATGCCGGCGCGACCTTCACCCCGGTGGCGCACGTGGTGAACGATGCCGACAACGGCGCCGCCGTACGCGGCGCCACCGTGCACGCCCGACTTCGTGCGCCCGATGGCACGACCGTCGCGCAGGCGCGCCTCACGTGGCCCGAGGTGCCATACTACGGCGCGGTGAGCCGTCCGCTGCCGATCACGGTGCCGTTGTCCGCGTCCGCCGGCCGCTACACGCTCGAAGGGTTGGTGGTACGCGGCGCTGACACCATCGCCCGGAACAGCAGTGCGGTGCACGTCTACGCGCCGATGCGCGCGCGCACCGTATCGCCCCGTGCCCGCCTCGCACGCACGCTGCGCGTGTACGATCCCTCGGGGCGCACGCGCGCGGCGCTCACCGCGCACGGCTATACGACGTCTGCTGTCACGACGGTGGTGGGGCTGCAGCCGGCCACCGATGCGCTGATCATTGGCCGCGACGCCTGGGATGCGCGCCTCTCGGGCGAGGTCGGTCTGCTCGAACAGTTCGTGACCCGCGGCGGGCGCGTGCTGATTCTCGATCAGCGCCCGGAGCGCTTCGCCGCCCACTGGCTGCCGGGCGGCGTGCGGTTGTCCATCGCCGCGCTCGATCACGCCGATATCATGCCCGGTGGTCGTCCGTGGGCGCAGGGGATGGCGATCAACCCCGAACGTCCCACGCACGACGTCTTCGCGGGCATCACCCGCGATGACCTGTTCCTGTGGTCCGATTACACCGGCTGGCGGGGAACCACGAAGGGGGTGCCGGCGGTGTATCCCGTCACGCGTGGCTTTGCCCTCACGCGCCCGCAGGAACTGGGCCGGGTCGCCGTGCTGGCCAACTACGATCACGGGTTACTGGGCGTGGGACTCGCCGAGTTCTTCCTCGGGCGCGGTACGGCGCTGCTGTCCGGGTTCGACATCATTCCGCGCAGCGGACGCGATCCCGTGGCCGATCGATTGCTGGACAATCTCGTGCAGTACGTTGCCGACGGATCAGCGCATGCGGCGCGTCCGGTGATCGCGTCGGCCATTACGTGGGGCGACTACGCCTCCGAGCAGGGCGTCGTGACCGGCGTTCACAGCGGCTTCCTGCTGAACACCGTACCCACGATGCCGGCGGATCTCGAAGCGAAATACCCGCTCACCATCGACGACGACGGCTTCTGGCTCGCCGGCGGAGACGCCGGTGGCTGGAACACGCGACCGGCGATTCAGTACGTCGGACGGGGACGACGCCCCTTCGGTCCCTACGAATTCTCGTCGGGTGGCGCGTACCGGCTCCCCGAAGGATCGGGCCCCGTTGGCGAAGGACGCGCCTGGTGGCGTGTGCCCGCCGCGACGCGCGCCATCGTCACCACGGTGATGAACCCGTCGAAGGTCGCGCTCGAGGCCGAGGTGACGATCAATGGGGTCGTACGCCGCACGCCCATCGACGCCGGCGCGACGATCACGATCGAAACGCCCCTTCCGCCTCCCGCCGCGTCTGCCGACCGTTCACAGCCGATCATGATTTCCATGCTCCTGCGTGGCGATCGTCGGCTGGTGCTTCTCACGAGTGCTCCCCTATGACGATCACGACGCCCGACCTATTCAACGTACATGACCGCGTGGTGCTCATCACCGGCGGATACGGCGTGCTGGGTGGCAGCATGGCGCGCGCGCTCGCGGCCGCCGGCGCGCGGGTGGCCATTCTTGGTCGTCGTGCTGACGCCGCGAACGCCCTGGTGGCAGCACTTGAAGACGCCGGTGGGCGTGCGTTGGCGCTGGTGGGTGATGTTGTCGATCGCGACAGTATGCTGGCCGCACGTGATGCGCTCTTTGCCGCGTGGGGGGGCATCGATGTGCTGGTGAATGCCGCCGGCGGCAACGTGGCGCGCGCGCGGACGGACAACGTGCTGCCGTTTGGCATGCCGATGGATGCCTTCGACGAGGTGCTGCGACTCAACCTGCACGGCACCGTGCTCCCGTCGCTGGTCTTCGGCGAACCGATGGCCACGCAACAGCGCGGCAGCATCATCAACATTTCGTCGATGGCGTCCACGCAGGCCTTGAGCGGCGTCATGGGATACTCGGCCGCCAAGGCCGCCGTGGAGAACTTCACGAAGTGGCTGGCCGTCGATCTCGCGAAAAAGTGCGGCGATGGCATTCGTGTGAACGCGATCTCCCCCGGCTTCTTCATCGCCGATCAGAATCGCGCGGTGCTCGTGAACGCCGACGGCACGTGGACGCCGCGCGCCACCGCCGTCCTCGCGAAAACGCCGATGGGGCGCTTCGGGAAGCACGAGGAGTTGCACGGGGTGCTGCGCTTTCTCGCGAGCGATGCCTCGTCGTTCGTGACCGGCACGGTGATCCCCGTGGATGGCGGCTTCAGCGCCTTCACCGGCGTCTGAGCGCATGCCGATGAAGCTGGGACTCGGGCTGTATCGCAGCCTGCTCACCGACGACAATCTCGCCTTCGCGAAGCAAGCAGGGGCGACGCATCTCGTGGTGCACCTGGTGGACTATTTCGCCGGCGCGTCGCCTGTGCTCGACAGCGGGCCGCCGACCCGCGGCTGGGGGATCACGCGTAATCAGCAGAAGCCGTGGCAACTCGATGACTTGCTGGCGACCAAGCGGCAGATCGAGGGGGCGGGGCTCACGTGGGAAGCGATCGAGAATTTCGATCCGTCGCACTGGTACGACATCCTGCTGGATGGTCCACAGAAGCAGGCACAGATGGAGACCCTCAAGCGCACCATTCAGGCCGTGGGACGTGCCGGCATTCCGGTGATGGGGTACAACTTCAGCATCGCCGGCGTGTGGGGCTGGACCAAAGGGCCGGTGGGGCGCGGCGGGGCGCGTGCCCTCGTGTACGACGAGTCGCAGATCGATCCCACCCTACCGATGCCGAATGGCATGGTGTGGAACATGGTGTACGATCCCGATGCACCGGCGGGCACGGTCCCACCAGTCTCGGAGTCGGAGCTGTGGGAACGCTATGCATGGTTCCTGCGCGAGATTCTTCCCGTGGCCGAGGAGAGCGGCGTGCGTATGGCGTTGCACCCCGACGATCCACCCACGACAGCGCTCCGCGGCGCGGCCCGTCTCGTGAACCATCCCGACAAGTATCAGCGCATGCTCGATCTCGTGCCGAGTCCGGCGAGTGCGCTCGAATGCTGCCTCGGTTCACTGCAGGAGATGCGGGATGGTGACGTGTACGAAACGGTCGACCGCTACGCGCGGGCCGGTCGGATCGGTTACGTGCATTTTCGCAATGTGCGCGGCAAGGTGCCGCGCTATCAGGAAGTCTTCGTCGACGAAGGGGATCTCGACATGCTCCGCATCGTGCGTCTGCTGCATGACGCCGGCTATGAGGGTGTGCTGATTCCAGACCATACGCCAGAAATGACATGCGCCGCACCGTGGCACGCCGGCATGGCGTTCGCTCTCGGCTATATGCGTGCGTGCCTACAGATGGTGACACACTGATGAGTTTTCTATGCGCATGAGTTTTCGTTGGTACGGTCCCGACGACCGCGTGACGCTCGCGAACATCCGGCAGATCCCCGGGGTGCGCGATATCGTGAGTGCTGTCTACGATGTGCCCGTGGGTGATGCGTGGCCCGAGGCGAACGTTTCGCGTCTGGTCGACCTCGTGAATGACGCCGGCCTGTCGTTGTCGGTGGTGGAGAGCATTCCCGTGCATGAGTCGATCAAGCTCGGTCTCGCCGATCGTGATCGGTACATCGATGCGTATGCGCAGAGCGTGGAACGGGTCGGTGCCGCCGGTGTCTCCGTCGTGTGCTACAACTTCATGCCCGTGTTCGACTGGATGCGCACGGATCTGGCCTTCCCGCTGCCCGACGGCTCCAGCACACTCACCTTCAGTGACGACGCGCTCGCGCGTATCGATCTGTCGCGGGGCACCGGTGAGTTGCCCGGCTGGAGTACGGCGTATGACGCCGTCACGCTCGAGCGCCTGCTGTCGCAGTGGCGAGCGGTGACATCGGAGGCGCTGTGGGAGCATCTCGGCTATTTCCTCGAACGCATCGTGCCGGTCGCGGCGAGCGCGGGTGTGAAGCTGGCCATCCATCCCGATGATCCGCCCTGGTCGATCTTTGGCCTGCCACGCATCATCACCAACGCGGCGTCGCTGCGTCGGCTGCTGTCGCTGGTCGACCATCCGGTCAACGGGCTCACGTTCTGCACCGGATCGATGGCGTCCAGTGATGAAAACGATGTGCCGGCGATGGTGCGCGAGTTCGCCGAACGTGGGCGCATTCATTTCATGCATTGCCGCAACGTGAAGCGCACGGGTGCGCGTGCTTTCAACGAAGTGGCGCACCCGTCAGCCTTCGGTGATGTCGATATGCGGGCGGTGCTGTTGGCGTTGTCCCAGCATGGGTACACCGGTCCGATGCGCCCCGATCACGGTCGAATGATCTGGGGAGAGACGGGTCGTGCAGGGTATGGACTTCACGATCGCGCGCTCGGCGCGATGTATCTACAGGGACTCTGGGAAGGAGTGTCAGCGTGAGCGGATCATGGAGTCGGGTACTGGCCCGTGCGGCGATGCTGATGGGAGCCGGTGCCGGCATGCTCGGCGCGCAGGGGGCGCCGGCCAAGGCGCCCGCGTCGCTGCGGCTGTTCCTGTTGATCGGACAGTCCAACATGGCCGGTCGAGGCACCGTTGAGGAGGTTGATCGGACGCCGGTTGGGCACGTGTGGATGCTCGATCAGCAGGGGCAGTGGGTGGCGGCCGTGGAACCGATGCACTTCGACAAGCCGAAAGTTGTCGGTGTCGGCCCCGGCCGAGCGTTCGGCGCTGCCATCGCGGCGGCCACGCCGAATGACGACATCGGTTTGATTCCCGCGGCGGTCGGCGGCTCGCCGATTCGCAGCTGGGAGCCCGGTGCGGTTGATGAGGCGACCAAGACGCACCCCTACGATGATGCCATTGCCCGAGCGAAGGTCGCGTTGGCGAGCGGCCAGCTCGCTGGTGTGCTCTGGCTGCAGGGTGAAGCGGACGGCAATGCCAAGAACGCCGGTGACTACGAAGCGCGTATGCGTGCGGTGATCGCGAATGTGCGCCGTGACTTGAACGCGCCCACCGTGCCGTTCCTGATCGGGCAGATGGGGCGATTCGCCGAGAAGCCGTGGAACCCGTATCGTTCGCGCGTGGACTCGGCCCATCGTGCTGTGGCTGCCTCAACGCCATACGCCGCATTCGTGCTCACCGAAGGGCTGCGCCATCGTGGGGACACGACGCACTACGATACCGAATCCATGCGGGAAATCGGCCGTCGGTATGCGAAGGTGTACCTCACCATGCGGGCGACACCACCCGGGAAGACGCGCAGCCCCGCGCCTTGACCGGCTTTTCCTCCACCCGCTTTGACGTGATGCCCTCCGCGCCCGTGGCTGCCGCCCCCGCCGTCCACACTCCGGTACACGCTGACTCGCTGACACTGCATCCGGATCGGTTCTTCGATCCGGATCCGGCCATTCGACGCGCGGCGCGCGCCGTCTACGACGAGACGCGGGCACTACCGCTCATCTGTCCACACGGGCATGTCGATCCGTGGTTGTTGGCCAACAACGCCCCGTTCAGTGAGCCCACGGCGCTGTTGATCACGCCAGACCACTACATCGTGCGGATGCTCTACTCGCAGGGCATTTCCATGGAGTCCCTGGGGATTCCGACGCGCGATGGCGTGCCGGTAGAAACCGACCCGCGGAAAATCTGGCAGCGCTTCGCCGAACATTTCCATCTGTTCCGCGGCACACCCACCGGCGTGTGGTTCGATCACGAGCTTCATGAGCTGTTCGGCGTCCGCGTCAAGCTGTCGGGCGCCACGGCCTCGGTGATTTACGATCAGATCGCCGAGCGTCTCACGTCGCCCGAGTTTCTGCCGCGCGCGCTGTTCGAGCAGTTCGGCATCGAAGTCCTCGCCACCACCGATGCCGCCGGCGACACGCTCGAGGCGCACCAATTGCTTCGCGCCAGCGGATGGTCCGGCCGCGTGGTGCCAACCTTCCGGCCCGACGCGGTGTTTCGTCTCGCGTCCCCACTCTGGCGGAGCGCGCTGGCCGACCTCGAGGCGCGATACGGCTCGCCGATCACGTCCTACGCGAGCTTCATCGACGCGCTGGTCAGCCGTCGCGCGTTCTTCGCGTCACTCGGCGCGACCGCGACCGACCACGCCGTCGTGGTGCCGTACACGCGGCGTCTCGACCAGCCGTCGCGCGATCGCCTGTTCTCGGCGGCGCTCGAGGGCACCGCAACGGCCGACGACCAGCATGCCTTCGAAGCGCACATGCTCATCGAAATGGCGTGCATGAGCACCGAAGACGGCCTCGTCATGCAGCTGCACCCGGGCTCGCTGCGCGATCATCACGCGCGCGTGTTTGACCGGTTTGGTACCGACAAAGGCGCCGATATCCCCGTTGTCACGGAATACACGCGCAACCTGCACGCGCTGCTCAACGAAGTCGGACACGACCCCCGACTCACGCTTATTCTCTTTACCCTCGACGAATCGGCGTATGCGCGTGAACTCGCGCCGCTCGCGGGTCACTATCCCGCGGTCCGTCTCGGTCCGCCGTGGTGGTTTCACGATTCGATCGAGGGCATGCGGCGGTTCCGCGAGCAAACCACGGAAACCGCGGGCCTGTACAACACCGCTGGCTTCAACGACGACACGCGCGCTTTCTGCTCGATTCCCGCGCGTCACGATCTCTCGCGTCGCATGGACGCGAACTTCCTGGGCGGTTTGGTCGCGCGTCACATCATCGACCTGAACGACGCGCAGGTCCTCGGACACGCCCTTGCCTACGACCTGGCGCGCCGCACGTACCGGTTCGACGCGCCGTCGGCCGCGTCACCGCACACGCTGCGTGAAGCGCGCTGACCTCGTGTCGCTCCATTTCGCCACCATACCGACGTCCATGTCCAACTCTCACGAATCATGATCGACGCACACCGTATCACGCACGGCGTACCGTCCACTCGTGCGGCGGTGCGACGTGTCGTCGTCGACGCGTTGCTCGCGCACGGAGCCGTCGCCGTGGTCCGCTTGCGCGATGTCGCCCACGGTCGCGATCTCGCCGACGCCCTCGTGGCCGGTGGGGTGCCCGCCATTGAAGTCACGCTCACCACGCCGGGCGCGTTGGCGTTGATCCAGTCGTTGGCGAACGCCGACAGTTCGCTGATCGTCGGAGCGGGTTCGGTGCTGAGCGCTGACGCAGCTCACCGCGCGATCGAGGCTGGTGCGCGATATCTGGTCAGCCCGGTGCTCGATACCGACGTGATGGCGACGGCGCACACGAACGACATCCCGTGCTTTCCTGGCGCGTACACGCCGACGGAAATCTTCCGTGCCCATCAGGCGGGCGCCGATCTGGTGAAGCTGTTCCCCGCTGATACGCTGGGGCCATCGTACCTCAAAGGGGTCCTGGCACCGATGCCGTTTCTGGAGCTGATGCCCACGGGCGGCGTGACGCCGGAGAATGTGGGAACCTGGATCGCGGCCGGCGCGGTGGCGGTGGGACTCGGGTCGGCGCTCGTCGATCCTGCCCTCGTGCACGCGCGTGATTTTGCCACGATCACGGCACGCGCCCGTATGGTTGCTGATGGAATCGCCGCCGCGCGCGCCGCACGGAGGCTCGCATGAGCGTGCCTATGGCTCCGGTGGTCTCGTTCGGCGAGGTGTTGTTGCGCCTCTCGCCACCGAACACGGAGCGGCTGTTCCAGTCACCGTCACTGCGCACGTGGTGGGGGGGAGCCGAGGCGAATGTGGCCGCCGGTCTCGCCAACCTTGGCACGGCCGCGCAGCACGTCACGCAGTTGCCAGAAGGTCCGATCGGTGACGCCGCCGTGCGCGCGCTGCGCGCCGAAGGAGTGGACACGCGCCACGTGCTGCGACGTGGGACCCGCATGGGACTCTACTTCCTCGAGAGCGGTGCCGATGTGCGGCCGCTGCGCGTGGTGTACGACCGGGAGCACTCCGCATTTTCGCAGCTCGAGCCCGCCGACTTCGACTGGACGTCGATCTTGCGCGGAGCGCGGTGGCTGCATCTGTGCGGCATTTCGCCAGCCCTTGGCCGTGGCCCCCTGCAGTGTGTGCACGACGCGCTCGATGCGGCGGCCGCCCACGGCATTCCAGTCAGCCTCGATCTCAACTATCGCCCTGCGCTGTGGGGGGCACGTGACCCGCGCCCCATTATGCAGCCGCTCGCGGCGCGGGCCTCGCTGTTGATTGCAAACCCTGGGGCCATCAGCGCGATGCTTGGCCTGACCACGCCCGGCACGGCGCCCGAGGAGCCAGCGGCGCTTCAGCTGACGGCTGATGCGCTGCAGCGTGACTACGGCTGCGCGCGGGTGGCGATCACGCAGCGCGAAGTGCTCTCCGCGAGTGCGCATGGCTGGCAGGCGCATTTGTTCGACGCCGCGACGAATACCATGCACTACGGCGGCCGCTACCAGGTGCAGCTCGTGGATCGCGTGGGTGGGGGCGACGCGTTTGTGGCTGGTCTGCTGCATCAATTGTTGGCCGATGCTCCGCTGGACTATGCGGTACGATTCGCCACCGCGGCCGGCGCACTCAAGTTGACGATACCGGGCGACATCAACCGCGTGCGCGTGGCTGATGTCGAGCAGGCCCTCGCCTCCGCCACGTGACCTCATGAGCATGACCGACACGAAGACCGTTGCGAAGATCGGCGGATATCGCTGGACGATCTGTGCGCTGCTCTTCTTCGCGACCACGATCAACTACATCGACCGGCAAGTGACCGGGATTCTGGCGCCCACCCTGCAGGCGGAATTCGGCTGGTCCGAGGTGCAGTACGCCGAGATCACGTCCTACTGGACGGCCGCGTATGCCATCGGATTTTTGTTGGTGGGACGGTTCATCGACAAGGTGGGCGTGCGGATTGGCTTCGCAGTGGCGGTGATCATCTGGAGCATTGCCGCCGCCGCGCATGGGATGGTGCACAGTGTGTTTGGCTTCGCCCTCGCGCGCTTCATCCTCGGCCTCGGCGAGTCGGCCAACTTTCCGTCGTCCATCAAAGCCACCGCAGAGTGGTTTCCGCGCCATGAACGGGCCTTCGCCACCGGCATCTTCAACGCCGGTTCGAATGTCGGCGTGATGATCACGGCCATCATCGTCCCGTGGATCACCCTCACGTGGGGATGGCGGTGGGCCTTCCTGGTCACGGGGCTGTTCGGAATTCTGTGGGTGCTCTGCTGGCTGCCGCTGTACCGGCGGCCGCAGGACCACCCGAAGGTATCGGCTCGCGAACTCGACTACATCCGCGACGGCATCGATCACACGGAGCCCGTCACGCCGCTGCACGTCGGTTGGCTGCATCTCCTGCGCTATCGTCAGACCTGGACGTTCGTGGTGGGCAAGTTCCTCACCGACGGCGTGTGGTGGTTCTATCTGTTCTGGCTGCCGAAATTCCTCGACGCACGGTACGGCATCAAACTGGGCAAGCTCGCGTTGCCGATCGTCGTGATTTATCTCGTGGCGGACGTCGGTTCCGTGGGCGGCGGCTGGTTGTCGGGGGCGCTGATCAAGCGCGGGTGGGAAGTACATCGCGCGCGAAAGACCACGCTGCTGATCGCGGCACTGCTGATTGTACCCACGGCGCTGGCGCCGCTGGCCAGCTCATTGTGGGTAGCGGTGGCCATCGTGAGCGTGGCCGCCGCGGCCCATCAGTGGTGGTCGGCGAATCTGTTCACGCTCACCAGTGACATGTTCCCACGTCAGGCCATCGGGTCGGTTGTCGGCCTTGGTGGTTTTGCCGGGGCGGCCGGCGGTGTGCTCTTTCAGCGGCTCACCGGCACGATCCTCGAGTCAACCGGCAGTAACTATCTCCCGGTGTTCATCATCTGCGGCTCCGCCTATGTAACCGCGCTCCTGATCATCCATCTGCTGGCACCGCGAATGGAGCCCGTCACGCTCGCACAGCAGTAGCACGGTGAGAACGTCCGCGCGGCCGATCTCCACGATCACGGCCCGTGGCGTCCGATTTGCCCAATCGCCCACGACGCATGCTCGCGCACGACCTCGTGCTCGTGCCGCAGCATCACCTCGAGCACCGCGAGATCTTCGGGAGTGCCAACATTGCCCAACACCACACACGCGTTCCGCTTGAGCATCCACAGTTTCGCGCGCTTGATCGCACTGCCCTTGAACGCCGCCGCGTAGTCCGCGGCGTCCATCATCACGATCTCACGCGCTAGCGCCCGTGTGCCGTCGCGTGATCCCGCATCGAGAAACATGTCGCGCGGACGGAACGCCTTTTCACGCAGCGCCGTGGTAAACGACACGTTCCACGGACACACCTCCTGACAGATATCGCAGCCGTATAGCAGCCCATCCATCCGCTCGCGCAGCGGTTCCGGAATCGCCCCGCGCAGTTCGATCGTGAG
>CANHJV010000049.1 GCA_947461225.1 Gemmatimonadota bacterium | reverse complement strand
GTCGTGCCCGCCGTCTCGTCGGCGCAGCCGTCGAAATGGAAGAAACAGGCCGCCCGCGTCACGATCATGCGCGACCAGTACGGCATCGCCCACGTGTATGGCAAATCGGACGCCGATGCCGTGTTCGGCATGGTGTATGCGCAGGCCGAAGACGACTTCAATCGCGTGGAGACGAACTACATCACCGCGATGGGTCGCACGTCGGAAGTGGAGGGTGAGGGCGCGCTCTGGCGCGACCTGCGCATGAAGCTGTTCATCGACACGCTCGACATGAAGGCGAAGTACGCCGAGAGCCCGGTGTGGCTAAAGGCGTTGATGAACAGCTTCGCCGATGGGCTGAATTACTATCTGGCCACGCACCCGCAGGTGAAGCCGAAGTTGCTCACGAAGTTCGAGCCGTGGATGGCGCTTACGTTCACCGAAGGCAGCATCGGTGGCGATATCGCCGGTGTGAACGCCGGCGGCATTGAGCAGTTCTACGCGCCGCGCATGGGTATGACGCCCACCGCGCCGTCGCGGGAGGAACTCGACGCGGAGTTCGAGCCGCGTGAGCCCACGGGATCGAACGGCTTCGCCATTGCGCCCAAGAACACGGCGAACGGGCATGCGCTGCTGATGATCAATCCGCACACGGATCACTACTTCCGTCCGGAAATTCACGTGACCAGCGAGGAAGGGCTCAAAGCCTACGGCGCCGTCACGTGGGGGCAGTTCTTTATTTATCAGGGATTCAACGACAAGAACGGCTGGATGCACACCACCGGCGGTGGCGACGTGGCCGACGAGTATCAGCTCACGGTGACCGAGCGTGATGGCAAGGCGTTCTACCAGTACGCGGGCGGTGAGCGCGAACTGCAGGCCAAGCGCATCGTGCTGCCGTACAAGACCGCCGCCGGCCTGCAGCGCAAGACGGTCACAGCCTACTTCAGCCATCAGGGGCCGATCATCCGCGGCGACAACGGCAAGTGGGTGGCCGTGCGGCTCATGCAGGAACCGATCAAGGCGCTGATGCAGTCGTTCGGCCGCACGAAGACGAGCGACTTCGCGAGCTATAAGAAAGTCATGGAGCTGCGCACGAATTCGTCGAACAATACGGTGTACGCCGACGCGAACGGCACGATTGCCTTCGTGAATGGCGACTTCATCCCGAAGCGCAATCCCAAATACGATTACACGCGCCCGGTGGACGGCGGCACGCCGGACACCGAGTGGCAGGGATTGCACGCGATCGAAGAAACGATCATGGTCACGAATCCGGCCACCGGCTGGTTGATGAACACGAACAACTGGCCGTTCACCGCGGCCGGACCGAACAGCCCGAAGATCGGCGATTATCCGAAGTACATGTCGCAGTATCAGGAGGAGAACGCGCGTGGCATTCACGCGATCCGCGTACTGAATGGTCGCACCGACTTCACCGTCGACAAGCTGATCGCCGCGGCGTACGACAGCTATCTCCCGGCGTTCGAGCAGATGATTCCGCCGTTGGTGGGGGCGTGGGATGCGCTGCCGGGCGCCGACACGCTCCGCCTCAGGCTCGCCGACCAGATCGCCGTCTTGCGCAGCTGGGACTATCGCTTCGGGCTCACGTCGGTGGCGATGTCGCTGGCGAATGCGTACGGTGAAGAGATGGGGCGCGTCTCCCGCACCAACCGCAATGCGAGCCGCGACAACGCGGCAATGCTTGGCGCCCTCGCGCGCTCGTCGGACAAGCTCACCGCCGATTTCGGCACGTGGAAGACGCCGTGGAGCGAGATCAACCGCTTCCAGCGGCTCGATGGACGCATCACGGCGGTGTACGACGACGCGAAGCCCAGCATCCCGGTGCCCTTCACGACGTCGAACTGGGGCTCGCTGGCCGCGTTCTCGCAGAACGGCGTGCGCGCCACCAAGCGCATCTACGGCAACCGCGGCAACAGTTTCATTGCGGCGGTGGAGTTCGGGCCGCGTATCGTGGCCAAGACGTCGCTCGCCGGCGGTGTGAGCGGCGACCCGGCGTCGCCGTACTTCATGAACCAGGCCGAGGACTACGCGAAGGGGCAGTTCAAGGCGGTCAATTATTATCGCGACGACGTGGAGAAGAACGCCAAGCGCACGTACCACCCGGGGCAGTGACGGTCGTGGCTGACGCTTCGATGCATCCTGTCGCCGCGATCGACTTCGGCGCGAGCAACACCGACATCGTCGTGCGCTACGGCGGTGCGACGCGGCATTGGACACTGCCCACCGAAGGGCAGCCCGATGAGGCGCGCGTCCGGCGCGTGCTCGAAGCGGGCGGGGTGTCCCCGCGCGATCTGGCGTGGATCGCGGTGACCGGCGGCAATCGCGCGCTGCTGCCCTCGGCGATCGACGATCGCCCGTTGCACCGCGTGGATGAAGTGCGGGCGATCGGGCGCGGCGGTCTCGCGCTGGCGCATCTCGACTCGGCGCTGGTGACCAGTGCCGGATCGGGAACGGCGTGCGTGGCGGCTACCGGGCAGGAGGCGCACCATGTGACCGGCACCGGCGTGGGCGGTGGCACGCTCATGGGCCTGGGCCGACTGCTCCTCGATTCCGTGGATCCGCGTGAGATCGATGCGTTGGCGCAGCGCGGCACGGACACGACGCACAATCTCACGATTGCCGAAGTGCTGGGCGGCGCGATCGGCAGTTTGCCGCCCGAAACGACGGCCGTGAATTTCGGGCGCGTGGCCCGTCATCCGGTGGAGGCGTCGCGTGAAGATACGGCGGCGGCGCTGGTCAACATGGTGGGGCAGGTGATCGCGTTGATCGCGATCAACGCGGCCCGGGCGCAGCAGCTGCCGCACGTGGTGATCGTAGGCCATCTCTCCGATCTCAAAAGCATCCGTCGCACGTTCGGACTCGTGGCCAAGTTTTACGGCACCACGATTGTTACGCCCGACGACGGCGGATCGGCCACGGCGCTTGGCGCGCTACTGACGGCAGAGATGGTCGAGCGCGACCTTCGGCATGGAACCCGGTAACGGCGTCGCGTAGCCGGGGATGCCCACTTCTTTGTGCTGCGCCACCTTCGTGCCCTTGGCGTCGCTGTAGTACCAGTTCTCTTTCACGGCCACGACTTGCTTGCGGCAGTCGAGCATGAGGAGCGTGCGTGAGCTGTACCAGTTGCCGCCGGGCACCTTGGTTGGCTTGTGGAACTGCACACGCAGGGCGGCGGTGATGATGCCCGCATCGCGCTTTACCGATTTCGCCTCCAGCAGCACCGTGCCGCCGTTAATCAGACCAATCGGCTTCGGTGACTGCGCCGCAGCGACCGAAGCCGCCACCATCGCGGCGATCACCTGGGCCGTGGCGACGGCCCAGGTGATCGCGAGCCGGCGGGTGCCGGTCACGGAATGCTCGGCGGCATGCGCCCGGCGTCCATGGCGGCCGTTTCCGACGGCGCGATCTTGGCGATCCGATCGTTGAAGAACAGCAGCAGGGCAAAGGCGATGGCCCACTGGAACAGAATGGTGCCGATGTTCTCGATGCCGAACGGATTGAGTGCGCCTTCCCCGCGCACCTGCCACATCCACCAGCCCATCAGGGCGATGGCCTCAAACGGCACGAGATACTTCATGAACACGTCGAACCACGCGCCAATACGAATGTTCGAGTGCTCGTGATTGAGTTGTTCCTCGCGGAACTTGGCGGGGCCGATGCGGTTCACAGCAATCGCGAAGAACAAGCCGGAGGCCATCAGGCCGACGCCCCACACCCAGTCCTGATTGTGGAGCACGTCGATCGAGAAGGCTGACGGCAGGCCGAGCACCAGCCCGAACACACCTACCACCCACACGGCCTTCGCACGCGTCCAGCCCATGTCGAGCAGCACGCGCGTGCCCAGTTCCACCATCGAGATGAGCGAGGTGAAGGCAGCGAAGAAGAGCGCGAGGAAGAAGAACGTCATGAACAGGCCGCCGGCGGGCAGCGTGGAGAACAGCTTCGGGATCCAGATGAACGTTACGCCTTCATTGCCGGCACCAAAGATTGTGTTCTGCACCAGATCGGCATTCAGCGGGGCGCCCGACGCCACGGCCTTCGCGAGGTCAGGGAAGTCGGCCAGCGCCTGCGGGTTGCTGGCGATCGACGCCACGAGCTGCGGCACCACGGTGAACACGGTGCAGAACACCATCATGCCGGCGCACAGCGACACCGTGTTGTTGGCGATCGGCAGGATGAAGCCGTTGAGCGCCGTGTCTTCGTTGGGGCGCATGTAGGCGGCGTAGGTGAGCACGAGGCCCCAGCCGGCACCGGTGTCCCACGCGTTCTGGGTGAGTGCCTGCAGCCAGATGTTGGCGTCGCTCAGGCGGTGCCAGTCCACGCCGTAGAAATAATCGAGACCGGCACTGGCGCCCGGCAGCATGAGCGCGCGGCCGGTGAGCAGCAGAATGATGCCGATCAGGATCGGCATGAGAATCGTGGTGGTGCGTTCAATGCCCTTCACGCCCTTCGCCACAATGAACGTGGCCCCGAGAATCGAGATCACGTGCGGCAGCACCGGCGCGGTCGTGGTCGAGAAGGTGCGCCAGAAGCTCACCGAATTGTCGCCAGTTACTTCTCCGAGGCCGGCGGCGATCGTGTAGCGGAGCGTCCACCCGGTGACCACCGAGTAGTAGGCCATGATGGCCACCGCCACAAAGGCGATGAAGGCGCCCATCCAGGCCGACTTCTTCCCCTGCGTGCGCACGAAGGCACCGATGGGCCCAAGGCGCGTCATACGCCCCATGCCGAACTCCACGAGGATGAGCGGAATCGACCAGGTAAACAGGCAGATCACCCACGCCACGAGGAACTCACCACCGCCGTTGGTGGCGGCGATTCGCGGGAAACGCCAGATGTTGCCGGTGCCGACGGCCATGCTGAGCATGGCCAGCATCATCGCTGTGCGGGACGAGAAGCCTTGCGACTGACTCACGAGTGCTCCGGAAGGGTGGACGTGGCGGCGGAGTGGGGTGGCCGCACCACTGACTGGGGCGAAACTACTACACGGCCCGTCGCCCACCTAGGGGTACGCGACGGGCCGTGACGTGCGGAGGGGTCAACCTGGCGGCCGCCTTACCGGTTGCAGCTCGGATAGGTCGGGTCGGCGCCGGCGATCGCCGGCTTTTCCTTTCGGTTCGCGACGGCGGTCATCACATCGTGCACGAAGCGGCCCAATCGCGCGGCGTGATCGTAGTCGATGTACTGCGGCTCGTCTGACTGCATGTGGTAGTCGGGACCATAGCCCAGCGACATGTACACGACCGGAATGTCCTTGCGGACGTAGTTCACTTGGTCGCTGCGGCAGAAGCGGTTGAGCGGGTTGGCCGGAACGTCCCAGCTCTTGTCGATCGCCATCGGCTCGGGGCTGCTGGCGTTCACCGAGTCGATGATGTCGCCGAAGTCGCGCGACAGGCGACGCGCACCGAGCATCTGCACGGAGTTCGGTCCCCCGAACTTCACCTGGTCGGCGCGACCCTTGCCAACCATGTCCATGTTGTGCGCGGCCACGATCTTGTCGATGGGGACCGTCGGGTTGTCGACGAACCAGCGTGAGCCGAGCAGGCCGCCTTCTTCGCCCTGGTGCGACACGAAGATCACCGAGCGCGACGGCTTCTCCTTCGCGAACTTCTCGGCGAGCTCCAACAGCACCATCGAACCTGAGCCATCGTCGTCGGCGCCGTTCATGATCGAGTCCTTCCGGGCCGGACGGGCGGCGCGCGCCTTCGCGATCAGCGCATTGATCTTCACCTGCTGCTCCGCTGTCGGGATGCACGTGGGATCGTTGTTGCCCTGACGACGCGTCACGAAGTTCGTGGCGCGGAGCGAGTCATGATCGATCACGGTCGTGTTGACGCCGACGTGGTCGTTGTGCGCGCCCACCAGGACGTACTCTTCTTTGAGCGTCGGATCGGAGCCGGGGAGCACCGCGATCACGTTGCGCGCGGCGTACGCCGCCGGACGCCACGCGTGATTCCACGACGCCGTAATCGGCTGCCCCACCGTGCCGACGGTGACCTGCTCCATCGGCTTGCCGAACAGCTGCTCGGCCGCCTTCCGGGAGATCGTCGCGCTGGCCGGCGCATCGGCGTTGACCGCGGTGGTGGGGCGCATGCCGTTGCGGCCTTCGAAGGCGGCATTGATCGTGGTCGGCGTCATGTCGTCGAGGCCGATCACCAGCACCGCGACGGCACCGGCGCGTCGGGCCCGTGTGTCACGCGCCGCGGCCGGGGCCGCGGGGGCCGCCGGACGGGCCGGCGTGGAGGCGGCAACCTTCTCGGCGGCGAGAATCGCGGTAACGCCGAACTTGTTGGGCACGTCGGCGCAGCTCACGAACGAGGCGGGGCCACGGACGCCACCCGACGCGCCCGCGCCTGGGGCGGCCATGAATACGGCAACCTTCCCCGTGAACGCCGCCGGATCGAGCATCACGGCCGTGTCGCCCCAGACGCCGGCAAACACCGCCGGCACGCCGTTCAGCTCGGCCTTGCCGCCGAATCCGTTCTGTGCGGTCGGCGCGGTGGGAATCCAGTCGCGCTTGGCCACCAGCGCGGCACCACCGACGCGCAGCGACGAGGCGCTGCTGTCGAACTGGGTGGGGCCGAAGGGGAGCGTCTGGAAGTAGCTCCCGCTGTCGCCGGCCGGCTTGAGGCCGAGGCGCTTGAACTCGCCGGCGATGTACTCGGTGCCCTTGAAGTTGCCCTTCTCGCCGATGCGTCGACCCTGCATGGAGTCGTCGGCAAATTGGTAGAGACGGGTGCGGAGGTCGTTGGCCGTGATCGCCGAGACGGTGGGCCGCGGCGCCCACGTGCGCGGACCCTCGTCGGGCCACACCGGGCGTTCCGGGCGCGCCACCTTGGTGGCGTTGGGGCGGTTCTGCGCGGGGAGCGCAACGGCGGTACCGGCAAGCAGGGCGACGGCCGTTGCAGCAAGACGTGCGGGTCGGAACACGAGACGCATCCTTGGTCGGGTGAAGCAGTGAGCTGGGCGCGAAGCGGAACGCCCTGCGATCCCCAACAATACGCCCCATATTGCTCCGGCGTTCACCTGTTTCCCGCCGACCCTGGTGCCCTATGCGCGTCCGCGCCTCCCGTTTCCTGCTCCCGGCCCTGTTGTGGGCCCTTCCTGCCGTCGTGTCCGCCCAAGCGGCGGCGCCGTTCTCGGCCACTGATCTGGGGGCGCTCCGCCTGCGGAACATCGGTCCCGCCTCCATGAGCGGCCGCGTGGTCGACATGGACGTGGTCGAGTCCAACCCGAGCACGTGGTATGTGGCCGGTGCCACGGGTGGGCTCTGGCGTACCACCGATAACGGCGTGACCTGGAGCTCCACCTTCGACGCGCCGGTGCACTCGATCGGCGACGTGGCGGTGTTCCAGCCCAACCCGCAGATCATCTGGGTGGGCACCGGCGAGCGGGCCAGCCGCCAGAGCGTGGGCTGGGGCGACGGCGTGTACAAGAGCACCGACGGCGGTAAGACGTGGCAGAACATGGGGCTCGCCATGAGCATGCACATCGGCCGCATACAGCTGCACCCCAGCGACCCGAACATCGCGTACGTGGCCGCGCAGGGCTCGGTGTGGGGCGCCGGTGGCGACCGCGGGCTCTATCGCACCACCGATGGCGGCCGTACCTGGACGCGCACGCTGGCCGTGGACGACGAAACCGGCGCCACCGATGTGGCGATGGACTGGAACGATCCGAACGTGCTGTACGCCAGTACGTATCAGCGTCGTCGCAGCGCCTACGGCTTCGACGGCGGCGGCCCCGGCAGCGCGCTGTGGAAGAGCACCGATGCCGGCGCCACGTGGACCAAGATCACGGGGCACGGATTACCCGAGGGTGAGTACGGCCGCATTGGCATCGGCGTGTATCGCAAGAATCCGAAAATTCTCACGGTCAGTATCGAGCAGGGCGCGCGTTACAACGCCAGCACGGCGTACATCGTGCGCAAGGCCGGTGTGTACCGCAGCGAAGATGCCGGCGCCACGTGGACGTTCATGAGCGACTGGAATCCGCGGCCGATGTACGCCAGTCAGGTGATCATCGATCCGAACGACGACCAGCGCATCTACATGCTGAATGCGTATTCGTTCAGCGACAACGGCGGCAAGACGTTCACCGCGCCGCGCACGACCACGCATGGCGACGATCGCTTTGTGTGGGTGAATCCGACGAACAGCCGGCATGTGGTGAAGCTCGACGACGGCGGGATCGGCATCAGCTACGATCGCGGCAACAAGTTCCTGTACGTCACGTCGCTGCCGTTGTCGCAGTTCTATCGCGTGACGACCGACAACGCGGTGCCGTTCAACATTTACGGCGGGCTGCAGGACAACGGCTGCTGGATGGGCCCGAGCGCCAGCTGGACCACCAGCGGCGTGCTCAACGATCATTTCTCGCGGTTGTGCGGCGGCGACGGTTTTCACGTGACGCCGAATCCGCGCAATCCGCGCACCGTGTACTCGGCGTCTCAGTTCCTCGGGCTGCAGCGCAACGACACCAAAACCTGGGAAGTGCAGGACATCCGCCCAGGTGACTCCACCGGACACATTGCCGGCCGCCGCAACTGGGAAACGTGGGGCAAGCCGGGCGCGGAACAGGTGTTGGGTAACGCGATGCATCCGGCCAACTGGGATGCGCCGTTCATCATCTCGCCGCACGACACGGCCACGGTGTACGCCGGCGGACAGCATCTGTTCAAGTCGGTGAACAGCGGACGCACGTGGAAGGATCTGGGCGACATGAGCACGGGCGTCGATCGCTCGACGCTGCCACTGATGGGGCGCAAGCCGGGTGAGAACACGTTGTCGCTGGATGACGGCGTGCCGTACTTCCCGGGCGTGACGGCGCTAGCCGAGTCGCCGCGCGTGAAGGGCGTGCTGTACGTGGGCACTGATGATGGGCGCTTCCGCGTGTCACGCGACGGCGGCGCGACGTTTACGGACGTGCAGAGCCGATTCCCGGGGTTGCCGAAGGACTCGTGGTTTGCCGGCGTGGAAGCCTCACGCCATGCGGCTGGTACGGCGTACGTGGTGGTGGACAATCACCGCAGCAACGACTTCGCGAACTACGTGTATGCCACGAGCGACTTCGGCACGACGTGGCGCCGCATCGATGGGGGGTTACCGGCCAATCGCGTGGCGCGCACGGTGCGCGAAGATCCGCGCAATGCGAAGCTGCTGTATCTCGCCACGGAGTTCGGCGTGTTCATTTCGCCCGACGCTGGTGGGCAGTGGGTGTCGCTGCGCAACAACATGCCGTTGATGCCGTTCAACGACATCACGATTCAGACGCGCGACAATACGCTGGTGCTCGGTTCTCATGCGCGCGGTCTCTGGATTCTCGACCAGATCAACGCGCTGCAGGAACTCACGCCGGCGGTGGCAGCCCGCAACACGCATCTGTTCACGGTACAGCCGGCCATGCAGATCCGCACCACCAACGTGCGCCCGCATACCGGTGACATGATCTTCCGCGGTGAGAACCCGGCGAATGGTGCGTTGATCGATTATTGGGTGCGCGAGTCGGGCACCGCGGTGACCCTGACGGTGCTGGATAGCGCCGGTCGCACGGTGCAGACGCTCACGCCCACGAGCGCACGCGGCATCAATCGCGTGGTGTGGAATCTGCGCCACGCCGAGCTGCCGGTGCGCAGCGGCGGCGGTGAAGACGACGACGCCGGGCCCAGTGCGACGACGCCCGGACCGCTCGTACTGCCGGGCACGTACACGGTGCGGCTGTCGAACGGCGGATCGGTGCAGCAGCAGCGTGTGGTCGTGAAGGAGGATCCGCGCATCACCGTGTCGCGCGCCGAGCGGGCGGCATGGACGGCGTTCCACCGCGAGATCGCGGCGTTGGCCACGTCGTATGCGGCGGTCGCCGAGGGGTGGCGCGCCAAGACCGGCACCGATGCCGCCACGCGCGACGGTAAGCGGCAGGCGAGCGAGCTGAGTGCACGCATCTCGGGGCTGTACGGTGCCGTGGCGCGCTACACCGGTGCCCCCACGTCGGATCAGCGGTCGGAGCTGCGGTTCTACACGCGCATGGCGGCGGAGCTGGGGAAGGCGGGACGATAAGGTTGGTGTGTGGCTGATCGTTCGCTGAACTGATCACGCAGAGGGGCAGAGGGCGCAGGGAACGCAGAGGCGTGCTACGGAACGGTCGTGGCACGCTTTTGTCTTTTTCATGAAAGGCATTTCTCCGCGCGCTCTGCGTCCTCTGCGTCTCCGCGTGATCTGTTCCAACACCGCGACTAGAATTCACCCATGCTGCACCTCTGGTCCTCCTCGACATACGCCATCGAGCTCCCCGACGGGCATCGGTTTCCGATGTCCAAGTATCAGCTGTTGCGGGAAGGCGTACTGGCCGAGGGACTCGTACCGCCCGAGCGGCTGCATGACCCCCAGCGCGTGCTGCTGGAGGATCTGCTGCTCGTGCACACACGCGAGTACGTGGACCACATCACCAACGGCACGCTGCCGGCGGCGGAGCAGCGGCGGATCGGGTTGCCGTGGTCGGAGAGTTTCGTGGAGCGCGCCTACCGTGTGGTACAGGGCACCTGCGAGGCTGCCGAGTCGGCGCTCACGCATGGCGTGGCGATGAATCTGGCCGGTGGCACGCATCATGCCTTCCCCGATCGTGGCGAAGGGTTCTGCACGTTCAACGACGTGGCGGTGGCCATCCGCCGCCTGCAGCGCGACGGGCGCGTGCGTCGGGTGGCGATCGTGGATCTTGATGTGCATCAGGGCAACGGCACGCACGCGTGCTTCGCTGGCGATGCGCAGGTGTACACGTTCAGCATGCACGGGGCGAAGAACTTCCCGTTTCACAAAGTGCCGGGCACGCGCGACGTCGAGCTCGACGACGGCACCGGGGACACCGAATACCTCGAGCGGCTTGCCGCGCATCTCCCCACGGTGCTGCGCGAGGCGCGCCCCGATCTCGTGATTTATCTGGCCGGCGCTGATCCGCATGAAGGCGACAAGCTCGGGCGGCTCACGCTCACTTTCGACGGGCTGCATCGCCGCGACGCCGTTGTACTGGAAATGTGCCGGGAGATCGGCGTGCCGGTGTGCGCCACCATGTCCGGTGGCTACGGGCGGGACGTGCGGGACACGGTCCAGGTGCACCTGAACACCGTGCGGGTGCTCCACAGCTTCGCGGCGCGATAGTTTTTCAAAGCGCCCTTCTTTCCGTTCTCAGGAGACTTCCGGATGGTTCGTCACACGTTTCTGCTCGCGCGCGCGGTTGCGGCGGCGAGCGCGCTGCTTGCGGTTCCTGCGATGGCGCAGTCGCCTGTCTACAAGTCGTCCGTGCACGACTACCGACTCGTCACCGTCGCCGAGGGGCTCGTGCAGCCGTGGTCCATGGCGTTCCTCCCGGGCGGTGACATGCTCGTGACCGAGCGTCCGGGCCGCCTCCGCATCGTGCGCGGCGGCAAGTTGCTGCCCACGCCGGTGACCGGTGTGCCGGAGGTCGTGTACCGCGGACAGGGGGGGCTGCTCGACGTCGTGGCGCACCCGAAATTTGCCACGAACAAGCTGATCTATGTCAGCTACTCCAAGCCCACTGGCGGCGGGGCCGCCACCACGGCGGTTGCGCGTGGACGCTTCGAAAATAACGCGTTGGTCGACGTGAAGGATGTCTTCGTCGCCGACACGAAGGGCGCGCCCGGCCACTACGGCTCGCGCATCGCGTTCGACAAGAGCGGCATGATGTTCATCACCGTCGGCGAGCGTCAGGCGCCATCCACCGGTGATCTCGAGAAGCATCCGGCGCAGGACCTGTCCAACCATCATGGCAAAGTCATTCGGCTGTTCGACGACGGCCGAGTACCGCCCGACAATCCGTTCGTCGGCAAGTCCGGCGCGAAGCCCGAGATCTGGAGCTACGGGCATCGCAATCCGCAGGGGCTCGCCATTCACCCCACCACGGGGGAGGTGTGGGCCACCGAGCACGGACCGCAGGGTGGTGATGAGCTCAACTTGGTGCAGAAGGGACTCAATTACGGCTGGCCGGTGATCGGCTTCGGGGTGAACTACGGTCCCGGCGCGGCGATTCACGCGTCCACCACGCGTCCTGGTATGGAGCAGCCGAAGAACGTCTGGGTGCCGTCCATCGCGACGTCGAGCCTCATGATCTACAGCGGCGACAAGTTCCCGGCGTGGAAGGGGAGCTTCTTCGTGGGCGGACTCGTGGGCCAGCGCGTCGTACGCCTCACGTACGACGGCAAGGTGTTCAACGTCGAGGACAATCTGGTGCGCACCGAGGGTCGCATCCGCGACGTCAAGCAGGGACTCGACGGGTTCATCTACTTCTCGATCGATGACCAGCAAGCGAAGCCGACCGCGGTGATGCGTATGGAACCAGTCGCGCGGCGGTAACTGAGGAACGGCGCGAAGCGTGAACCCCGCCGCTACTCCTCGGCGGCGAGGCCGTCGAGGTTGTAGCCGAGCGCGCGCAGCCTCGAGGCCATGTCCTTCTTTTCGGCCGACTTCACGTAGGCTTCTTCCGCGTCGACGGTCTTGTTCTTCACGAGGTGAATGAGGGCGTCGTTCAACGTCTCCATGCCCAGCTTCCGCTGGGTCTGGATGACATTGTTGATCTGCACGGTCTTGCCTTCGCGGATCATCGCACTCACGGCTTTGTTCACGATCAAGATTTCGCGCGCCGCGACCCGTCCGCCGCCGATTTTCTTGCACAGCGTCTGTGACACGACGGCCTTGAGCGATTCGGCCAGCATGACGCGGATCTGATCCTGTCGGTCGGCGGGGAACTGATCGATGATCCGATTGATCGTCGATGCTGCCGTCGACGTGTGGAGCGTGCCGAACACGAGGTGGCCGGTTTCGGCGGTCTCCAGGGCGATGGCGACCGTCTCCAGATCGCGCAGCTCGCCTACGAGAATGATGTCGGGGTCTTCGCGGAGGGCGGCGCGCAGCGCGCTCTTGAACGACTGCGTATGGACGCCGACCTGCCGTTGCGTGATCAAGCACTTTTTGCTCTGATGAACGAACTCGATCGGATCTTCGATGGTGATGATGTGATCCGAGCGCGACCGGTTCACGAGATCCACCAGCGCGCACAGCGTGGTGGACTTGCCCGATCCGGTCGGACCGGTGACCAGCACGAGTCCCTTCGTGAGCGCGCACAGCTGCTGCACTTCGGGGCTGATTCCCATCTGCTCCACCGTGACGGTGGTGGTGGCGATGGTCCGGACCACCGCGGCCACGCCGTGCCGGTCGCGCAGCACGTTCACGCGGAAGCGCGACACGCCGGCGATCTCGTACGCGAAGTCGGTGTCCCACGCCGCATCGAACTCGGCCTTGTTCCGGTCAGGCATGACGGACCACATCATCCCGGACACCACGCCGTCGTCCAGCACGGCGTGCTCCTCGATCCGGACGAGGTCACCGCCCAATCGCAGAATGGGGCGCTCACCGACACGCAGGTGCAGGTCGGCGGCGCCGCGCCGCACCTGTTCGCGGAGCAGCGAATCCATCGCGGCGCGGGCGCTCCCTTCATTTTCGAACGAGCCGAACGGTCGGTCGCTGGCCCGGCGGCGCATGTGCTGCTGTGTGGCCGGTTTCTCGGGGTCGTCCGGCGTAGCCTTCTCCACCCACTTGCGAACCATGAGGCGCAGCGCGGGCGCCTCGGCCTCCTGCGAGACCAGCCACCGCTGGTCGTTCCAGCGGTACAGGAAGCGGATGCCCGTGGCAGCGGCGATGCTGGGTTTGTCTTCGTCGGCTGCGAGTTCGCCTACGAGCCCAAGAATCTGCTTGGCCGACAGCGCTTGCTGGCTCACGGCCTGCGGGCCGGCTGGGGTGACGCAGCGGATGGGGGCGTCGGCTTCGAGAATGATCTGGCTGGCCGCGCCAGACTCAAGCCGTGCCAGCACGCGGTCTAATTGGGGCATGGTGTCACGGCACTGGAAAACGTGTGGGATCTGCACCGATCGCCATGTTTTGTGTCTGGCATAACTGTGCTCTGTCGCATGGACGATTCAGCGCCCCGCGGCGACACATGATGCCCTCGCGCTCGGCAGACCGGACGGCCGTTGCGAAGCTGTTGCGTGACCGACTCCACCTTGGGACCCGATCGTCGGGCAACGGTCGAGGAGGTCGGCGATTCTCGACGCGGAAGTGCTGACGTCCCGCGATGCCACCGACCCTGGAGCGACATGCCCGCCACACTCCTGTCACATCAGGCGCTGGTTCTCCCGTTAAAACTCCGGTGGCCCGCCCGTTTCTCCGGCATCGCGCTCTGTATTGGCAGCATGGCCCCGGACTTGGAGTTCATCGGCCGCCTGCACGACGATTGGCTCGTCAGCCACACCGTGTGGGCCCAGTTCTGGTTCACGATGCCGTTGACGGCGCTGTTGGTCTGGGTCACCAGCGTGTTGCTCATCCCGGCGCTGCTTCCGTACGTGCCGGATCATGCGTGGTGGCGCCCGCACGATCTCGCGGCGATCCGACCGCCTCGCACGGCGCGTGAGTGGGCACGGGTGGCGATCTCGGCGTGGATGGGTGGGATGAGCCACGTCGTCTTGGACGGCGTCACCCATGGCAATCACTCCGGTTGGCTCGTCCCGATGTTCCCCGTTCTGCGAACGCCCGTCCCCCATTTCGGCGGGACGGTGCCACTGCACGACGCGCTGCAGCTCTGGTGTAGCGTCATCTTTGCGGTGGTTACGCTGGTGATCTGGCGCCGCATGGTGCGCCAGCGCGCCCTGTGGCACTGGCGGAGCCCTGTACGGGCCAATGCGGGGCCGTTCGCCGAACACCGCCTCCCACGCATGCCGCGGCAACACGGCCTCTGGATCATCCGGCTGCTGGTCGTCGTCGCGACACTCGGCGCGGCGACCGGACACCGGCTCCGCGCGCATGACGGTGCGAAGACCGCGCTCGCGGGTACGGCCTTTGGGGGGATCACCTTTACGCTGGGAGCGGCCGTGCTCCTCGCGGTGGCGCTCCGGTGGCACCGCGAACGGGCCAGAGGTCTAACGGCCTAGCGGCAGTTCTTCGCCACGGCGGCGGTGGCCGCCTTGTCGCCCAGCTTCGCGGCCTCGTTCAGGTCGGCACACGCACCTTCGGCGTTCCCCAGCGCCGCCCGGGTCAGAGCCCGTAAGGTGTACACCTCGGGTCCCGTCATCCGCCGTTGAATCGCCGCCGTGAAGTCCTTTTCGGCGTCGGCGCCGCGCCCCGATATCCCCGCCGCGCGCCCGCGAAGAAACCAGCCCTGCGCGGCGTCGGGGACGGCGCGCACGTACTTGTCGAAACGGGCCCAGGCCTTGGCGCCATCCTCGTTCATCAGGTAGCCGATCCCCTCCACAAGATCGAGTTGCGGATCGTTCATCCCGAGGGCGCGGGCGCTGTCGATGTCGGCGAAGGAGGCTTTCCCGTTACCCAGTCGCTGATGGACGATGGCCCGGCCACCGTAGGCGGCGGCAAAGCGACGGTCGACGGCGATCGCCTTCGTGTAGTCGGCGAGCGCCTTGTCGAACTGCTCGAGTTCACGATGCGCGCGGCCGCGCTGCTGCAGGCGGGTGGCATCGCGCGGCGTTACCATGAGCGCGCTGTCGAGCAGACGCACCGCCTCGCGCCACTGACTGGCCGCCAGCGCGCGGTCGATGGCGGTTGGCGCAGGCGCCGCCTGCGACTGCGACCTGGGCTGTGACTGTGACTGCGCCAATTGCGGGGCCAGCCAGACCAGCACGCCGAGCAGGATTGCCGCACGCACGACGTGCCCGGTCATTTGCATTCGCATCGTCAGGCTTCCTGTGTCGTGATGATCCGCTGGCGTGCACCCGTCCCGAAGAGTGTGAGGAGGGCCCCGGCCACCGCCAGCGCCGCCAGAAAGAGAAACGCGGAGTTCGCACTGCCGGTGGCCGTTCGGAGGCGGCCGACGATGTCCGGTCCGAAATGGCCGCCGAGATTCCCGACCGCGTTGATCCAGGCGATACCGGCCGCTGCGGCGGTTTGTCGGAGGAAGGCGGTGGGCAACGACCAGAACGTGGCGAAGAACGACAGCACGCCGGACGTCACCAAGCAGAGGGCGATCAGCGCCGGCACCACGTGCGCCCCGACGAGCACCAGCGCGACCAGCCCCGACCCGGCCAGCAACAATGAGCCCGCCACATGCTGGCGACGCTTCCCCGTGCGGTCGGAGCGCGCACCGGCCCACACCATGGCGATGCCGGCGGTGCCCCACGGGATCATGCTGAGCAGGCCGATCTGGAGGTACTCCGTTTTGCCGATGCCGAGTTCCTGCACGATGGTCGGCATCCAGAAACTCACGCCGTACAGGGCGAATGTGCCGGCCAGATACACGAGCGCCAGCACCCACACACGACCACTGCGCAGCGCCTGCACGGCACCCGTCGCGGCGACACTCATGGCGCCGTGCGCGGCGGTGTCTTCGTGGGCGAGTTGCGCGGTGATCGCGTCGCGTTGTTCCGGGGTGAGCCACGACGCCTGCGCTGGTCGGTCGGGCAGGAGGAACCAGATGCCGATGCCGGCCATGATCGACGGAATCGCCTCGAGTACGAACAGCCATCGCCATCCGCTCAGGCCACCCATGCCATCCGCGTACTGCATGATCGCCCCCGACACCGGGGCGCCGATCACGTTGGCGGCGGCCACCGCCGTCATGAACAGCGCCACCGTGCGGGCGCGCTTGGCGGCGGGAAACCAGTACGTGAGATAGAGAATGATGCCCGGAAAGAACCCGGCTTCGGCGATACCGAGCAGAAAGCGCAGCGCATAGAACCCGAACGCAAGCGGTGCGACCCCGAACAGGGCCGGCAGCGGTCCCCAGGGAATCCGGTCCACGAAGGCGAACGCACCGGAGACGATGGCCCAGGTGAACATGATGCGGGTGATCCACCGGCGCGCGCCGAACTTCTCCAGCAGCAGATTGCTCGGTACCTCGAACAGGAAGTAGCCGAGAAAAAAGATGCCGGCGCCGAATCCGTACACCGCGTCGGAGTAGCCGAGGTCCGAGGCCATTTGCAGCTTCGCGAAGCCGATATTCACGCGGTCGAGAAACGCCACGATGTAGCTCACGAACAGCAGCGGTAGCAAGCGACGCGCGGCGATGGCGAAGCCGGTTTCGGCGGCGTTCATATTGGGCCCGTCCCTGTGAAGTTCGCATCGAGGGCACCGCACGCCTCATAGCGCTGCAGGATGTCACGGCCGAGACCGAAGTCGTCGGCGAGCACCTGCCGCAGGGCGTCGCGGTCGAGCGGACGGACATCGGTGCCGTGTGCCGTACGGTGATAGCGCACGGCCGATGACAGCACGAGAAATCCATCGGCGACATTGCGCCGCGCGTAGGTGATGTCGTTGAAGCGTCCGAACCCGCGTGATCGCTCGTGCGCCGCGTCGAGATACGCATGATCGATCGGATCGATCATGAACCGGCACACGGTGTGCTCGGGACCGGGGGCGGCGCCGAAGCGCAGCAGGTGCGTGTCGCCATCCATGGCCCAGGTGGTCGCGAAGGCGGGATCGGGATCGCAGTACGGTCCGGCGAAGAGTGGCACGGGACGCTGCGTGAGCGCGGACGAATCCACCAGCCAGTCGCGTTGGTCGACGGTCACCACCGTGCTGCCGTGCGTGATGAACCCCAGGTCGCGCATCGATCCCGCAATACGTCGCGCCGTGAAGCCGAGGGCGGTAACGAGCATGTACAGCGCATTGCTGGAAGACCAACAGGTGCCGCCCGTGCCATGGGCCAGCCAGTGCGCGAAGAAATCGGTGGCCTGTGTGCCCGGCAGCGGCGGTGGGGATGCCTCTCGCAGCGCGATCAGCTTGCGCACGTTGTCGAACGGCACGCGACGGCACCAGGCGGCGTAGACGGCCTCCAGGAAATCCAGCGTCGGTGGCGCGGGGGCGATGCCGAGCTGCGCGCACACGGTATCGCGCAGCGACGTCGGCAGCGGCGTATCGTCAGCCGTGCCACACGGATCTGTGGTGGTCACGCGATAGTGGGCCAGAGCGCGAGACTGCACAGCGTGCCGGCAACGGTCATGACGGTGCGCACGCGGGCGTTCCACGGGGGCAGCAGTCCCTCGCGCGACGCGGCGACGTCCCACGCCAGCTGGATCCCCCCGCTCAGCATGAGCAGCCCGAGCGCCGCCTGGTGTGGCGTCTGCGGCAACAGGGCGGCGAGTCCCACCACGGTCGGCATCGCGGCCGCCACCATGCGCCGGAGGTTCGGCGCGTCGGGGGACCGCGCCAGCTCGGCACCCCAGCGCGCCCCACCCAGAAAGCTGAGCGTGAGGGCGGCGTACACGAGGAAGGTGCTCACCGCGGCGTCGTGCAACGCGCTGACATCGGGAGAGCCGTAGGCGAGGGCGAGGCAGACGAGAAACGGGGCGAGCCCCGACGCGCTGATCAGCCAGAAGGTGCGGGTAGGCATGGCGCGAAGGTAGCGCCGACCTGCACCGCGCGGTATATGTCGACGACATGCCTACGACTGCTCAGCGTCTTTCCGTCTTCAGCGAATCGGTGATTCGCGGTACCACGCGCCTCGCGAACCAGCATGGCGCCATCAACTTGTCGCAGGGCTTCCCGGACTTCGATCCGCCGGAAGTGTTGCTGGAGGGGCTGGAGCGCGCGACGCGCGGGCCGTTCCATCAGTATGCAGTGACGTGGGGCGCCCCGCGCTTCCGGACGGCACTGGCCAAGAAGATCTCGCGCTTCAGCGGCCTCGAGGTCGACCCCGAATCGGAACTCGTGGTCACCTGCGGCAGCACGGAAGCGATGATGGTCGCCATGATGACGGCGTGCAATCCGGGCGACAAGGTGATCGTGTTCTCCCCGTTCTACGAGAATTACGCGGCCGACGCGATTCTCTCCGGGGCCGAGCCCATCTACGTCCCGCTGCATCCGCCACACTTCAACTTCGACGAAGACGTGCTGGCCGCCGCGTTCGCGCAGCGTCCGAAGGCGATCGTGGTGTGCAACCCGTCGAATCCCAGCGGCAAGGTGTTCACGCGTGAGGAGTTGATGATCATCCTCAAGTACGCGCAGCAGTATGACACCTGGGTGATCATGGACGAGCCGTACGAGCACATCGTCTATGAGCCGCACCAGCACGTGTACTTCAACACGCTGCCTGGCGCCTTCGAGCGCACGATCACCTGCAGCTCCCTGTCGAAGACGTACTCGATCACCGGCTGGCGTCTGGGCTACGTGCATGCGCCCGCCAGCGTGATCGCGCAGGCGAAGAAGGTGCATGATTTCCTGACCGTCGGCGCGGCGGCGCCGCTCATGGAAGCGGCGGTCGGCGCCCTCGAGCTGCCCGACTCGTATTACGCGGGGCTGACCGAGCTGTATAGCGCCAAGCGCGAGCTCTTCCTCGACATCCTCCGCAGCACGGGCTTGCCGTTCACCGAGCCCCAGGGCGCCTACTACGTGATGGTGGATATCACGGCGCTCGGCTTTGCCAACGACACGCTGGCCTCGGAATGGCTGATCAAGGACATTGGCGTGGCCGGTGTGCCGGGCTCGAGCTTTTTCCGCGAGCCGGTGAATCATCTCATCCGCTTCCATTTCGCCAAGCGGGAAGAAACGCTCAGAGCGGCCGGCGAACGGCTGGCCGGACTGTCGGCACGGGTGAACGCGGGCCGGTAACGCCCACGCCAGCACAGCACTTGCATAGGAGGCTCCGGGAATCACTCACTCCCGGAGCCTCTTATGAATCTTGGACTCTACCTCGTCGGTTTTCTGGTCTTTGTCGGCGGCGTGGCGTGGGGGCTTTCCGTCATGGGCGTCTCATCCACGTACATCGTCATCGCCTGCCTCGTGATGCTTGGCCTCGGCATCATGACCGGGGTCACGCGCACGCGCATGAAGGACCCGCCAAGCACCTGATCAGTTCAGCGACTGCCGGGGCAGCTCACGCAGTCGAGAAACGCGCGCGCCGCCGCGGCCGTCCGTACCGGATCTTCCTCGTGCGGTACATGGCCGAGCTCGGGGAAGAGTGCGATGCGGCTGCCGGCGATGTCGCGCGCGAAGCGCCCGGCGTGATCGGGCGGAATGAGGCCATCGCGCCCGCCCCACATGATCAACGTGGGCACGTGGAGCGTGGCGATGCGCGCGGAATCGGCGCCGTTGCTGGACTGTGCGAAGCGACGTGGCAGCGACGCGCGATTGCCCTCGCGCAGCGTGAGCTCGAAGTACCGCGTGACGAGCGCATCGCTCACGCGTGACGGGTCACCGTACACGCTGCGCACGCTCGATTCCACGACGCTGCGCGGCAGAATGCGGGTGAACAGCCACGCGAGCCCTTCCGTGCGCGCCATGCGAAATCCGATCGGGACCGTCTGCGACACGATCGGGTACCCCACGGCATCCACCAGGAGCAGCGCCGCCACGCGATCGGGGGCCGCGACGGCTACGTGCCATGCCACTTCGCCGCCAAGCGAATTGCCGGCGATCGCGAAGCGGCGCACGCCGATCGAGTCGAGCAGTTGCAGCGTGACGCGGGTGTAGGCAGCCAGTGAGTAGTCATTGTCGGGCGAGGGGCCGGTGAGGCCGAATCCGGGCAGATCGAAGCGGATCACGCGACGCGAACCGCGCATCGACTCGGCCCATCCATCCCACGTGTGCAAACTGGCCGACGTGCCATGCACGAGGACGATCGGGACCGAATCGGTGCGGGGTCCTTCGTCACGCAGATGCACCTGCATGCCACTGAGCGCCACGAAGCGTGACGGTGGCGGCGCCCAGCGTGCGGTCAGCAACGCGACGGGCTTGTCGGGTGCCCAGACGCTCAGGAGTCCTAGCAGGAGCAGCACGGCCACCATGAGTGCCCCCATCAGCCAACGCGCCAGCCTCATGTGTCACGCTCCAACTGAAAAAAGAATGGTGCGGCGCCGCGTCGGTCCATTAACCCCAGCATGGTGTGATCGTCGAGGCGTCGAAAGCAGTCGATAATCGGCAAGTGGTCATACACCATCGCCGCCGTGGTCACGCCTCGGTAGGTCACGGCCCGCAAGCGCGCTCGCGGTTCGCGCGTGCGGAGGAGCGGCGTGGCGAGTGTGAAGAGCGCGCGTGCTGCGACGTTCCGCGTGAGCGCATGATAGCGCGACAGCGACAGCGGAATGCGGCACGGATCGATGGCGTACTTCTCGCCGGCGCGTGTCCGGAACACGAGCGGATGCACGACCTCGTCGCTCAGGAACGACTTGCCGTACCACTGGTAGGTCTCGAGCAATCCGTCCATGTCGTGGCCGGTCGGCACCCCGGAGCCGCGCCACTCGCCGTGCATCTCCTGCGTGGACACCGCGGGCAACGCATCGAAGCGCGCGAGCGCCTCGGTCAGGGTCATGACTGGTTGGTCGCTCACCGCAAGAGTCAGTCGCATCATGGGAGCGAATGTGAAGCCGCGCGTAGGACGCGGCAAGCGGTGGGATGGCCAGCGCGGTGCGATGGCGGCGGTGTTGTCGATCGGCTCCGTTGCTTCGCCGGTGTGTTCAAGACGCCGAAGGACGTGCAGCGGAATCTGTTCGCCACCTGCGTCAAGTAGCGTCGGGATCGTTGGCCGGTGCGCTAGCTGGGTCCGACGAATCGATAGCCCACGCCTGGCTCGGTGATGATCAGGCGCGGCATCGACGGGTCGGGCTCGACTTTCCGCCGCAGGTGCGTCATGTGCACACGCACGTGCGTGGCGAAGTCGCCGAACTCGCGAGCCCACACGAGATCCCATAACTGGCGCGGCGACAGCGCGCGTCCCGAATGCAGCACGAGCGCGCGCAGCAATGCCCATTCGGTGGGCGTGAGTCGCTGTGGCTCACCGTGCCGGACCACGCGTTGCGCGATGAGGTCGATCTCGACGCCGTCCGTGATGATGCGCGCCCATGAACGCGCGGCGATCGACGTGGCCGAACGCCGCATCTGGCCCCGCACACGAGCCAGCAACTCCTCGGCACCGCAGGGCTTGATGATGAAGTCGTCGGCGCCCGCGTCGAGCAGTGCGACTTTATCGTCTTCCTCCGCCCGCTCCGACAGGACGATGATCGGCACGTCGGTGAGGCCGCGCAAACGGCGCAGCGGGTCAGCACCGTCGCCGTCGGGGAGGCCGAGATCGAGCACGACGATATCGGGCGCATGGGTCGTGCACTCCCGAATGGCGTCGGCGAGTGTGGACGCCGTACGAACCACACGGCAAATCGTGCCGAGGGTGTTCGTGAGCACCGTCAGCAGATCGGCGTCGTCTTCGACGACGAGGATTGAGCCCGGGTCAGGCCCTTCCGTAAGAAGTGCGGGCGACATGCGTCAATGGTAACGGAAGCGACCCGCCTCCGTCAGCATCGGGACGGGTGATCACGCGTGCAGCGTGCTGAGATCGATGACGAACCGGTACTTCACGTCGGACCTGAGCATGCGCTCGTAGGCGTCGTTGACCGCCGACGCGGCCACCACTTCGATGTCGGCGGCAATGTTGTGCGCGGCGCAGAAGTCGAGCATCTCCTGCGTTTCCGGGATGCCGCCAATGAGCGAGCCGGCCAGCTTCTTCCGCTTCGTGATGAAACCGAAGGCGCCGGGATAGTGGTGCGGCTCGGGAGAGCCGCCGAGTAGACAGAGCGTGCCGTCGCGACGGAGGAGGGCGAACTCGGGCACGAGATCGTGCGAGGTCCCGACGGTATCGATGATCAGGTCGAGCGAGTTGGCGACGGCCTTCATGGCGGCCTTGTCCGTGGAAATCACGACCTCATGCGCCCCGAGGCGCTTGGCGTCGTCGATCTTGGACGGCGAGGTGGTGAGCACGACGACGTGGGCGCCCATCGCGGCGGCCAGCTTCACCGCCATGTGGCCCAAACCACCGATGCCCACGACGCCAACGCGGCTGCCCGGACCGACCTTCCAATGGCGAAGCGGCGAGAAGGTGGTGATGCCGGCGCAGAGCAGCGGGGCGGCACTGGCCGGGTCCATGCCCTCGGGAATGCGGAGGACGTAGCGGTCGTCGACCACGATCGCGTCGGAGTAGCCGCCCTGCGTGGGAAGGCCCGTCTGCTTCTCCACGCCGCCGTAGGTGCCCGTCATGCCGCCGTCGCAGTACTGCTCGAGCCCGGCCTCGCAGGAGGGGCAGGTGCGGCAGCTGTCGACCATGCAGCCGACGCCCACCAGGTCGCCCGTCTTCCATCGGGTCACGGCCGCGCCGGTTGAAACGACCCGTCCCACGATTTCATGCCCCGGTACCTGCGGATAGGCGATTGGGCCCCATTCGCCGCGCACGGTGTGCAGGTCGGAATGGCAGATGCCGCAGAACAGGATCTGGATCTGCACATCGTTCGGGCCGGGGGCCCGGCGCTCGAAGCTCCACGGACCGAGAGGAGCGGCCGCGCTGAACGCGGCGATACCACGAGTTTGAGTCATTGGCTAAACGTGTAGGAGGTTGCGTACGTTTTCCATGGTGTCCCCGCAAGACTCCCTCCACCGTTCCCCTATGTCCCGAATTTCCTCCCTCGCGTGGCTGGCTGGCAGCGTGCTCGTGGGTGCCCAGTCGCTGGGCGCTCCCGAGCTGGGTGCGCAGTCCCTCGACTCCGCTGCTGTGGCCGGCATGCGCTGGCGTACGGTTGGCCCCGCCAACTTCATGGGCCGCATGTCCGATGTGGTCGGCATTCCCGGCCCGTCCAAGACCTTGTTCGCCGCGGCCGCCGGCGGTGGCATCTGGAAGACCACCAACAACGGCACCACGTGGCGCCCAGTGTTCGACGATAAGCGCGTGATTTCGATGGGCATGCTCGCCATCGCGCCGTCGGATACGCAGCAGGTGTGGGCCGGCACCGGCGAGCCGAACTCGCGTAACTCCATCGAGCCGGGCGGCGGCATCTTCAAGTCCACCGACGGCGGCATCACATGGTCGGCCAAGGGGCTCGAGAAAACCGAGCACATCGGCCGCATCGCGGTGCACCCGACCAACCCGAACATCGTGTTCGTGGCGGCATTGGGGGCGGCGTGGCGTTCCAACCCGGAGCGCGGCGTGTACCGGACCACCGACGGCGGCACGAGCTGGCAGCTGGTGAAGTTCGTGAGCGACAAGGCGGGCATGGTTGACGTGGCCATCCACCCGAAGGATCCGAACGTCGTGTTCGCCACCAGCTGGGAGCGGCGTCGCACGCCGTACTCGCTGTTCAGCGGCGGCCCCGGCTCGGCGCTCTGGAAGAGCACCGACGGCGGCACCACGTGGGCGGAAGTGAAGGGCGGTGGATTCCCAGCCGGTCAGAAGGGACGCATGACGATCGACATCAACCGCGCCAATCCGAGCGTCATGTACATGATGATCGAAGCGGCGGCCAATGCGACCGGTCCGATCGTCGGTGAGCGCAGCCCGAAGAACAACGGGCTGTGGAAGAGCACCGATGGCGGCGCCACGTGGGCGCAGATGAACAACTACAACGTGCGTCCGTTCTACTACTCGCAGGTGCGCAGCGATCCGAAGAACCCCGATCGCGTGTACTTCTCGAGCACCGACCTGCAGATGTCGGAAGACGGCGGCAAGACGAACCGCACGACGGCCAATGGCGTGCATATCGATACGCACGGCATCTGGATCGACCCCACGGACCCGGAGCGCTGGGCGGTGGCGAACGATGGCGGTATCGCCATCACGTTCGACAAGGGCGGCAACTTCGTGCAGGGACAGAACATTCCCGTGGCGCAGTTCTACGAAGTGGCGTACGACATGGCCGTGCCGTACAACATCTGCGGCGGGGCGCAGGATAACGGTACCTGGTGTGGCCCGAGCAAGCGTCGCACCCCCACCACGAGCCTAGGCTACTGGTTCACGATCGCCGGCGGCGACGGCTTCTACGCCGCCATGGACCCCACCGATCCGAACGTGGTGTACGGCGAGTCGCAGGGCGGTAACGCCTCGCGCCTGAACCTGAAGACCGGCGAGCGCATGAACTTCGCGAAGCCCACCTGGCAGGCGCTCTACAAGCAGTGGGAAGATTCGATCGCGACCGTGCGTGGCAATCCGATGGTGGCGGCCACCAAGGCGCAGAACACCGCCATCGCGGCGCTCCGCGCGCAGCAGGCGAAGGATTCGAGCGAGCTCTCGATCCGGTACAACTGGAACGCGCCGTTCTTCCTCTCGCCGCACAATCCGTCGGTGGTCTACTTCGCCGGCAACAAGGTGTTGAAGTCGACGAAGCGCGGCGAAGATCTGCGCATCATTTCGCCCGATC
>CANHJV010000048.1 GCA_947461225.1 Gemmatimonadota bacterium | reverse complement strand
TTTTTCAAGCGGATTGGAATCCATCACGCGTTCTTCTACGACCTGATTTTCGCGGAAGGCTCCAGCCTGGCGGAGCATTTTGTCGACGAGGGTGGTCTTCCCGTGGTCGACGTGCGCGATGATGGCGACGTTGCGAATCTGCATAGCCTTAAAAGTTAGTGGGGCCATGCACTTAGAGACAATGGGGGGGCTCGGTCACCGACCCGCAACCACGTTCAATCACCGCGTCCTAGCCGACGCGGCGTCGCTCCACCATCTCCACCGCCAGTCGCATGGCCGCCACCATACTCTCGGCGCTTGCCACCCCCTGCCCCGCGATGTCGAGCGCGGTGCCATGATCGGGGCTGGTGCGCACGAACGGCAGTCCCAACGTGACGTTCACCGCACTCCCAAAGCTCGCCACCTTGATCGCCGTCATCCCGACATCGTGATACGGGGCGATCACGGCGTCGAACTCACCGCGCATCGCCCGCACGAATACGGTATCGGCCGGGTACGGCCCCGCCATGCCCGATTCCCGGGCCACGGGGGCCAGCAGGTCGTCGTCTTCCTGCCCGAACCGACCACTGTCGCCCGCGTGCGGATTGAGGGCACAGAGGGCCAACCGGGGCTCGGCGATGCCGAAGTCGTGGCGCAGCCCCTCACGGGTGGCATGGGCCGCCTGCAACAGCGCCTCGCGCGTCACCGCCGCCGGCACGTCGCGTAAGGCGACATGGGTGGTCGCCAGCACCACGCGCAACCGATCCGACGCCAGCATCATCGTGGCCGGTACGCCCGCCAGCTCGGCCAGCATCTCGGTGTGACCGGGAAAATCGAACCCGCCCGCCTGCAGCGCCGCTTTATCGAGCGGGGCCGTGACAATGCCATCCACCTCGCCCGCCAGCGCCATCTGGGCGGCCCGCTCCACCGCGAGGCCGGCCAGCCGTCCGGCCAGGGCGATATCGACAGCGCTGGCCCCCGTGGGCGCCCAAACGCCGATCGATTCGTGCACCGGCACCGGGGTGCCCGTTGGGCCGATCACATACCACGAAGCGCCCAGTGCCGCGATCCGCGGGTCACTGAGCGCCCTGGCGGCGATCTCCGGGCCGATGCCACGGGGATCGCCGAGCGTGAGCGCGAGGCGCATCACCGTCACCGCCTTACGGCGTGACCGTCTGCTTCGACGGATCGTATCGCACCGACACGTACGTCTGCTTCTTCAGCGTGTCGATCAGGCGGCGCATACTGCGCTCTTCGGACAGCTGCGAGCGCAGCCGCTCACGCACTTCCTTGAGCGTGTACTCGCCGGCTTCGTCGAGGAACGTGACCTGCGCGACGATGTACTTATTCACGCCCGCCGACGGATCCGGCATCGGGAACGGGTCGATGATGTCGCCCAGCTTCGCTCCTTCGAGCGCGTTGCGATAGGGCTCCGGCAGCTCGCTACGCGGATACTCGGGAATGGTCTTGTCTTCGCCACCCGCCGTATCGTGAAACTTCACGCTGAGTGAATCGAAGCTGCCACCGGTCCGCCACGCCGTCGCGATGCTATCAGCCAGCGCCTTCGCGCGACGCTCATCGGCCGTGTCGACCGTGGGGCGAATAAGAATGTGGCGCGCCTTCACCTCGGCTGGCTGCACGCGATCCACACGGATGATGTGATAGCCGAACGCCGTTTCCACCACGGGGCTGACGATGCCCGGATTGAGCGCAAACATCATCCGATCGAACTCAGGCACCATGCGACCACGGCGATTCCAGCCGAGGTCTCCGCCGAGCTCCTTCGAACCGTCCATCGACTCTTTCTTGGCGATGTTCTCGAAGTCTTCGGGGTGCTTGTCGAGTTCCACGCGAATCGAATCGATCTTGGCGCGCGCCTTCTTCTTCGACTCTTCCGACGGCTTGGTCGCGATCACCACCTGGCGCAAGCCGACGCGCGCGGCTTTGCGAGGCAGCTTGGCACGGTTTGACTCGAAGGCTTCCGTGATCTCGGCTTCGGTCACGTTGATCGCCGTCATCTTGCCGTCGCGCTTCAACTTGCTCACGACTTCCTGCTGCAGGTTGCGACGCGTCAGCTGATCGTTCTGCAGCTTGCGCCACTCATCGACCGTGCCGAAGCCCGCTTCCTTGAGGGCCGCCTTGAACTCGGGTTCGGTCTTGAACTGCGATCGGATCTGCTTCTCGTTGTCATCGATGGAGCGCTGAAGCTCGGCGTCATTGGCCTCGACCTTGAGCTCCTTGGCCTTCTGGACGAGCAACTCGGCTTCCACCAACTGTTGCAGAATTTCCTGCTCCAGCTTCACGAGGTCCTCGGCCGACGTGACCTTGGCCCCGGCCGAGCGGGCCGAATTGACCGCCGCCAGTACCTCGGACACGAGCACGACCTGGTCACCCACGACGGCGGCAATGCCGTCGACCGGCAACCCTTTGGGTTGCACCGTGTCGGCGGCGGCCGCCTTGGGCGCCGGCTTGGGCGCGTCCTGCGCCAGCGTAACCGACAACGGCGCCGCGATGATCGCGGCGCCGGTCAGCAGAGAAAGCAGTCTGGGCATCATTCCGTATAGTACCCGGTCGGATGACCAGGGGTTCGTTGAAAACGGGCTTACTTCTTGGTGGTGTCAGGCATCGGCGTCGGAGCCGGCGCACCGCCCGGAGCCGCCGCGCCAGGCGCGCCCTTGCCAGCCTTCAGCGAGTCAGCCGTGGCACGGACCGTCTTGGCCTTCTCAACAACCTTGTCGAGGCCCGCGTCGTTGATCGAGAACGCGAACTTCTTCTGCAACGCGCGGGCGACCGGGTACGGCACGTCCACGAACGGCACTTCGTTCTTGATCAGCTTGTCGAAGAACGACTCGATGCGCGAGGCGGCGATCTTCGCCTTGTCGCCACCGGCCTTCGCACTGTCGGCGAGCTTGGACGGCTCGACGTTGAGCGACGTCCACGTCTGCGTCACAGCGTTCTTGAAGTTCAGGTACAGGTTGGACAGTTCGGCGGTGTCGAGCGTGGCCTTGGCGCTGTCGGCCTGTCCCAGCACGAGCTCGTTGCGCACGATCTGACGCACGAACTTCTCCACCAGCGTGTCCGGCGCATTCAGGAGCTGCGGACGGATCTGCGAGTTCGGCGGATAGGCGGCAACCCAATCGGCGAATTCCGACGACGTGAGTTCGCCGCTCTTGTACGTGGCGAGCTTGTCGTTGTCCTTCGCATAGCCCAGCGGATTGCGCGCGATGGCCTTGGCCTTCACGGCAACGCCCGACACCAGCTCGACCTTGTTCGACGACTCGACCTTGGCGAGGTAGGTGCTCTCGGCGATCTGCACGTTCCGCTGCTTGGCGATCGGCGCGAACTTCTCGGCGACGTCGGCATACGGCGAGCGGTAGATCACGTGGAAGCCGAACGACGTGGCGCACACCGGCGAAATTTCGCCCGGCTTGATGGCCATGACGCACTTCTCGAACTCGGGCACCATCATGCCCTTGCCGAACAGGCCAAGGTCGCCGCCGCGCTCGCCCGCGCCCGGCTCGTCGCTCTTGGCGGCCAGCTTCGCGAAGTTGGCCGGCGTGGCTTCGGCGCGAATGCCTTCAGCCTTCTTCATCGCGGCCGCCTTCTGCTCCGGCGTCGCGTTGGCTTCGACCTTCACCAGAATGTGACGGGCGGCCATCGCCTCGCCATTCATGTACCGCTGCTCATCCGGTCCCGGGGTGAGCGAGTCCCAGCCCTTCGACACGTTGTCATAGAACTTCTTGACGCGGATGTTGTCGATGTTCGACCACAGCGCCTCGTCCATGGTCTTCTTGTCGGCAAGCGAGTCGCCCTTGGCGGACGCCACACCCACGAGCTGGTAATTCACCCAGAGCTCGGCAATGGAGCGCGCGACGTCCTTTTCGAGCGGGGCCTGCGAAGTGCCCAGGATATCCGCCAAGCGCGTCACGGAGAGCTGCTGGTCACCGGCCGAGGCCGCGACGTCCGGATTGGACGCGGCACCACAGGCAACGGCGAACGCGACGGCAGCGAGCACGGACAAACGATACGATTTCATCAGGTCGAACTCCGGCACCGGAGTGAAGAGAAGTGTTGGTGAGACCCCAACGGCATCCAGTCGGCTGCCATCAGGGAGCGAGGGCACGCAGCGCGCGCACCAGGCCCTCGAGCATTTCCGCCCCGCCTAAACGGGTCAACTTGAGCGCCAGCGGCTGGGTCCGTCGGACGTCCACTTGGAACTGGACGCCATGGAAGGCCGCTGACAGCCCCTTCAGGCGGGGAACTGCGTCAGCCCTGAAACTAACACGGGCTTCAGATGCCCGCACAAGCACCCCCTCAACACCGAGGGCCGCGCCGAGCACCCGGAGCATGGCGCTGGCAAAGAGCGCCTGGGCCGCCGTCGGCATGGGGCCGAAGCGGTCGCGCACCTCCAGCTGGAGCGCCTCAATGTCCTTCGGCTCGCGCAAGGCCGTGAGCCGACGGTACACGTCGAGTTTGGCTTCCTGCGACGTGATATAATCGTCGGGCAGGAAACTCGGAAAATCGAGCGACACGTCGGCCGGGATCCAGGCCTTCTGGCCTCCCGCATCCGACAGCTGCCGCACGGTTTCGTCGAGCAGCCGCAGGTACAGATCGAATCCGACGGAGTGCACAAAGCCCGACTGCTCCGAGCCCAGCAGATTGCCGGCCCCGCGCAGTTCGAGGTCTTTCAGGGCAATGCGGTAGCCGGCACCGAGCTCGGTGTGATGTTCGAGCACGGCCAAGCGGCGCTCGGCATCCTCGTCCACCCGGTCGGGTACCAGCAGATAGCAATACGCCCGGCGGTGCGAGCGGCCCACGCGGCCGCGCAGCTGATAGAGCTGCGCGAGCCCCAGGTGGTCGGCTCGGTTCACGAACATCGTGTTGGCGTTCGGGACGTCGAGCCCGCTCTCCACGATGAGGGTGGACACCAGGATGTCCACCTCGTGATCGACGAACTGCCGCATCACGACTTCGAGCTCGCGCTCCTTCATCTGACCGTGCCCCACCGCCACCGTGGCGCGCGGCACGATACGACGCAGGTGATCGGCAATCGCTTCGATCGTCTCGATGCGATTGTGCACGAAGAACACCTGACCACCGCGGTCGAGCTCGCGCGAGATCGCCTCTTCGATGAGCGCGTCGTCGAACGGCTCCACGAAGGTCAGCACCGGCGACCGATCGCGCGGCGGGGTCTGCATGAGCGTGAGATCGCGGAGGCCGGCCAAGCTCTGGTGCAGGGTACGCGGAATCGGCGTGGCCGTGAGGGTGAGCACGTCGGTTTGCAGCTTGAGCTGCTTCAGCCGTTCCTTGTGCTTCACACCGAAGCGATGCTCCTCATCGACAATGATGAGGCCGAGGTCGGCGAACTCCACGTCGGGGCTGAGCAATCGATGCGTGCCGATCACGATGTCGATTTGCTTCTTCCGGAGCTTCTCGACCACGACGGCCTGTTCCTTGGCCGTCTGGAAGCGGCTCATCACTTCCACCGTGACCGGGAAGTCGGCCAGCCGATCACCGAAGCTGCGCGCGTGCTGTTCGGCGAGAATCGTGGTAGGCACCAGCACCGCCACCTGACGCCCACCCTGCACCGCCTTGAAGGCGGCACGAATGGCGATCTCGGTTTTCCCGTAGCCCACGTCGCCCACCAGCAAACGATCCATCGGGCGATCGCTCTCGAGGTCGCGCTTCACGTCTTCGGTGGCTTTGCGCTGGTCGGGCGTATCTTCAAACAGGAACGAGCTCTCGAGCTGCCGCTGCCACGCCGTGTCCACCCCATGCGTGGGACGCGTGGCCACTTTGCGACGGGCGTAGAGATCGAGCAGCTCCTGCGTCATCTCGAGAATCGCCATGCGCGTCTTCTCGCGCTGCTGCTTCCAGCGATTGCCGCCCAGCTTGTGCAACCGCGGCGCCGGCGCGTCTTCCGACACGTCGGTCGCGCTGCGGTATCGCTCGATCTGATCGATGCGATACAGCGGCACATTCAGGCGATCGCCGCCTTCGTACTCGATGACCGCGGCTTCGATCGTGCTTTCGCGCACGAAGATCTTTTCGATGCCGCGATAGATGCCGATGCCGTGCTCGAGGTGCACGACGTAGTCGCCCGGCTTGAGTGCCCCGAGCGTATCGAGGGGGGCACCGGTGGTGTACTTGCGCGTGCGACGCAGCCGGCGATCACGACGGAAAATCTCGTGATCGGTGAGCACGCGCACGACGTTCGGGATGATGAACCCCCCGCCGAGCACGCCGATGGCGAGCGCTGCCGACAGCGGGCCGTCTTCGCCGAGCAGTTCGTCGAGACGCTCCACCTGACCGGCGTTGTCGCACAGAATGACCGTGGGCAACCCGTCGCGCTGCAGCTTACGCAGCACACGCAGGTCACGCGAAATCGATTCCGGCGGACGCGTGGCGAACGCCACATCAGGCTCGGGGCCCGGTGGCTGAAGGTCGGCCGACGAGGCACTGACCGCGCGCTGCGGCGGCGGCGACATCCGGATGGTGCCGAAGCGCGCGAGCGTACTCGCCATCTCGGGCGGCGGCACGAACAGCCGTTCACGGCGCACCCATTCTTCACCGCGACGACGCGCGAGCTCGAGATGGTGCGCCGCCTCATCCCACGTGCGAACCAGCTCAGGTAGGACCGACGTGCCGGCGGGCATGATGACCACCGCGTCGGGCGGCCACAGCGAGGGCAGCGACACCCGTTCGGCGTCGCCATCATCGTCGCGCACACGCCCATCGACCGGCAGGATCAGCGCGAGCTCGGCATCACGCGTACTGCGCTGCGTGTTGAGATCGAAGTGGCGCAACTCGGCGATGTCGTCGCCCCAGAACTCGAGGCGCACCGGCTCGGCCATGCCGAACGAATAGATGTCGATGATGCCGCCGCGCACCGAGAACTGCGCGACGTCTTCGACCATGGGCACGCGCTCGAAGCCGATGGACTCGAGATGCGCCGTGAGATCTTCCAACCGACGTACGTCGCCCTTGCGCAGTTCAAGCCGCGCGCCAGCCAACGCGCGCGGCAGCGCGGTCTGCTCGAGCACCGCGCGCGCGGTGGTGAGCAGCAAGCGCACGCCGCTACGTCCCAACTTCTCGAGCGTCTCCACGCGCTCGCCCGCCACCTCGGCGTGCGGCTCCACTTCGCCGAAGCCTTCGCGCGGCGGGTACAGCGCAACGGGGATGTCGTCGACCAACGACTGCAGATCGGCCAGCCACCGTTCGGCATCGCCCACCTGGTCGGTGATGACCACCACCAGTCGCTGCGGCAGGGCGCGGGCGAGCGCGGCCACGAACACCGCGTCGGCCGACCCGGCGAGTCCACCAACACGGAGGCTCTGACCGGGACCGGGAATCGCCTTGTGTACTCGCGCGAACGCCGGCAGGGCCTCGATCGCATCGAGCAGTCTCGGAAGACCCATCAGTGTCTCGCCAACCAGGCTTCCGCCAACAAGGCCGCGAGCGCCAGCGCCACCAGTGGCAACAGCAGGCCATGACCGGCCGCGCGATCGAACACCAGCGTGCGCCACGCACTCACGCTGGCGGCCGGCGTGACATCGCGTCCGGCAATGTGGGTCCGCATTGCGGCGACCGCACTGTCCGCTCCTCCCTGCCCCATCCCCACCACGTCCGACTCCTCTGGCTCCGGATTCACCACCAGCGCGCCGACGCGCGCGGCCTGGCGGCGGAGGTAGTACACCCCCGCCTCATTGGGAACGGTAAGACGGTCGCTATTGGTGCCCACGATCTTTCCATCGGGGCCTTCGAGGCCCGTCACACCGCGCAATCCAACCAGATGCTCGCCCGGCACGGCTTCAATGAGACGGCCGTCTTCACCAAGGCGACGGGAAAGCGCCTCGAGCACCCACGGCACGAAGGCCGCGCGGAGCGGGAGTTCGGTCGCCTCGGGCTCGAGCGGCGAGCCGATGAGCACATAGCCATCGCCCGCCACGGCCCACGCCGATCCACCGGCGGTGGCCAGCGTGTCGGGCATCACCGGTGCACTCGCGCCAGTGGCGGCGGCGGCGCCTGGTGAATACACCAGCGGATAGCGCAGCCGTACCGGCGTCCCTTCGAATACGCTGACCGAGGCGGCGTTGGTATCGAGCGGCGCGCCATCGCTGCTCGCGGCGCGCGCCAGTACGAGGTTGCGGGCGATCGCGCCGAAGCGCCACGGGATCCCGAGGCGCGTGAGCGTGCGATTGGCGTCGCCGATGCGCACGGGGTCGAGCGGCGCCGTGAGCAGCACCGGCAGCCGCACGCCGGCCGCATCGGCCCCCGACACCGTCACACTGCGCGCCCCGCCCTCGGCTCCTCGCTCAAGACGCTTCTCATCCACCAACGTGGAGAGGGCCGCCGACAAAAACGGCCCCCCCTCACTGCGCACGGCGACCATCGGCGGCGGCGCCACGCGCACCGCAAACCACCGCGCGTCGTCGGCCCGCAGAGCGTCGGCGTCGACTTCCACTTTGCCGCGCACCCACCCGGTGCTGTTGCTCGCCAACCGCTGCGTGAGGCGGACCGGCGCGCCCACGGGCGCACTCGCGACCGCGCCACGCGCCACCGTGCGTCCGTCCAACAGCAAGCGCCACTCGGACGAATCGGGGGCACTGATCGCGAAGTTCACGGTGCCCGACGGCGTCCAACGCGCCGGCTCCGCCCGCGCCGCCAGCACCGCACGATTCCGCACGGTATTCGTGCCATGCGCCAGCATCACCACCGGTACCGCGCCGGCGTTCACGACACTGTCCGTCGTGAACGCATTGCGCTGTCCATCGCTCACGATGGCAACCACGGGGGCGCGCGGCGTACCGCTGCGCGCGAGTCCCACGGCGCGGCGCGTCGCGGCCGCCAGATCGCCGCGCCCCCCTAATGGCGCGAGCGCATTCAGCGACGCCAGCAACGACGGCGCACTCCCACCGATCACGCGTCCATCGGCGGTCACGATCCAGGCGCGATCATCGTTCGAGAGATCGTTGAGCACCCCCCGGACATCTGCCCGCAAGCTGTCGAACACGGAGCGCTCGTTGCCGATCAGGCCGGTGCTCATGGAGTTGTCGAGCACGATCGCGAGCGCGACAGGGGCGTGCCCGAGTCCGGCAAGCTTGGCAATCGGACGCGCCGCCGCCAGGGCCAACGCCAACACCGCGAGCATGCGGAGCAAGAGCAGCAGGCGGTGACGCAACTTCAGATCGCGACTGTGTTCCTGTTCCATGCGCGTGAGGTAGCGCACGGCGGGGAAGTCCACCGTACGGCCAACCTTTCGGCGCAACAGATGCACCAGCAACGGCACGCCGACCAGCGTGGCCAGCGTCAGAAACAGCGGAGCGAGAAACGCCATCGAGAGGCTGCGAGAGGACTACGACGAATGCAAGGACGTGGACGCGAAGGAGCAGCTACGAGTACTAGATCATGGCACCACGACCGTTCACGCCGACCAGATGGCGCAGCGGTCGGCCGAACGGCTCATCGGTCATGGCCACCGCATAGCGCGCCCCGGCCCGCCCGAGTGCCGCGCGCCAATCGGCCAGCGCCTCCTGTACCGTGGCCTGATACGTGGTGCGCACATCGGCGGGTGAGGCCGGCACTTCGATCTGGGATTCCGGATCGCGATAGCGCGCCTCGCCGGACTCCGGGAAGTCGCGTTCGGCTGGATCCATCACGTGCAGCACCAGCACCTCGTGCCCGCGCGCCCGGAGGGTACGCGCGGCATCGGCCACCGGCTCGGGATCGGTGAGCAGGTCGGACAACAACACCACGAATCCGGGGCGACGCACCAAGCGGCCGGCCTGCAGCAGCGCACCCGCCACATCGGAGCTGGTCCCGCCACCCGGCTCGGTAAAGGCCGCCATGAGTCGGCGCCACTGGGTCTGCTGCGAGCGCGGCGGCACCACATCGCGCAGGGTCGCGTCGAAGCGCACGAGCCCCACCGCATCGCGCTGACGGAGCAGCAACAGGGCAACGGCGGCGGCCAAGCGCTCGGCGTACGCCAGCTTGGTGAGGCGGGCCGGATCGCTGGTCCACTGCATGGAGGCGCTCACGTCGAGCACCAGCATGGCGCGTGCATTCGTCTCTTCCTCGAACTGCTTCACCACCCAACGATCGGCGCGGCCGGCGATCCGCCAATCGAGATAGCGCAGGTCGTCGCCCGGCATGTACGGCCGATGCTCGGCGAACTCGACGCTGAAGCCCTTCCGCGGCGAGCGGTGCATGCCCGTCACGAAGCCGTCGACGACCCAGCGGGCGACGAGCTCGAGGTGGCCAAGGGCCGCCAGGACGGTGGGGTCGAGTTGATCGGCGCGTGGCTGGGACATGTGGGTGAAGGATAGCCCGATGACCGCGGATTTGGGGTGGGGATCCGCCGGCGACTACTGACTGAACTGTTTGACATCTACGTCCGAGCCCCCATCATTAGTTGAGGATTGCGGAAGAATTCCCTCCGAAGAGGCGTGAGCAGATGACCAGACCGTTGGGAATGCTGGCTGCGGCCGCGTCGTTGACGCTGGGGAGCGCTGTGCTGGCGCAGGGCGCGACACCCGGTTCGGTGCCGGCGGCGCCGACCCCGCACGTGACCGTCACGGGCGTCACCGCCGTGACGTCGCTGGCCGACTGGCCGGGCCTATCGCTCTCCGTAAACCGTGACGCGTACGTGACCGTTTTTGCGGTCACGCGCACCAAGGGTTCGGCACTGCCGATCCAGATTCTCTCGCCGGCCCGCCCGACCGACGCCGGGCAGCTCAGAGCGGGCAAGACGGTCAAGCCCCGACGTCTGCTCGGCGATGAGGCCCTGCATCTGCTGAACTACGGCGAGTCGCCGCTGATCGTCGCGATCGCCTCGAACGTGAAGCCTGAGTTGGCGGCATTCACGGCCGGCGGCCGCTGGGGCCACGACCTCCTTATGGATACGGTGGCGGGCAGCGAGCAGCAGCTGATCGAGATTCTGGCCAAGACGATCTATGAATCCGGCGTGCCGTTCGACGCTGTGATCAGCCAGCCCAGCACCATCTCGCCGGTGCCGGTCATCAGCGGCGCCTTCGCCTTCGGGAACGGACCGGTCACGGTGGCGCGCTATACCACCAGCATTGATGGCGGCCTCAGTCTCGCCATGCTCGATCCCATCATCATGACGGCCAACGTGTACCAGAAGACCGGCATGATTCCGCAGGGCTACATCAGCGGTGCCCCGTTTACGCTCAAGGGCGGCGCGATCGCCGCGATCGAGAACGGTCGCGTGGTCTTCCTGCCGCAGGTGAACGCGCCGCCCACCGCCGCGCAGCGGGCCGCCCAGGCTGGCGCCGGCTCCGGCACGACGCCTCCGCCACCGCGGTAACCGACTCAACCTGAATGACTTACACGGCGGCCGCCCCCTCGGGGCAGCCGCCGGTTTTGTATGCGGTCACCAGATTGCGGGGCGAATCGATTATCTTAAAAGGCTGTCCACGCATCGCCCCTTCTAGCAAGGCAAACCGTTGGAACTCAGTCACATCCGCAACTTCTGCATCGTCGCGCACATCGATCACGGCAAGTCCACCCTCGCGGACCGCTTGATCGAGAAAACCGGCACGTTGCAGAAACGCGAAATGAAATCTCAGGTGCTCGACACGCTCGACCTCGAGCGCGAACGCGGCATCACGATCAAGCTCAATGCCGTGCGCATGAGCTACAAAGCGGGCGATGGGCAGAACTACGAGCTCAACCTGATCGACACCCCGGGCCACGTGGACTTCACGTACGAGGTCTCGCGTTCACTCGCGGCCTGCGAAGGCGCGATTCTGGTGGTCGATGCCTCGCAGGGCATTCAGGCGCAGACGCTCTCGAATCTGTTTTTGGCCATGGATGCCGGACTCGAGATCATTCCGGTGCTCAACAAAATCGACCTGCCGGGCGCCGAGCCGGAGCGTCGTCGTCAGGAAGTGGTCGACCTGATCGGCTGCCGCCCGGAAGACGTGCTGCAGGTGAGCGGCAAGGAAGGCACCGGGGTGCCTGAGTTGCTCGAAGAGATCGTACGGCGCGTGCCGCCGCCCTCGGGCGACGTGAACGGCCCGCTGCGCGCGCTCATCTTCGACTCGTATTACGACAAATACCGCGGCGCCATTCCCAGCATTCGCGTGGTCGACGGTGCGATGCGGAAGGGCACCAAGATCACCTTTGGCGCGTCGGACAACGTGTACGAAGTGGCCGAAGTGGGCTACCTGCAGTTGCGTCAGGTGCCCACCGAGGTGCTGCATGCCGGCGAAGTCGGCTACGTGCTCGCGGCCGTGCGCTCGGTGCGTGAAACGCGCGCCGGCGACACGATTTTCGATCAGGACAATCGCGCCCCGGAAGCCCTACCCGGCTACCAGGAAGTGAAGTCGTTCGTATTTGCCGGCATCTATCCGACCGACACCACACAGTACGAAACGCTGCGTGATGCGCTCGAAAAGATGAAACTGAACGACGCCTCGCTGCAGTACGAGCCGGAAACCTCCACCGCACTTGGTTTCGGCTTCCGATGCGGTTTCCTGGGGCTGCTGCACATGGAAATCGTGCAGGAGCGGTTGGAGCGCGAGTACAATCTCGATCTGGTGACCACCGTGCCCAGCGTGGAGTACCAGGTCCTCAAGACCGACGGGACCGAGTTGCTGGTAGAAAATCCGGCGCTCATGCCGCCGGCGGTGGTGATTACGCGCGTCAGAGAGCCGTACGTTCGGGCACGCATCATGTGCCCATCCGACTACATCGGCCCGATCATGACGCTCGGCATGGAGCGTCGCGGCATCTACAAGAACACGCGCTTCCTTGACACCGTGCGCGTGGAACTCGACTGGGAGTTTCCGCTCGGCGAGATCATTCTCGACTTCTTCGACAAGATGAAGACGGTGAGCCGCGGCTATGCCTCGCTGGACTACGAGATCCTTGAGTATCGCGAGAGCGATCTCGTGCGCCTCGACATGCTCATCAACGGCGATGCGATCGACGCGTTCTCGGTGATTGTGCACAAGGACAAGGCGTACGAGTGGGGCCGCAAGGTGGCTGAGAAGCTCAAGGAGCTGATTCCGCGCCAGATGTTTGAAGTGGTCATTCAGGCCACGATTGGCATGAAGGTCATCGCGCGTGAGACCGTGAAGCCGCTGCGGAAGGACGTGACGGCGAAGTGCTACGGCGGCGACATCTCGCGAAAGCGGAAGCTGTTGGAGAAGCAGAAGGAAGGAAAGAAGCGCATGAAGCAGGTGGGCAGCGTGGAGATTCCGCAGGAAGCGTTCCTTGCCGTCTTGCAGGTCGACTGATAACTGCGGAGTAGGAAGTAGGAAGTAGGGGGTAGGGAGTCGACGACTCCTTACCCCCTACTCCGTACTCCTTACTTTGCTATATGGTCTCCGCCGTGCTTCAGACGTCCTTTTTGGGCGACATGATCCTCACCACCCCGCTCATCGAGCGGTTGGCGCGTGAGGGCGAGGTGCATGTGGTGGCCACACCGGCGAATGCGGCGGTGCTGGCGCATCATCCGGCGGTCGCATCGGTGATTGTGTACGACAAACGACAGGCCGACGCCGGGTTTACCGGGCTCCGTCGGGTGGCGGCGCGCTTGCGCGATACGCGGGCGACCACCGCCTATATGGCGCAGGGATCGTGGCGTACGGCGGCGTTGGCGCGCCTGGCCGGTGTGCCGAGCGTGGGCTTCGACACGTCGGCGGGGCGATGGTTGTACTCGCGCCACGTGGCGTACCGCAAAGACTGGCATCATGCGCAACGGCTGTGGGCGCTGGCGAGTGCGCCACGTGAGGCGTCGCTGCCGGCTCCAGGGCAACTGCGGCCGTCGTTGTATCCCGGCGCCTCCGACGACGCACACGTGATGGCTCTGCTGGCCGCCGCCGGCGTTGGCGCGGGCGACCCGCTCATCGCGCTCGCGCCGGGCAGCGTCTGGGCAACCAAGCGCTGGCCCTCGTACGATGCGTTGGCGAGTGCGCTCGTGTCGCAACTGCCCGACGTTCGCATCGTGGTGATCGGCGCCGCTGGCGATGCGCCGCTGGCTGCGGCGATCAGCGGGGCCGTGAATCAGCGTGGCGGCCGAGCCGTGATCGACGCGACCGGCAAACTCTCGCTACTCGGTTCGGCCGCCCTGCTCTCCCGCTGCGCGGTGCTGGCCACCAACGACTCGGCGCCGTTGCATCTGGCGTCGGCGATGAACACGCCCACGGTGGCGCTGTTCGGGCCGACGGTGCCGGCGATGGGCTTCGGGCCGCTCGCCGAGCGGCATGTGGTGCTGGGGCGCGATGCGCTCACCTGCCGACCGTGCAGTGCCCACGGCGGAGAGGCCTGCCCGCTCGGACATTGGAAGTGCATGCGGGATATAGAACCGAGTGCCGTCGCGGCGCAGGTCGTCCGCGAGACGCGCGCGTCTCAGTAGCGAAACGCAAGCTTGAGTTTGCGCCACCACTGCTCATCGAAGGCCGAAATCGCGAGGGGATTGCCGCTCGATGCATCGGCCTCTTCCCCGTGGCGAATGACCACGAGTTCGAGGCTCGGCACGACATAGATCTTCTTGTCGCCCTTGCCGAGCGCGGCGACCAGATCGGCCGGCGCCGACGGGATGAGCGCGCCGGGTTGCGTCGGCAGCAGGTACGGCCCCGGAATGCGGTAGCTACTGCTTCCGTTGAGCCACCAGAGCAGTCCGTAGCCAGCGTTATCCGGCGGCGTCGCGCGCCACGACGCGGCGAACCACGCGCTGTCAGCCAGCACGGCCACGCCGTTCCATCGTCCGCGATTCAGCGCCAGCAGGCCGAAGCGCGCCATGTCGCGGGCCGTGCTGCTCAGAATCCATCCCAGTTCGCCCGTGTCGATGTTCGGCACCCACGTGGAGCCCGACATGCCGATGCGATCGAACAGCACCCGCCGCGACAGCGCATTGACACTCTCGCCGCTGGCCGCCTGCACGACCCCGAACAGCTGGTAGTAGGCCGGATTATTGTAGTAGAAGCGCGTGCCGGGCTGCACGACAGTTTGCAGCGAATCATTGAGCCCGGACATCATACCCATGAGGTGCCGCACCGTGATGCGGGACTCGGTACCAGGGCTGCGCGACCAACCGCTGCCGAGGTAGCGCGCCGCAGCGCTGTCGAGCGAGAGTCGTCCCGATCGCGCCAGTTCACCGGTGATGGCGCTGAGCACCGACTTGCTGGCGGACGCGATGATCGAGTCCTTGGTCGGCGTCCAGCCGTTCCAATAGCGCTCGGCCACGATCCGTCCGCGCCAGAGCACGACGACGGCGGTGGAACGTTGCGTGCCCGCCCAGTCGAGGGCCGCGGTGAGGGCCGCGGTGTCGTAGCCGAGACGTTCCGCGGCAATGGTGTCCCACGACGCTCCCGTGGTGGGCGGGAAGTAGGGCGCCAGCGTGCGAGGATCGACCGAGACGGGCGGTGGTTCGACCGGCGGAGCGGTTGGCGTTGCGGTCCCATCGGCGCTGGCGCATGCCGACGTGAACCCGAGTCCGACCCCGCAGGCCAATGTCACGATTCGGAACAGCGCGGTTGCACGCGGGCGAGGTGTTCGAGGCGTCGGCGGGAGTCGCATGTCCGTTGGACGACCGGCTGCCACATGCGTTAACGACCGCCATCGCCGCCACCACTGGGTGGCGGCATTATCTTTTGCCCTTATGACTGCCCTCCCAGCCAACCAGTTCATTGTCGGTGTCGATCTTGGCGGCACCAACATTGTCGTCTGCGCGATGTCCGCCGATGGATCACGCCAATACGGACTCCGCTCCGAACCCACCACGGCGCACGAAGGGGCCGATGGTGTGATCGGGCGTATGGCCCGCATGGTCAACGAAGCGGTGGCGGACACGATGCGTGAAGCGAACGTGACGCGCGATGCGTTTCTCGGCGTGGGCGTGGGAGCACCCGGACCGCTCGACCGCGAGAAGGGCATCGTGCTCGTGGCGCCGAATCTGAACTGGCACAACATCCCGTTGCGCGATCGCATGACGGCGCTGACCGGGTTGCCGGCCGCACTCGACAACGACGCGAATTGCGCGACGTACGGCGAGTGGTGGGTCGGTGCCGCCAAGGGTGCCCGCAACGTGATCGGCATGACGATCGGGACGGGCATCGGCGGCGGCATCATCTTCGACGGCAAGCTGTATCACGGCTCGAGCGACGTGGCTGGTGAAATCGGTCACACCACGATCGACCAGACGGGTCGTCGCTGCGGCTGTGGCAACTACGGCTGCCTCGAGGCCTATGCGTCGGGCACGGCGATCGCCGAGCGTGCGCGCGAGGCGCTGTCGTTCGATCAGCAGTCGATCCTGCCGGAACTGGTGAACGGCGATATCTCGAAGATCACAGCCGCCACGGTGTACGAGGCTGCGGCGCACAGCGACGCAGTCGCCATCGAGATCGTGCGCGACACCGCACGCTTTCTGGGCACGGGCATCGCGAATCTGCTCAACGTGTTCAATCCCGATTGTGTCGTGATCGCCGGTGGCGTCACGCAGGCCGGCGAGGCGTTGTTCGTGCCGCTCCGTCAGGAAGTGCGTCGTCGCGCGTTCAAGCCGGCGGTCGATGCCTGCCGCATCGTGCCCGGTACCCTGCCCGGCACCGCCGGTGTCGTGGGCGCCGTCGCCACGTTCATCGCGCAGCACACCGGTCGGCCGCCCGCGTGACGACCTCCGCGACGCCAAACGAAACGCGGAAGAAGCGCGTCGGTGTGATCGGCTCGTTCGTGTGGGACGTGCTGCACGGTCGCGACAAGCGCAGCGTGCCCGTCGAAGAATGGGGCGGCATCACCTACTCCCTGTCGGCCCTCGACGCGGCGCTGTCCGATGACTGGGAGATCGTGCCGCTGGCGCGCGTCGGCGACGACCTGGTCGAGCGGGCGCGTCTCTTCTGTCGCTCGCTGCGTCATATGGCACCGGACGCCGAGATCATCGGCGTGCCGTATCCAAATAATCGGGTGGAGCTACGCTATCTCGATGACGAACGCCGCACCGAGCATCTCACCGGCGGCGTACCGGCGTGGACATGGCTGGGACTCAAGCCCGTGCTGGACGCGGCGCGCCTGGATGCGCTGTACATCAACTTTCTGAGTGGGTGGGAGCTCGATCTGGAGACCACGCAGTTGGTACGGGCCCATTTCACCGGTCCGATCTACTGCGATTTGCACATGAAGATCATGGCCGTGCTCCCCGACGGCCTGCGCGTCGCCCAGCCGCTGCCGAACGTGACGGCATGGTGCGAGTGCTTCGACGTGCTGCAGGTGAACGAAGACGAGATGCAGATGATGGCGCCCGACTCCATGGCGCTGGCGGCCACCGCCATGGCGGCTGGTGTGTCGTGCCTCTGCGTCACCCTCGGCAAGCGCGGGGCGGTGTACGTGGCGGCGCCAAGCTTCGAGCGCCTGCGCGACCTTCCGCCAGCGCGAGGTCACACATCTGCGCTATCCACATCACCGCGAGGTGGCAGTGGTGCACTTGGTGCGCTGCGCACGGGGCTGGTGCCGAGTGTTCCACCACGGGTCGATGGCCCCGGCGATCCCACCGGATGTGGCGATGTTTGGGGCGCGACCCATTTCTCGCGGCTGCTTGCCGGTGATATGTTGACTGACGCGATCGCAGCGGCCAACGCGGCCGCATCGCGCAATGTCGAGCATCGCGGAGCCACCGGGCTCGCGAATCATCTTCGCGGAGAGCTGAGTCTTTCGTGACGACTGTCATCAGCGTGCCGCCATCACTCGATGAGCACAGTTTCGAGCAGGTCTTCGAGCAGTTGGCGTTGGTACCCGACGGCGACAAGATCCTCGTCGACGCGCGTCACGCGCGCTGGGCGTCGCCGTACGGATTGACCGCACTGCTGTGTGTGGCGCAGTCGCGGGCCGACCGGATGGGATTCGCCGTGCCGGAGCATGCCGACACGGTGTCGTACTGGTCACGCGCCGGCTTCTTCCGTCACGCCGCCGAGTTGTACGACATGCATGGCACGGTGCCGCGGGCGCGGGACGCGCATGAATCGGATGTGTTGCTCGAGATCACGCCGATCACGAAGAGTGACGACGTGCACGGTGTGGTGGGTCGCATTCAGCAGAAGGCCGCCGACATCCTGCACGGCCAGCTCAACCTCGACACCGCCATTACCGGCGCGTTCGGCATGACGCTCAGCGAATCGTGCCAGAACATCGTGGAGCATGCCGGCCTTGGCGGCTGGGTGGCGGTGCAGACGTACAAGTACGCCCGTCGTCTCGGTCGGCGCGTGGTCGTGATCGCGGTGTGCGACGCCGGTGTGGGCTTCCGGAAGTCGCTCGAGAGCGCACCGGGACACCGCCGCAGCGATCGGTGGGATGACGCCATGGCGTTGGAAGATGCCGTACTGCGCGCGATGAGCCGCTTTCGTCATGGCGACAAGGGGCGTGGTCAGGGGCTGGCCGGTATCCGTCGGTTCGTGGGACGCTGGGACGGGAAGCTCTCCGTGCGCAGCGGCACCGCCCGTATTGCCATCACGCCCGAGTGGGACGAAGACGTGCCGATGACTGAAGGCCTCCCCTTCTTCCCCGGCGCCCAGATGCAGGTCACGATCCCTGAGCGCCTCGGCGACGCCCTCGTGCGGCCTCGGAGCGCCGGCGCGTCGCGCACCCGTGCGCGGGGCACGCTGTGAGGGCTCGATGTCTGTGAATATCGACGTCGGGACCGTCCTGCGCGGCACGGTGTGTGATCTGTACTCGAATCTCGTCACGCGCCCGACCGGCGCGGCGGTGCGCACGGCGATCGAAGAGCAGGTCACCGAACTTGGCGCCTCGGTAGTGACCACCATCGATTTCTCGCAGGTCAACCTGCTGGATTTCTCGTGCGCCGACGAGATCGTGGCCAAGCTGTTGCTGCGCTACGCGAGCGACGACGGACTGCCGGGGTTCCTGACCTTCCGCGGGATTCACGAAGGCCATATCGACCCGATCGAGACCGTCCTCGAACGTCATGCGCTGGCGTTGGTATCATGGCATGAGGGGGCGGCCGAACTGTTCGGCCATGTCGACGACGACGAGCGACTGCACTGGGAAGCCGTACGCGATCACGGACCGATATGGGCCGAGGCGCTGGCTCCGGTGTTGGCCGTGACCGAGGCGTTTGCCGCGTTGCAGTTGGAGCGGCTTCTGGGACGACGCTTGATCATGCGACGGGACGACGGATTCACCGTGCCTGGCACCGTGGCGAGGGCAACATGAACGACGACGACAAGGCGAAAGCCCGGAAACTGGGGATGTTCAGCGGGTTCTCCCCGGTGTTGCAGGTCGTGGGATTCATCAGCAGCCGCCCCGGCGATGCCGAACGGGGGCCGATGGTGCGCCTGCGCTCGGATGATGCCCTCGTGCGGCTCGTGACGGGACACGAACTGGTGCGTGTGGTATCGGATCGACGTTCCGAACTGGCCGAGCTGCAGATTGATGACACGTTGCCTCGCGGCGGCTGCGTCCTGCGCGATGTCGTCGGGGCTGCGCCGTCCGAACTCGTGCGCGTGATCAAGTTGGATACCGACTCCCGGACGCGCGTCTGACCACGTCCGGCCCGTCCCGGCTCACGCCGCCTCCACTCCGCATCCAACCCGCCGCGCCTGACATGCGTGACATCCACGCGATGCTCCCATGCCGTTGAACGGCCCCCACCACGGGCTGTCCACTGGACTCGCCCGTGAGCTGGCCGACAGCGCCGTGGTGCGTGAGCTGGCGCAGCTGGATCGAACCGAGTCGGCGCTCGTGCTGGCCAGCGGCATGGCCGCCGTGGCCTGCACGATGGTATCCCTGCTCCGCCCCGGTGATCACCTGCTGGCCAGTCGCTGGCTTCGCCCCGAAACGCGCCGGTTCTTCGAGCATGAGCTACCGGCGCTCGGCGTTCAGGTGAGCTTCATCGATCCCACGGAAACGCGCGGATGGCGGCGAGCCCTCACGCGCACCACGCGCCTTCTGTATCTCGAGTCGCCGGTCGATCCGTCCACCCGCGTGGTCGATATGCGCCCGGTGCGCACGATCGCGCAGGAACTCGGGATTGCGCTGGTGGTTGATGCCACGCTGGCCAGCCCGATCAACTTTCGGCCGGTTGAGCACGGCGCCGATGTGGTGCTGCACACCGCGAGCCTCTTCCTGGATGGACACGATGACGGATTCGCCGGCGTCGTGTGCGGCAGCGAAGCCGTGGTCGACGAGGTGCGCACGAAAATGCGCGCGTGGGGCGCCGAGCCGCATCCCGTTGCCGTGCAGCAGTTGGCCCGAGGACTGAAGACGCTCGGCGTGCGCGTCGCGCGGCAGAATGAGACGGCAATGGCGGTCGCCCGCTGGGCCGCCTCGCAGATGGTACACAATGGTGCCCTGCACGTCGTGCGCTATCCCGGCCTTGCCACGCATCCCGATCATGCGGTGGCCGCCGAGTGCTTCACGGGGTACGGCAATCTGATCGCGATTACCCTGCGGGACGGCGACGCCGCGGTCAGCGAGCTGCTCAGTCGATTACAGCGGATCCGCGTGTACAACGCCGAACGTGCGGCGGGACGTGGTGGCGTAGACACGGTGGCGAGCGCGCTGCCCGACGGAGCAATCCGGCTCAGCATCGGACTCGAGGATGCGTCGACCGTGATCGGCGATCTCACTCAGGCATTGGAGTAGTTGGTGTCCGGCATTCTTCGCCTCACGAACGTCAGCAAGGAGTACCCCCGATCAGGCGCGGCCCTGCGCGACATCTCGTTCGAGATGCGCAAAGGCGAGTTCGTGTTTCTGGTGGGGCATAGTGGCGCGGGCAAGAGCACTCTATTGAAGCTGTTGTCGATGGCCGAACGCCCAACCTCGGGCGAGTTACGCATCTCCGGCTTCTCGAGCAGTTCGATCAAGCCGCGCGAAATTCCAGCCCTGCGTCGCCGGCTCGGCATCGTGTTTCAGGATTTTCGACTGCTGCCCGATCGAACCGCCGAGCAGAACGTGGCGTTCGCGCTGGAAGTCACGGGCGCCCCACATGCCCTGATCCGCCCGAAAGTTGCGCGGCTGCTCACGCAGGTCGGTCTGGCCTCGAAGGCCACCGCGTTTCCGCACGAACTTTCGGGTGGGGAACAGCAGCGCGTTGCCATTGCTCGGGCGCTGGCCAACGATCCATTCGTGCTGCTGGCCGACGAACCGACCGGCAATCTCGACGACCGCGCCACGCACGCCATCTTCTTGCTGCTGCGCGAGATCAATGCACAGGGAACCGCCGTGCTGATGGCCACCCATGACGTCGCCATGATTCAGCGGTCGAACTTGCGCTTTCTCGAACTCGACCACGGTGCGCTGGTGCACGACGGCACCGATGTGGGGCGCCTGCTGGCCGACATGCGAGGCCGTCGATGAGGCTGGCTCTCCGTGAAGTGCTGCTGGCCTTCAAGCGAGCGCCGCTGCTCGCGATACTGGGCGTCACGACGATCGCTTTCTCCCTCTTCGCCTTCGGGCTATTCGGACTGGTCGCGATCAACATCAAGTCGGCGCTGCTCGAGATCGAGGATCGTGTCGAGGTCCGCGCGTTCCTGATCGACGGGGCGAGGGACGCGCAGGTGGAAGAGCTGATGCAGGGGATCAACAAGATCCCGCAGGTCGCCGACGTGGGTTATGTGAGCCCGGACTCGGCGCTGCAGCGCGCGCGCGCGGAGCTCGAAGAATTCCGCGATGTGATGGAAGGCGCGATGCTGCCGGGCTCCGTGGAGCTGCGATTGAAGGAAGGCGCGCGCGACCCCGAAACGGTGCAGGCCATTTCGCGACGTCTGCAGACCTACCCGGTGGTCGAGGAGGTGCGCTACGGGCGCGAATGGGTGGAAAAGCTCTATCGCATCCGCAACATCGCTGGCATCGCGGGATCCGTGCTCGGTAGCGTGTTCGCACTCGTCGCGATCATCATCATCGGATCTACCATCCGCATGGCGATTCTGGCGCGCACGAAGGAGATCGAGATCATGCGGCTGGTCGGGGCCACGAACCATTTCGTGCGCCTGCCGTATCTGATTGACGGCACACTCAAGGGGCTCGTCGGCGGCGCCATCGCGGCGCTGCTGTCGTGGGCCGCCGTGCAGGTGGTCTCGAAGCACCTGATGGTTGCACAGTTTTTCAACACCCAACAGGTCATGCTTGGCATCGCGGCCGGCGGCGTCTTGGGTCTCGTGGGCAGCTGGTTGTCGGTGGGTCGCCATCTGCGCCGCGTGTGGCGCGACGCGTAGTGCGCACCTTCGGATCGCTCGCGTGCGTCGTGGCGGTGGCCGGGGCAGTGTTGCTTGGCACCCCAGCCGTTGCGCGGGCCCAGTCAACCGGCTCGGCGGAACAGCGACTCCGACAGCAGCAGGACGCGCTCGACAAGTTACGAAAGGAACGCGCCGACCTCGAGTCGAAGATGGCGGCGTTACAGCGCAGTGCGCGCACGTTAGCCGATGAAGTGAACAATCTGGAGGCGCAGCGCAAAGCGACGGCACGGCTCGTGGGCGCGCTGGACCAACAGCTCGAGACCATCAACACCGAAGTCATTCAGGCCGGTTCCGGCCTGGTGAAGGCGGAACGCGAACTGGAAAACAAGCGCTCCGCCCTGCAACGTCGCATGGTGGAGATCTACAAGCGCGGCAGCCTCTACGACGTGGAGGCGATGCTGTCGGCCCAGTCGTTCGCCGGATTAGTGGCCCGTTACAAGTACCTGCACGAACTCGCGCTGCATGACCGCGGCCTGGTGCGTCGGGTGGAAGGGCTGCGGGATCAGATCATTTCGCAGCGGTTGCTGCTGGTGCGTTTGCAGGACGAAGTGGAGCGGAACCGTTCCGAGAAGAATCGTGAAGCGCGTCGATTGGCCGACCTCGAATCACGACGTCAACGGAATCTGACCACCGTGCAGCGCACGGCCACACAAACGCGTGAGCGTCTCACCCAGCTGGCTCGCGACGAAGCCAAGGTGGCCGGCGTGATCGCGTCGTTGGAAACAGCACGACGACGGGCCGAGATGGCGCCGAATGCCCGTCCGGCCGCGCGGTCGAGTATCCGCACGTCGGACCTCGGCAAGCTCGATTGGCCCGTGGACGGCACGATCCTGTACCGCTTCGGACGCGTGATCAATCCAAACAACACGACCACGCGCTGGAACGGTATCGGCATCGGCGCGTCGGTGGGGACCGCGGTGAAGTCGATCGCGGCCGGTGAAGTGGTACTCGCGGACAACGTGGGCACGTACGGCCCCACGGTGATTGTGCAGCACGGCGGCGGCGACTACTCGGTCTACGGATCGCTGTCGCGCATCGATGTCAAAAAGGGGCAGCAGATTCCGAAGGGGCAGACGATTGGCACCGTGGGCGCGACCGATCCCGACTTGCCGCCGCACCTGCACTTCGAAATCCGCCCGAAGGGCCGCTCGGTGGATCCGCTGGAGTGGCTGCGCGGACAGCGGTAGAAGCTGATATTCTTGGCTATGCCTGCCAAGAAAGCTGCCAGCGCCCCTGCGGCGCCCGCGAAGAAGGTCTCCACCCGTAAGGCGCCATCGCCGCCTGCCCCGTCGATTGCCGCTCCCATCGTGGTCGATGCGGGTGACTGGACCATGGACCGTGCCCCGCTCGGGGCGCATGTGTCCGTGGCCGGCGGGACATGGGAGTCAGCGGCGCGCGCGCGTGAGATCAGCGCCACGGGGGCGCAGATCTTCACCAAGCAGGCCAACCGCTGGCTCGAACGTGACATCGACGTCGCCGAGGCCACGCGCTATCGCACGGCGATGACGGAGACGAAGGTGCGCTGGACGTGCGCGCACGATTCGTATCTGATCAATCTCGCGTCACCCGATGACACGCTGCGAGCGCGCTCGGTGGAGAGCTTCCGCGCCGAACTGCGTCGATGCCACGCGCTCGGCCTCGACGCGCTCGTGTCGCACCCGGGCAATTTCATGGACGACCGCGCGAGCGGGATCGCACGCAACGCCGTGGGCATCATCGCCGCGCTCGAAGCCGAAGTGGGCCCCACGCGCTTGCTGATGGAGCTCACGGCCGGTCAGGGCACGGTGCTGGGATCAACGTTCGAGGAGATGGCCGACCTGCTGTCGCGCCTTCCCGCCGCGCTGCGGCATCGCGTCGGTGTGTGCCTCGACACTGCTCACATCTGGGCCGCCGGCTACGATCTGGTCACCGACTACGACGGCGTGTTCGCGAAATTCGGTGACGTGATCGGCTTCGAGACGCTCGGCTGTCTGCACCTGAATGACTCGAAGGCCAAGCTGGGTTCGCACCTCGATCGCCACGAACTGATCGCCGAAGGCACGATTGGCGAACACGCGTTCCGCCGCATCATGACCGACGAGCGGATGGCCACGATTCCGAAGGTGATCGAAACGCCCAAGGGTGATACGCCGGCGGAGACGGATGGGCGGATGCTGCGGTTATTGCGGGGGTATGCGGCGGGGTGAACCGTGAACGGCCACGGGCATAGGGAGCAGGGAGGAGGGTGTCACGGTGGAGAGTGCAGGACAACCGCGTCGTGATCCCGGGTGTTCAAGGGGTCAGAGTCGTTGAACGCCTGGAACCATTCAAACCTGCGAACGCCGACGTTCAACGACTCTGACCCCTTGAACCAGCCCCTTGAACCAGCCCCCTTGAACCAGAACCGCCTTGAACCGCCCTGCCCACTAAGCTGTTGGCCGTTTCCTAAAACAGCATCTTATACACGACGCTCAGATTCCGTCCCGGATTGTACGCGAAACTCTTGATCCGGCTGGTCGCGTCGCGGTATTGCGCGTCGAGGGCGTTATCCGCGCGCAGGGTGACCGAGTGCACCTGACTCCCCTTCACGGTGAACAGCCACGACGCGCTGAGGTCGAGTAGCGTGTACGCGTCGGTGGTGACGTCGAGATCGTCGCCGCTCACGTGCGTCTGCGCGAACACCCGCCGCACGTCACCGCCGGCGGAAATGCGGCCGTTGTCATACCGCAGCGACGCGCCGAGCCGGCCGGCGGGAATGTACGGGAGATTGTCGTCGCTATCACGGATCTTCGCGCGTACGTAGTCGCCCATCACACCACCCACCAGACGGCGCACCAGCTTCGTTTCCAGCTGTCCTTCCACGCCGTACATCGCGGCGTCGCGCTGCAGGAAATTCACCAGCGGCACGCGGTCGCCATCCACGTTTTTCGTACCGGTGGCCGTGGGCACGATGTACTGGTTGATCAGGTTGTAATACGTGTTGAATTGCGCGAAGGTGCGCGGCGTCTGCGCGCGCAGCCCCGCCTCGAAACCGGTGCTCTGCTCCGGCGTGAGCGCAGCGTTGCCGACATCGAAGGTCCCAACAGCGGCGTGAAAGCCGTTCGCGAACAGCTCTTCGACGGCAGGTGCACGGAAGCCCCGTGACGCATTGGCGGTCAGCGACACGTCTGTACTGACGGGGATACTCAGACCGAGCGAGGCGGCCATGTTGTCGAACGTGCGGGACTGCGCATCACCGAAGCGGGCGGCTTCCTCACCGGGCGCCGTCGCGATGGTGAAGCGATCGTAGCGCGCACCAAGCTGCAGGCGCGGCGTATGATCTTCCGACGCGCCCACGCTCAACGGCAGCTCCTGAAAGAGGAAGGCGGCCACGTTGTTGTTGGTAGAGGCCGGCACGAATGCTTCCTCGCCCGTGGGGCTGTACTGCCGAAAGAGCCCCTGCACACCAACCGCGCCCGTCATCCGCCCGACCTGCGTCCGGCCGGTCATGTTTACGGTCTGCGTGTTGAGCTTGAACTGGGTGCCGATCGCGCCATCGGGCTCGATTTCGTTGTGCGAGTACCACTGCGAGGTACCGTCCACGCGCAGGGTCGCGATGGGCG
>CANHJV010000047.1 GCA_947461225.1 Gemmatimonadota bacterium | reverse complement strand
GTCTCGCCTTCTTGCACGCGTCGGGGACGCTGCACGCCATTGATCTCGCGCCGGGTGAGAAGCTCCGCGTGGATACCGGCTGCCTCGTGGCGTTCCAGCCCACGGTGGATTACGACATCCAGCGCGTGCCCGGCATCAAAACGGCACTGTTCGGTGGCGAAGGATTGTTCTTCGTCCAGCTGACTGGGCCGGGCCGTGTCATCCTGCAGACATTGCCGTTCTCGCGGTTGGCCGATCGCATCCTCGCGTCGGCGCCGAGTGCTGGCGGCAAGCGTGTCGGCGAGGGGTCGATCCTCGGCGGACTCGGCGGCCTGCTCGACGGCGACAACTAGGCGTTCCGCCAGGTGGTCGCCACGGCCGGCGTCGAGGGAATTCACGGCGGCGGCTCCCTCCGCCGCCGTGAACCCTCTAGCTTTCCGCGCTTATGGCCACTCGTAATCAGCCCACTACCGAGGCACCCACTCCGGCTGCCTGGTCTATCGAATCGGCGCGCGCTCTCTACAACGTAGAGGGTTGGGGCGCCGGCTATTTCGATATTAACGAACGCGGACGTGTCATCGTCCGTCCGAATCCGGACCGGCCGGATCTCACCGCCGATCTGCGCGATCTCGCGCATGATCTCGAAGGGCAGGGCATCGCCCTCCCGGTGTTGCTGCGCTTCTCCGATATCCTCAAGTCGCGCATCGAAACGCTCAGCGAGCGGTTTGACGCGTCCATGAAGGAGTTCGAGTACACCGGTGGCTACACCACCGTGTATCCGATCAAGGTCAATCAGCAGCGGCACGTGGTCGAGGAGATCGTCAAGTTCGGCAAGACCCACGGCGTCGGACTCGAGTGCGGTTCGAAGCCCGAGTTGCAGGCGGTTCTCGGCCTCTCGGAAAGCACCGAGCACCTCATCGTCTGCAATGGCTACAAGGACCATGAGTTCATGCGTCTGGCCCTCACCGGACAGAAGCTCGGACACAAGGTGTTCATCGTGCTCGAGCAGGTCAGTGAGCTCGACGTGCTGCTCGAAGTCGCCGAAGAGCTTGGCGTGACGCCAACCTGTGGCGTGCGCATTAAGTTGGCCAGCGAAGGCGCCGGTCGTTGGGCCCAGAGCGGCGGTGAGAAGAGCAAGTTCGGTTTGAGCTCCGCTGAACTCATCAAGCTCATCGACAAGCTGCAGGCGCTTGGAAAGCTCGGTATCCTCAAGCTGATCCATTTCCATCTCGGCAGTCAGATTACCGACATCCGCTTCATCAAGTCGGGACTGCAGGAAGTCGCGCGCTTCTACCTCGAGCTGCGCGCCATCGGCGTCGACATCACGCATGTGGACGTGGGTGGTGGGCTGGGCATCGATTACGACGGCACCAACTCCACGAACAACGCCAGCGTGAACTACTCGCTGCAGGAGTACGCCAACGACGTGATCTACACGATCGCCGAGGCGTGCCGCGATTCCGAATTGCCGATGCCACACATCATCAGCGAGTCGGGCCGCGCGCTGACCGCGCATCACGCCCTGTTGCTGGTGAAGGTCATCGACGTGGAGTCGCAAGCCGAGCAGCCCATTCCCATGCTCGACGACGAAGAACATTCGTTGTTGCACGAAATGTACGAAGATTGGCGCACGCTCACCGAGCGCGGCGCGAAGCCGCGCAAAGTGCTCGAGGTCTTTCACGACGCGTCCTTCGATAAAGATCGCGCCCGCAACTATTTCAATAGTGGCGTGCTGAGCTTGCGCGGACTGGCCAAGGCGGAAGTGATCTGGCTTGGTACGATGAACGCGATTTACCGCATCGCCAAGGCCGACGAAGATACCTACGCCGATATTCTTCCCGAGCTCGAGTCGTCGCTCGTAGACCGCTACTTCTGCAATTTCTCGCTCTTTCAATCGCTGCCCGACAGCTGGGCCATCGATCAGCTCTTCCCGATCATGCCGATTCACCGGCTCGACGAGGAGCCGGTCCGTCGTGGCACGTTGCAGGACGTGACCTGTGATTCCGACGGCAAGATCGACCGCTTCGTGGGCGACAAGAAGGGGCGTCCCAGCCTCGAGCTCCATGAGTTCCGCGATGGCGAGGACTACATCCTCGGCATCTTCCTCACGGGCGCGTATCAGGAAATTCTGGGCGATCTGCACAACCTGTTCGGCGATACGAATGCCGTGCACGTACGCCTGAACGATCAGGGGGCCTACGAGATCACCGACCTCGTCGAAGGTGATACGGTCACCGAAGTGCTCAATTACGTGCAGTTCGGCGCGTCGCAACTTCTCGCCACGTTCCGCCGTAAGGTGAATTCCGCCACATCCCTGACGCGCGAAGAGGCGAATGCCTTCATCGCGGACTACGTCGCGGGACTTGAAGGATATACCTACCTCGAAGGAGAGGCCGCGCGATGAACGAAGGTACGGCTGCGTCGTCCCAAGGCAGTGTGTTCGAAGACGTGCTGGAAGTGCTGTGGGCGCCCGGGAAGGTGTTCGATCGTTCGCGGGCGAAGGGTGTCGGGATGTACATCCTCGTGCTCACAGCCGTCACCCTTGTCATCGTGCTGGCCACCAAGGGACTGATTCAGCCGTACGTCGATGCCAACTTCGATCTGCAGATGCAGCAGATGGCGGCAAAGGGAAAGCCGATGCCCGCCGAAGCTGTTGCGGCGGCGCAGAAGTTTGCCGGCTACGGATTCCTTGCGACCGGCGTGCTCATGATTCCGATTGGCGCCGTACTCACCGGACTGCTAACCTGGATCGGTGGCAAGGTGGCGTCGGCGCGCTTCTCGTTCGGACAGGCGATGCTGATCGCCACGCTCGCGTCGGTGCCGCGCGTGCTAAGCTTCATCGCCACGGCCGTGCAGGGTGCGATGGTCGATCCGCAGAGCATTCGCTCGTTCTCCGATGCCTCGCTCGGTGCCGCGCGGTTCGTCGATCCTGTCACAACGTCGCCGGCCTTGATGGCGTTGCTGACGAACCTCGACATTTTCAATATTTGGCAGTTTATCATCATGGCGATCGGCATCAGCGTGGTCGGCCGCGTCGAGCGGAGTGCGGGCTACGTCGGCGCTCTTGTGGGCTGGGGCCTTGGTGTTGCACTGACCGTCGTTCCGGCGCTGCTGGCCTGACCGAGCGGTTGACCGCTGAAACGACGAAGGGGCGCCGTGAACTCACGGCGCCCCTTCGTACGTCAGACCGTCAAGCAAATCAGGCGGCGAAACGCTTCGCGACTTCCGCCCAGTTCACCACGTTCCAGTAGGCGCCGAGATAATCCGCGCGGCGGTTCTGATACTTCAGATAGTACGCGTGCTCCCACACGTCGCAGCCAAGCAATGCGTGCTTGCCTTCCATCAGCGGGTTATCCTGATTCGGGGTGCTCATGATCGAGAGCGCGCCGTTCGTGGACACCAGCCACGCCCAGCCCGATCCGAAGCGGCCGATGCCGGCGGCCTGGAACTGCTCCTTGAACGTCGCGAAGGATCCAAACGCCTTCGTGATGGCCTCGGCCAACGCGCCGGTGGGCTCACCGCCGGCATTCGGCGCCATCGTCTGCCAGAACAACGCGTGATTCCAGTGACCACCGCCGTTGTTGCGGACCGCCGTGCGAACCGCCTCAGGCACTTCATTGATCTTGCTGCACAGCTCATCGATCGACCACGACGCCAATTCCGGCGCCTTCTCGATCGCGGCGTTCAGGTTCGTGACGTACGCCTGATGATGCTTGCCATGATGGATGTTCATGGTCTGGGCATCGATATGCGGCTCGAGCGCCTCGGGTGCGTACGGCAGCGGCGGAAGAACGTGGGCCATGACAACGACTCCTTCTGTATGACGTGAGTACGACGCGAATGCGAACCGTTTGGTGCGGGACGCTCAGGCCTTCGCCTGTGTACCGCGATTGCGCCACCAGGCCATGATGCCCGGCAGAATGGACAGGAACACGACGACCAAAATCACCTTCTCGACATGCTTCGCCACGCCCGGCACCGTCTTCGCCAAGACGTAGCCGGTGAGGAGCATGCTCCAGATCCAGAGCACGCCCCCGACCACGTTGTATGCAAGAAACGACGCGTATCGCATCTGACCCACGCCGGCCACCACCGGCGCGAACGTCCGGACGATCGGCATGAAGCGCGCGATGATGATGGTCTTACCGCCATGCTTCTCGTAGAACGCCTGCGCTTTCAGCAGGTGGTCCTTGTGAAACAACAGCGAATTCTCGCGGGTAAAGATACGTGGACCCGTGGCCTTGCCAACGTGATAGCCCACCGTATCACCAACGATCGCGGACACCACCAAGATCAGCCCCAGCAGCCACACGTTCAGGCCGAATGCCGGGTCTGCCGCGAGCAGCCCGGCCGTGACGAGCAGGGAATCACCAGGCAGAAAAAAGCCGACCAACAGCCCCGTCTCGGCGAAGATGATGATGGTCAGCCCGACATAGCCAGCCCACTGAACCAGGGCGGGAAGGTCACGAAGTTTGTGGTAGAACTCGGTCAAAAAATCCAAGCAGACATCCGGCTACAGACGGGGACGAAAACGTCGGGAGGCATTCAGCAGGGGAAAGGTCGACGCACGTGACGTTGCGGTCAACCACGACGGCCAACTGGCAGGCCGGTCGGTCGCCGAGGTAGCTTCCGGTCGTGAGCGCCACTTCCCCCGAGCCCAGCGACGTGTCCCCACTTCGCGTGTGTGTCGTGTCCCATACCCATTGGGACCGCGAGTGGTACCACACCGCCGCACGCTTCCGGCAACCGCTCGTCGCGCTCCTTGATGCTGTCCTCGACCGTGACATCGTCGACGAGTGCTTTCTCCTCGACGGGCAGGCGATCACGCTGCTGGACTATCTCGAGGTTCGCCCAGAGCGGGAGGCGGTGCTGCGTGCGCGGTTGCAGGCTGGAGCGCTGGAGGCCGGTCCATGGTTCGTGCTCGCCGATAATCTCATCCCGTCGGGCGAAGCGATCCTCCGGAATCTCGAAGCGGGCCATCGGGTGCTAAGCCGGTTTGGGGCCGTCCCACCGCCGGTGGCGTATTGCCCGGATACCTTCGGTCATCCGGCGGCGCTGCCAGCCATCGCGGCGGGCTTCGGGTTTCCCGTGGCGATTGTGTGGCGTGGTGCCGGTGGTACCGAGCATCCCGCCTCTGATGCCTTTCGCTGGGAGGCGGCGGACGGTTCCGCCGTCGTGGCGCACCATCTCCCTCCCGATGGATACGAATTCGGGAGCGCACTGCCCGTCACGATCGAAGGGGCCAACGCGCGCTGGCAGCGGATCCAGTCCGTGCTGGCGTCGAGGAATCGCACCGGAGTGGTGCTGCTGCTCAACGGCGCCGATCACCACGCGCTGCAGCCTGATATTGTCGACGCGGCGGCTGCGCTCCGTGATGCCGCGGCGCCGTTGGCGAGCGTGCAGCGCACGTCGCTCACGGAGTTTGTGTCCCGCTTCGGCGCCGCCACCCGCGCTGGCGTGCTGCCGGTCGTGCGCGGGGAACTGCGGGATTCGTACGGCTACACGTGGACGCTCGGCGGCACGCTGGGCACGCGTGCTCACCAGAAGCGGCAGAACGCGTTGTTGGAGCGGGCGTTGCTCCGCGACGTCGAGCCGTGGTTCGCACTGTCGTGGTTGCACCAAGCGGCGGTCGATTCCGGCGCGACAGCGGTCGACGGCCGGCTTTCGTTGGTGCAGTTGCCGGCGCTCTTGAATACGGCGTGGCAGGATCTGTTGGCCACGCATCCGCACGACACGCTGTGCGGTTGCTCCATCGACGAGGTGGCCCGCGCCATGGACACACGGCAGGAGAGCGTGCGGTCACAGGTGCGTGGTCTGCGACAGGCCGGCCTTCAACTCGCACTGCGCCATGACGTCGTCGCGGCGCGATCGCGGGCCATTAATCCGCACTCTGAACAGGCCATCGTGGTGCGAAATCGCGCGGCAGTCGCGCGCGGCGGCATCGTCGAGCTTCGCCTACTCGAAACGTTGGGAGACGTCACCGTGGGACCGGGGGGCGCTGGGGGCCCGCCGGTGCTCGTGAGCAGCCCCGTCGCGCCACCGCACGTCGCCGGCATCGCGGTGCAGCCGCTGGAGAGCCGTGTCGTGCATCGGCGACGGGAGTCACCGCAGCACTATCCCGATGATGATCTGATGCGCGTGTACCGAGCGATTGCCTGGGTACCGGCCGTGCCGGCGTTCGGGCTCCGGCTGTTCGGCGTGGGGGGTGGTGATGACGGTAGCGCACCGCCGGCGGTGCACATTACGGAGTCGGCGTCCGAGGTCGTCCTCGACAACGGCCGGATTCGTGTCGTCGTCCGCAACGGGCAGGTGGTCGTGGAGCAGCACGGGCGCTGCATCGAGAACGCGTTGACGATCGCGAGCGTCGACGACGTGGGCGACAGCTACACGCCGGCGTTGCGCGGTACGCCCGAGCCACTCGCCTGCGTTTGCGTGCGGATGCGGCATCGTGGTCCGCTGCGTGCGGCCGTGCGGCTCCGCTGGGCATCTGCGTCACGCGATATTCGCGTGGACACCACCCTCGTGCTCGATGCCGACGCCGAGGTGCTGCGGTGTGACGTGCGCGGTGTGAATCGCCGCCGAAATCACCGGTTGCAGCTCACGTGGCAGACCGGATGCACCGACCCGATCACGGTGGCTGATGCGGCGTTCGGTCCGGTCCAGCGCGCCGTCGCGGTCGCCCCCAGAAGGGGCGCCGCGCCCGAAACGGTCGTGCCCACCATGCCCATGCATCGCTGGGCCACGCAGGAGCAGCTCGGGCAATGCGCGACGGTATTCTCCGACGGGCTGGCCGAAGCCGAGTCCAAACCCGGCGAGCTGTCCCTCACGCTGGTTCGTGCTATCGGTGAGCTCTCACGGGGCGATCTGCCTGAGCGCCCGGGGCACGCGGGGTGGCCTTCGCCGACACCCGGCGCGCAAAGTCTCGGGCGCTTCGGCGCCCGCGTCGGTTTCATGTTGCACGACGCTGGGGCCGGCCGTGCGGCGTGCATTAGCCGAGCCGCCGACGCACTTCTGCTGCCCCTGTGCGGCGAGACGTGGCGCGATCTCGATGCGCAGCAGACGCCGGCACACATCGCGGGTCCTGAGCTCCATGGAGTCGGCCTCGAGGCCTCGGCCGTCACGGTGGCGCAGCGCGCCGACGGAATCATCTTGCGTGCGGTGAACCTCACCACCGAGACCGTGCCGGGCCATTGGATGCTGCCCCACGACGGACCGTGGGTCATTACCCGCGCGCGGCTCGACGAGACGCCGCTCGCTCCCCCGACCCGTTGTGGCGCGCGGGTGGACTTCGAGGCCGGACCGAGAGCGATCGTCTCGCTGCACGTCGCACGCGCAACCTGAAGACCCAACGGCGTTCTCGGCGACCTTACCGCGGGGCGTCTCCTGCGCCGGGATCGCCCAGGGCGTCACCAACCATCGTGCACGCGACCACCGTGATCACCAAGAGCACGCCGGGCACCAACGCAATCCACGGCGCCACCAGCAGCCACTCCCGCCCGCCTGCGATCATGTTCCCCCAGCTCGATGCTGGCGGCTGAATCCCGAGACCCAGAAACGACAGGCCGCTCTCCAGTAGAATCGCGTTGCCAACCCCCAACGTGATGGCCACCAACGCGCTCCCCATCGCGTTGGGGAGAACATGGCGCCGTAACACACGCCATGTCGGTACACCCAGCGCATGCGCCCCTTCCACGTAGGCCAGCGCGCGGACCCCCTGCACATCGGCGCGCACGAGGCGCATCACGGACATCCAGCCGGTCAGACCGAGCACGGTGATCACCACGCCAAGCCCCGGTCCCCAGAGCGAGGCAATCACCAGCAGCAGCACCAGGCGCGGAATGGCCAGCAGGGCGTCGCCCAAGGCCACGATCGCCCGATCCGTCAGTCCCCCGCGCCAGCCGGCGATCGCGCCCAGCACGATGCCCAACACGCCGCTCAGCGCGGACCCGGTCACGCCGACTCCGAGGGAGATGCGAGCGCCCGTCCACAGGCGCACCAGCAGGTCGCGGCCGAAGGCATCGGTGCCGAACAGATGCCACACGCCGCGGCCATCGCGCGAGAACGGCGGCACGAGGCGTGTGGCCAGCACGTCGCCAATGTCGCGCGCGCCGTCCGAGGCCAACGCGGGCACCAGAATCGCCGCGAGGGTCATGGCCATCAATACGCCGGTCGCCCACGGCGTTGTCCGTCGCACCGTCATGACGACCGCCGGCGTGGATCAAGTCGCAGGAGGATCACATCGGCCAGCAAATTGGCCGTCACCACCGCGCCGGCGTACACCAAAGTGAGCCCGAGGACCACGGGATATTCGCGCGCCGCGATCGCCGAGAGCATGGTGCGCCCCAGTCCGGGCCAGGCGAAGACCTGTTCCACGAACACCGAGCCGGCGATTACGCCGGGCAGCGTCAGTCCGAACAGCACCACCAGTGGTGTCAGGGCATTGCGTAGCACGTGCGCTCGCTCCACCGCGCCGCGGCTCAGACCGCGCGCGTAGGCGGCCTGTACGTGCGGGGCGCCGGCGGCCTCCTGCAGCGATCGGCGCGCAAAGCGAGACACACCGGCCGCGCCGGGCAACGACAGCACGAGCAGCGGCAGCACCGCGTGTCGCCAGCGGTCTACCCATCCGATCGCGGTCGGGTCTGCCGCCGGGTCCTGCATCCCGAAGGCGGGCAATCGCATCGACGCCGGTAAGCCAAGCCACGCCACGCCGGACGTGAACAGCGTGACCATGGCCAGCGCCAGCCAGAAGCTCGGCGCGGCATAGATCGCGGTCGTGATCGCCGTGATCGCGCGGTCCGCACGGCGAGACGCGCGCAACGCCTGCAGCATGCCGAGCAGCGTGCCGATGACGAAGCTGGCCAACAACGACACGCCGCCGACGAAGAGCGACACCGGTAGGGCCTCGGCGATCACGCGCGCGACTGGTTCGGCGCGGACAAGACTCACGCCAAGCTCGCCGTGCAGCACGCCACCGATCCACCGCGCATATTGCAACGGCAGCGGGGTATCCAGCCCCAGTGCGGTCCGCTGTCGGGCCGCCTCGACGGCGGACGCCGTCGGGGAGATCAGCAACGTCGCCGGATCACCCGGCGCCAGATGGATCAGCGCGAAGGTGATGGTGGTGACGAGCCAGAGCAGCAGGAGCGCGTCGAGCACGCGCGACGAGAGACGATGCACGTGGGGATGATGCCTCGTGGCGCGAGCACGTCAACCCGTGCGCGACGCTGGATGGCGATCGGGATCGCGGCCCTGTCGACGGCTGGTCTCGTAGCCTGTGGGCGCCCCGACCGGCCAGCGGGTACCATCGTCATGGCCTCCGGGGCCGACCTCGAGTCGGGAAATCCATTGGTCACCGTGCATCCGTTGTCGCGGCAGCTGCAGCGGCATGCCCTGTTCGTCACCCTCGTGAAGCTCGATAGCGCCCTGCAGCCGGAACCCTATCTGGCGCGCACGTGGCAGTGGGATTCGTCCCGTCGGGCGGTCACGTTCACCCTGTACAAAGGCCTGCGCTGGCACGACGGCGCGCCGACCACCGCCGCCGACGTGGTGTTCACGATGACCGCGGTGCGCGATACCGCGCTCGGCTCACCGCGGGCCGGGGAAGTCGCGGAGATGGACAGCATCCTCGCCCTCGACGAGAACACGGTGCGCATGGTCTTTCGTGCGCCTCGTGCCGCGCTGCCCAGCGTGCTCGCGGAATTGCCGATCGTGCCGCAGCATCTGCTCGACAGCGTGCCGCGCGCCCGCTGGCGCGCGCACCCGTTCTCGACCGCGCCGGTCGGCAACGGCCCGTTTCGCTTTGTGTCCCGCATCGCCGGTCGGCAATGGCGATTCGCCCGCAACGCGGACTTTCCGGCGGCGCTCGGTGGCCCGCCGAACGCCCAGCAGATCGTCGTCGCCGTCGTTGACGAGGCCGCCACGAAGTTCGCCGGACTCGTGAGCGGTGAACTCGACGTGGCCGGCGTGTCGCCGACGATGGCCCACCTCGTCGAGCGCGACCCATCGCTCATGCTGATGACGCCGCCGGCGCTCTTCTCCACGGTACTCGCCTTCAACACCACGCGGGCCCCGTTTGATGACGCCCGCGTACGTCGCGCCTTGAGCCTCTCGATCGACCGCGTGCGACTCGTGCAGGCGGCCGTCGCCGGATACGGCACGCCCGCGAGTGGCGCCATTCCGCCGGGCTTACCCGTTTCGACCGCCGGTGCGCCGCGGCGCGACACCAGTGAGGCCGATGCGCTGCTTGATGCGGCCGGCTGGACGCGCCCTCGTGCCGGGGCGGCCCGAACGCGCCGCGGCATCCCGCTCGCGGTCACGTTGCTCACGGTGGGCGGTGGCGATATGGCCGTCGAGCAACTCGTGCAAGCCGACCTCGCAGCGCGCGGCATCACACTCACGCTACGGGTGATGGAGCTGTCCTCGTTCCTCGCGACCGTGCGCGCGCCGCGCAAACAGTTCGATCTCGTGCTCACCGGCATCCCCGGTGATATCGCGCTCGGTCATCTGTCAGCCTTATTCGCCACCGCGCAGCGCGGTGGGGCGCTCGATTACACCGGACTGCACACACCCGTGCTCGATGCCACACTCGCCGCCGCGCGCGGTGCCGCGCCCGATGCCGCCGTCACCGCGTGGAGCGCCGTGGCGACCGAACTCGACGCCACCATGCCGGTGGCCTGGCTGTACCATGCCCGCGGCGTGCAAGGGCGTTCGCGAAAACTTGACGGAGTGCAGATGGACCTGCGTGGCGAGCTCGTGTCCATCGCGCGATGGTCCCGCAGGGACACGCTGTGACGCGTCTCCGATTGCTGCCGCTCGATCTCGACGCGCGTCGCCTCGAGACCGCCGAAGGGGCCTCGCTCGCGCCGACCATACAGGCACTCGCGGCCGAGCTTGAGCCGCTCATGCAGCGCGATCTCCCCATCCCGCCGCAGAAGGCTCGCCTCACGCGAGGGGGCGGACGCTGCCCGAGACACGGCATACTCCTCGAGTTCGATCCGTGGTCGCCACTCGCCCATCGCTGTGAGCGCTGCGATCAGACATACACGGGAGCTGAACACGACGACTGGTGGGCGATGGGGGCACAGCTCTACACGGCGGAGCGCGCGGTACATGCCGCCACGCTGTATGCCATGCGCGGTGACCCACGGCATGCCGACCTCGCGCTCCGCATCCTCGGCGAGTTCGCCGATCGCTACGAGCATTGGCCGAATCGCGATAACGTCCTCGGACCGACACGTCCGTTCTTTAGCACGTACCTCGAGTCGATCTGGCTGCTCAATCTCTGCCATGCCCTCGATTTGCTCGACGCCGCGCTCGCGCCGGGAGCGGATCGAATCGGTGCGCGGCTGCGCGATCGTCTGATCGCACCGAGCGCATCGCTCATCAGCTCGTACCATGAGGGCACATCCAACCGGCAGGTGTGGAATGAAGTGGCCGTACTGTCGGCCTTCCGGGTGCTCCATGATCAACGCGCGTTCGAACGTCGGCTCGACGCCGATCAGCGGCTTCTCACGTTGCTCGAGCAGGGGTTGCTGGCCGACGGCACGTGGTACGAAGGGGAGAACTATCACCTCTTCGCGCACCGTGGCCTGTGGTATGGCATGCAGTTGCTCGCCGCGGCAGGCCTCTCGCTGCCACAATCCCTCGGCGACCGCTATGCCGCCGGCTTCGTGACGCCGTTTCTCGGCGTGCTCCCCGACGACACGTTGCCGTCGCGCCGCGACTCCCAATACGCGGTCTCCATTCGGCAGTGGCGCTTCGCGGAGTGGTGCGAACTCGGTTATGCCCATCGCGCGGATCCCCGGCTTGCCGGCCTGTTGTCGCGCCTGTACGACCGATCGATCGCGTGGCATTCCACGGCGCGGGCCCGCTCCACCGCGGATGCCGAGCGCAACGAAGCGCCGTCGTCGCTTTCGCGCGCGGATCTGTCGTGGCGATCGATCCTCATGGCTTCAGCCCAACCCGTGCCGAACGCGAGCTGGGCACCTGCAAGTGTCCTGTTGCCCTCGCAGGGACTGGCCGTCCTACGGCGCGAGCATGGACAGGTGTATGTCGCGCTCGAGGGCGGTCACTCGGGCAGCGGGCACGGACATCCGGACCGACTTGCCCTGTCGTTGCACACCGGTCCCGAACGCTGGATGCAGGATCCCGGCACGGGCAGCTACGTGGAACGCACGTTGCACTGGTATCGCAGCACGCTCGCGCATCATGCCCCGCTGGTGAACGGCGCGTCGCAGCCGCCTGCCACGGCGGCCCTTCTCGCCTTCGAAGACCGCGGTGGCATGGGCTGGATGCGGAAACGTGCGATGATCGGGCAGGGGATTCGTGCGACCCGTACGGTGGTCGTGTGCGAGGGGTACTGCGTCGACCTGCTGGAATGGGAGCGCGATCCTGCCGCGGCGTTGGCCGCCGATGATTGTACGATCACGCTGTCGCTCTGCGGCGATGCGCGCCACGTCTCGCCGTCCCACTTCGTGCCGACCTCCCGACCGGGAGCCGGCGGGCTCGAGGACGGATTCGATTTTCTGCACGCGGTTGAGGCGAGCGAGATCACCGGAACGCTGTGCATGGACGCGCTGGCCGTGTCCGCGGATGGCACGCCGGGGCACCGTGCCACGGCGCAACTCGTGCTCGCCGCCAACGTGCCGGCCACGTTGCTCCGCGCACGCACGCCCGGCGCGCCTGGCTGTGGGGACACGGTCCGACATGCCGTCGAATTACACGGAGCAAACGGCCGGCTGGTGTCGGTGTGGCATTGGCCGTCCCTCGAGACCGTACCGGCCGTTGAGCGCGTCCTGATCGATGCCGCCGGCGGCGAGGTGCCCGTGGCCCGCATTACGTCGGCTGACGGCACAACCGCGGTGCACGGCCCCGCGTCGCATGGATGGCACATCGAGCTGCTGGCGCGCCATGCGCGCAGTAGCGTGGATCTCGAGGGGCTCGTCGATGGCCCTGCGGCGATCGTGGAGCCCGAACACGAACCCACCGGGGCGGGCTCGGCGCCACGATCGCTGCCGATCGAGGTCACGCTCGGCGCCGACCACTACCTGCGCACCGAGCGGTCGTGGGAGGAGGCCGGTCGTCCCACGGCCACGGTGCAGCTGGCGGTCGACGGATCACGGATGATCGTCGAGGTCGTCGCCAACACCGGCGTCGTGGTGGCGCCCGACGGCGATGACAACCCGCTCGACAACGAGCGTGCGCGGGTCAATGCCGACGGTCTGCAGTGGTACTGGGGCTCCACCGACGGCCGGTGGCGTCAGGCCGCCCTCTGTACGGCGTCCGGCGGGTCCCTGCACATGGTGCGGTTAGTCCCGGGCGAGTGGCCACTGCCTCAGGCGACATGGACGGCGCTCGCGGACGACCGTGGTTGGCGTGCTCGCTTGGAATGGCAACTGGCCGATCTCCCGGTCGAGGCCGACGGCACCATCGCTTTTGATCTCGTCGTAAACGAGCGGCCCCCTGACCGGGCGCGCCGACGCGGACAGCTGGTGTTGAGCGGGCGAGGGGCTGAGGCACCGGCAGCGGCCGCGTACGCCTATCTGCGAGGCGACCGGCAGTCCCCAGCCCGCGCCCTTCAGCTTCGTATCCGCCCTCAACTCTCCGGCCCGTGAGCCACTATCTTCGAGCAGGCGGGACAGGTCGTCCCGCGTGTCTCCGTTATCCCCGCACCGGGGCCGACGGCCCCCGAATTCCCGTCGGATGTCCGAATCTGTAATGACCGCCGTCACGGTGGTCCTGTACGAATCGCAGGATCCTATCAACATCGGCGCCGTGGTGCGCGCGATGAAGAACATGGGCGCGGTCGACCTGCGTCTGATCCGGCCGTGTCCCTACGACCTCAATCGGATCGAGCAGATCGCGCACGATACGCGCGACGTCGTCGCACGCATTCGCCATTTCGACACGATCGACGACGCACTGGCGGATTGCCGCTACGTCGTCGCGTACTCCGGGCGTCGGCGTGCCGCCAAGTGGGCACGACACACGCCGCGCACCGCCGCCGTCGACCTGCTTGCGCATGCCCAGCACGGCCGTGTCGCGATCATGTTCGGCCGCGAAGATCACGGTCTGCCGAACGACGCGCTCGATCGCGCCCACGCGGTCGCCACTATCCCGACCACCGAACACTTCTCGCTCAACGTCGCGCAGGCGTGCCTGTTGGCGCTGTACGAGTGCCATCTCCTGGCCGGCGATGCCACCAAGAAGCTCGCCGGTCCGAAGCACGCCAAGGGCGCGCCCACGATGGCGGAGTTCGAGTTGACGTTCCGTGACGCGGAGAAGGCGCTCGAGGCCATGGCGTACTTCAAGACGCGCAGTCCGGAGCTCATCATGCGCTCCATGCGCGCACTCATGTTCCGCGCCGAACCCGATGCCCGCGAACTGTTGCTCGTGCGGACGGCCAGCATCGAAGTACTGCGCACCATTGAGCGCGAATCGCGGCTCGCCGTCGAACGCGCCCTCGCCAATCGCGACGTCGCGCGCGAAGCCGCCGAACGGGACGCCGCACCGCAGGGCGACGCGCTGCCCGAGGCCGGGTCCGGCGCGTGACTCGGGGGATTCCCTTCGCGGGTCTGCCGGCCAACGACTGGCGCTCACGCGCCGCCGACGTGATTCCCGGCGGGAGTTCGACAGGGAGCCGACGCCCGGATGTCCTCTACGGGTCGCGCGCCTTCGATGCGGCGGTGCCCACACACTACGAGCGGGCCGAGGGCTGCTATCTGTGGTCGCCCGACGGGCGGCGGTTTATCGACTGCGGGATGGCCCTCGGAGCCGTCGGCATCGGGTACGCGGACTCCGCCATTACCCGCGCCGTCATCGACGCGGCATCGCGTGGCAATGTCTCCGCGCTCCCACACCGGCTGGAGGTAGAGGTCGCCGAACGGCTCGTGCAGGTGATTCCGTCGGCGGAGCAGGTTCGTTTTCTGCGCACCGGGGCCGAAGCGAATGCGGCCGCGATTCGGATGGCACGTGCGCTCACCGGGCGTGAGCACGTCGTGGCCTGTGGCTACTTCGGCTGGCTCGACTGGTGCAGCGACGCCGCCGGCGTGCCGGCGTCGACGCAACAGGCGGTCACGTGGGTGCCGTTCAACGACATCGAGGCACTCAAGACCGCCGTCTCGGAACTCGCGGCCCCACCCGCGGCCATCATCATTGAACCGCTCGTGCATGACCTCGCGAGCGCGTCCTGGCTCGACGCGGCGCGACGGCTCGCCGATCGCACCGGTGCCGTCCTCATCTTCGACGAAGTGAAGACGGCGTTTCGCGTGCGCACCGGCGGCGTGCAGGCGCTCACGGGCGTGACGCCCGACCTCACCACACTCGGCAAGGCGATGGCGAACGGCTACCCCCTCGCCGCCGTGGTCGGACGCGCCGGCGTGATGGATGTCGCGCAGCGCACGTGGATTTCGTCCACCGCCGCCACAGAAAGCACGGGGCTCGCCGCCGCGAAGGCCGTCCTCGAATGGCATGAGCGCACCGACGTCCCTGAGCGCATGGCAACCGCCGGCGGCATGTTGCTGCAGATCATCGGCACGGCGTTGTCCGAGTCCCCCTGGGTCGGTGTGCGTGCCGAAGGGCCGCCCATGATGTGGCGCCTGCTGGCCGAGGCCCCCGACGCATTGGATGCACTCGTGGCGGTGGCGGCGCGCTACGGGTTGCTCCTCAAGCGCGGGGCCTACCAGTTCGGCGCCATCGCCCATGATGAGGTCGCACTCCAGCAGGTGGCGCACCTGATGCCGCCGATCATGCAATCGCTGCTGCCTGGCCCACGACGCGTCGAGGATTGAAACGATGACGACGGTAATCGATGTACACGCCCATTTTCACACGCCGTCCAGCAATCGCGGCGACTGGCAGCGCTACAACGCGTCCCGCTTGGACGCCGGCGAGCGCATGGGCGTCGTCTGTCACGTCGCCTCCGTCCTCGGATCGTGGGGGGCCACGTCGCCCACGTACTTCGCCTCGCCTGTCGATCAGACGCGCGCCAACGACTGGATGCTCGACTTCGCCGACGAGCAATCGCCGCGCGTGAAAGCCTGGGTCGCTGTCAACCCGAACTATACCGCGCACGCACTCGCCGAAATCGAGCGGGGTATTGCCCGCGGCGCGATTGGCATCAAGTTGGCCGCCGGCCGTCGCGCCGATGACGCCTTGCTGGATGACATTGCGGCGGCGGCCGCGCAGTATGGCGTGCCCGTGCTGCAGCACATCTGGCAGCATCGGCGACGGGACTGGCCGAATCAGGACGCCTCTGACGGCATCGAACTCGCGCGGCTCGCGGCGCGTCATCCGCGCACGACGTTTCTGTTGGCGCACATTGGCGGGGGCGGCGACTGGGCCCACACCAACCCAGCGGTGCGCGACTACGAGAACATCGTGATGGATCTGTCGGGCAGCGGCATCGATCGCGGCATGATCGACGAAGCCCTGCGGTGGGTCGGCGCGCGTCGCTTGCTGTGGGCGGCCGACCTGACACTCTGTACCGGCCTCACGAAACTGCGCGCCTTACCCTACACAGGGGCGTCCGATAACGATCTGGCCGACATGTGTTGGCGGAACGCCGTCCGCATCTTTCCGGCGGGCGCCTTTGCCGACGCGCTGTCGCCGTTGGGTGCTACGCCGGGAGTAACCGTATGACGACCACCTCGTTGCCCGATTCGCGTCCGATCGACGTGACCAGTTGGATCGGCGGGTATCCGTTCCGCGAGGTGCCGCATCCGGATCCGGAGATCCTGGTCCGGGTCCTCGAGCGAGAAGGCTTCGCCGGCGCATGGGTCGGGCACCTGCCGGGCGCCTTCTATCGAGACCCGGTACCGTCCAATCGGGCGCTGTACACCGCGGTCGAACCCTTCGCCGGGGTGCTGTTGCCGGCACCGATCGTCCGTCCCGATTGGCCGGGATGGACGGAAATGCTACGGGACGCGGTCAACGCTGGGGCGCCCGCGGTCCGCGCGTATCCGGCCCAGTGGGGGCTCGGGCCGGGCCATCCCGCCATGGCCGAGCTCGCGTTCGCCTGCGGGGAGGCCGGGCTCGCGCTGCATGTCACGATCCGTTTCGAGGACCTCCGGCAACGGCATCCCCTCGATTCCGCCGGCGATGTACCCGCCGCGACCCTGCGTGCGTTGGCGCGGTTGGGCGGCTCGCGGTGCCATCTCGTGGTCGCCGGGGCCGGTCGCGAGCTGATCGAAGAAGTTCACTGGGGACTCACCCCCCCGGAGCAGCAGCGGGTCTTCTACGACTTTGGATGGGTGTGGGGACCGCCAGAGGACCATTTTGCCCATCTCGTCGCGACCATCGGTGCCGAGCGGTTGGCGTGGAGCAGTTGGTGGCCGTTGCGCCTCACGCAGCAATCCCGCGCCCTGGTCGATCTGTTGCCGCCACACGGTCCGTCCCCGGAATCCGCGCCGGTGTTTGCGGACGGCCGCGTGATCGTCGACGCCGCACAGCGTGCCGCACAGCGTGTCGCAGAGCGCACCACATAGGGCAGCGCGCGGTCCGGAATCGATCCCGATCAGGCGGTGGGAACCGCCTCGCGGTCCAATCGTTGATGGTGCACGCGGAAAGTTCCATGAAACCGTCGCGATGTGGTACGCGAACCCTTGCGTACAAATACGGTGACGGGCATACTTCCCGCTTGCAAAAATCGGGTTGACACAGACTTACACGCATGACTGCGGCCACGGCGCGTTCCCGGAAAATCGGGGCGCAATCGGCGTTGCGGTCGTGCGTGACGTGTGTCTTCCGCAACCAACGCCTTCCCGGCCCCAAAGTCGATGACGGTTAAGAAGAAGTGGACGGTGATTCCCGCGTTTCTCGCGCTTGCGGCAGCGGCCACGCTGCTGTCGGCCTACAGCGGCGCATCGTCGTCGCAGGGTCTGCGCGTCGAACAACCCGTCAAGTTCGTCCACGCACCGCACGTGCAAAAGGCAGGCATGAACTGCCTCTACTGTCACAGCGCTGCGAACAAGTCGCCCGATCCGGGTAATGCTTCGGTATCCACCTGCATGGGCTGTCACCTCCTGGTGAAGCCGCAGTCGGCGGAAATCAAGAAGATCGCGGCGTTCTACCAGAAGGGTCAGTCGATCCCCTGGAACCGTGTGCACAAGGTGCCTGACTATGTGCAGTTCCCGCACATGCGTCACGTCAACGCTGGTGTCACCTGTCAGACCTGCCATGGACAGATCCAGAAGCAGGGTGCCCAGGGACCTGACACCAACTACGTGCCCGTGCAGCAGGTGAACTCGCTCAACATGGGCTGGTGCATCAACTGTCACGTACAGGGCTACAAGCCCGCTGAAGGCGCTCGCCTGGCCGGAATGCCGGTGACGCCCGAGCTGGAAGCAGCGCCGCCGAAGAAAGCGCGCTACGATTGCGCGACCTGCCACTACTGATCGTCATCTGACCCTCGACCACGGGGCCACGGCGCGCAGTGTGCGCGCCGCATGCCCTGTGCAGCCGCCCGGAGCGGAGTGACTGCATGAGCACTGAAGCGGGGACCGGCGTTAAGCGCCGAGAATTCCTCAAGATCCTAGGCGCCACGGGTGCGACGACCGCGGTAGTGGGCTGCTCCTCCGAAAAGGTGGGGAAGCTCATTCCGTACGTTGCGTCACCTGACAACACCGTGCCCGGTGTGTCGCAGTATTACGCGACCACCTGCCGCGAGTGCGCCACCGCCTGCGGCGTGATGGCCGAAGTCCGCGACGGCCGCCCGATCAAGCTGGATGGCAATCCCGACCACCCCATGAGCCGCGGCGCGATCTGCTCCGCCGGCCTCTCGGCGGTGCAGGGATTGTACAATCCCGATCGCTATCGCACGCCGATGGTGCGTGAGGGCAATGCCCTCACGCCCACGACGTGGGAGAAGGCGTACGAGCTGCTCGCCCAGAAGATCGGCGAGGTCAAGAGTCGTTCGCAGGCGTCCAACGTCGTGTTCGTGAACCAGCACGAGTCGGGCACCTTCCCGGGCTTCCTCGATCAGTGGCTCTCGGCGCAGGGCATGCCGGCGCACCTGAGCGTCGACTCCGCCGCCCCGATGGCCACCATCGCTGCGAACCAGCAAGCGTATGGGGCCGCCTGGCCGGCGCTCGACTTCAACGCCGCCAAGCTGGTGATCAGCTTCGGTGCCGACTTCCTCGACGGCTGGGGACACAGCGTCCCGCAGCAGCTCGATTGGGCCGACGCGCGGGCCAAGCTGGAAGGCGCGCCGCGTCTCGTCTACGTCGGCGCTCGGCGCTCCCTCACCGGTCTCAATGCCGACCAGTGGATCGCCGCCAAGCCCGGCAGCGAGATGGAGATCTGTGCTGCCCTCACGGGCGCGGGCACGATGGCCGCTGCCGCTGAGGCCTCGGGCGTTCCGGTGGCAACCCTCGAAGCACTGGCGACGGCCGTCGCGAATGCCGGCAACGGGGTGATGGTCATCTGCGGTGTGACCACCGCCAATGCCGTCGAGTGCGGCGTCATGGCCGCCGGTGTCAATAAGAAGGCCGGTGCCGTCGGTGTCACCATCAAGCCGGCGGCTGGCCATGCCGGCTTCAACGGGCTCGCGTCCTACGCCGATCTGGCGGGCGTGGTGGCCAAGATGGGCGCCGGGAGCGTGCCGCTCGCCTTCGTGCGGGGGGCCAACCCGGCCCACACCATGCCCAAGTCGGCCGGCTTCGCCGCCGCCTTTGCCAAGGTGCCGTTCAAGGTGTCGTTCTCTTCGGTCCCCGATGAAACGGCGCAGCTGTGTGATCTGATCCTCCCCGACAATCACTGGCTTGAAAGCTGGGGCGATGCCGTGAGCATGCAGGGCCAGATCGGCCTGCAGCAGCCCACGCTCGAGCCCGTGTTCGACACGAAGGCCACGGCCGATGTACTCATCGCGCTCGCCAAGAAGGATCAGGCGCTGGCCGCGAAGTACACCGCCGCCGATTACCGCGGCTGGTTCATCAGCAAGTTTCCCGGCGGTGGATCGGCGTTCACGACCGCGCTCACCAAGGCCACCATCAGCGGCGCACCGCTGGTCGCCACGGCCACGCGCACGATGACCGCCACCCCCACGCCGGCCGATGCCGGTGCGGGTGACTACTTCGTGCACGTCTATCCGTCGCCCACCCTGGGTGACGGACGCGGCGCCAACAAGCCGTGGTTGCAGGAACTCCCCGATCCCGTCACCAAGATCGCGTGGCAGTCGTGGGTGGAAGTCCACCCCACCACGTTCAAAAAGCTCGGCCTCGTCGAAGGACAGCACCTCACCGTGGAAACGGCTGCCGGCAAGATCACCGCGCCGGCCTACCGCTACATGGGCGTGCGTCCCGACACCGTCGCCATCTCGCTCGGCCTCGGGCACACGGCCTACGGTCGCTTCGCGCAGAACGTCGGTATCAACGCCTACGACCTGCTCGCGAGTGGTTGGGACGCCTCCGGCGCCCTCACGCTCTCCGGCACCAAGGGTAAGGTCACCGTCTCGGCCGACACGTCGCAGCTGGTCACCACCGAAGGCTCCGCACGTCAGCACGGCCGTGGGATCGGGCAGGCCATGACACTCGCGGCGTTGCTTGGTCAGGAAGCCGAGCAAGGCGAGCACGGGGAGCACGCCATCCCGGGTCTGCCGTCGCAGGATTTCAAGGCCGGTCTCAAGTCACCCATCGCAGCCGACGCGCAGGGTGAGCTGGCAAATCCGAACGCGAAGGATCTCGGCATGTACGCCCCCGATCATGTGCAGAAGATGGAGAAGCGCCGCTGGGCGATGACCATCGATCTCGCACGCTGCACGGGGTGCTCGGCGTGCGTGACGGCATGCTACAGCGAGAACAACATCCCGACGGTCGGCGCGCCGTATCAGGGCCGCGCCCTCAGTCCGTCCACGTGGGATGAGCGCCCGGGGGCGAACATCATCAAGGGCCGTGAAATGGCCTGGATTCGTCTCGAGCGCTACTACGAAGGCAACGAGAACACGGAGAACGAGTTCTCGCCCGATTTCGACACGCGTTTCGTGCCGATGATGTGCCAGCACTGCGGCAATGCGCCGTGCGAGCCGGTGTGCCCCGTGTACGCCACGTACCACTCGCCCGACGGCCTCAACGTGCAGGTGTACAACCGTTGCGTCGGTACTCGGTACTGCAGCAACAACTGCCCGTACAAGGTCCGCTACTTCAACTGGTTCGGCTACGGTGAGCCCGACCGCAAGCAGTACGCCTGGCCGGAACCGATGCACTGGGGCCTCAACCCCGACGTCACCGTCCGCGGTAAGGGCGTCATGGAGAAGTGCACGTTCTGCGTGCAGCGCATCCGTGAAGCCGAACACCGCGCCCGGGCTGAGGGCCGTGAAGTCAAGCCAGACGAATTCACGACAGCGTGCTCACAGGCATGCCCGTCGCGCGCCATCATTTTCGGTGACGCGGCCGACGAAAATTGGACCGTAGCGAAGCTCGCATATGACCGACGTGCCTACCACGTGTTCGAAGAACTCAACACGTACACCGCCGTGGTCTATCTCAAGAAGATCAACTATCCGGCGCCGGCCTCCCCGGCGCAGGCCTGAGGGCATCGCGCATGGCATCCGTAGCGCATCCGGTGCGTGAGGGCATCCGTGGGCCGAACATCGCGTCGGCCGACGTGCAGCTCCCCGCAGTCCGTGATTACGAGCAGGTCGATCGCGATATCATCGCGACGCTCGGCTTCACGAAGAAGTGGTTTATGGGCCTCAGCGTCGCCGTGCTGGCGATGCTGATCGGCGCCTCCGCGTGGATCTACCAGATCTACTGGGGCCTCGGTCAGGCTGGATACGAGCCGCCGGTGATGTGGGGTAACTTCATCATCACGTTCGTTTTCTGGGTCGGTATCGGTCACGCCGGTACGCTCATCTCCGCCATTCTCTTCCTCTTCCGCGCCGGCTTCCGTACCTCGATTTACCGCGCCGCTGAGGCGATGACGGTGTTCGCGGTGATGACGGCCGGTCTGTTCCCGATCATTCACATCGGGCGCCCGTGGAAGTTCTTCTGGTTGCTGCCGTATCCGAACTGGCGTCTGCTGTTCCCGAACTTCAAGTCGCCGCTCGTGTGGGACGTCTTCGCCATCTCGACGTATCTCACGATCTCGACCACGTTCCTCTACATCGGCCTGATCCCCGACATCGCGGTCCTCCGCGACAAGGAAACCAATCCGATGCGCAAGCGGATCCTCGCGATCCTCTCGCTCGGCTGGCGGAACAGTGACCGGGAATGGCGTCACTTCGCGAAGGCGTATCTCTTCCTCGCCGCCTTCAGCACCCCGCTCGTGCTCTCCGTGCACTCAGTCGTTTCCTTCGACTTTGCCATGGCGCTCACCCCGGGCTGGCACGCCTCGATCTTCCCGCCGTACTTCGTGGCCGGCGCCATCTTCTCCGGCTTCGCCATGGTGTGGACCATCGCGATCCCGATGCGGAAGTGGTTCAAGCTCGAGCACTACATCACGCTCAACCACCTCGACGCCACGGCGAAGGTCGTGCTCTTCACGTCGATGGTCGTTGGGTGTGCGTACCTGATCGAGTTCTTCATCGCCTGGTACAGCGGCGTCCGCGCGGAGCAGGAGTTCTTCTGGAATCGCGTGTTCGGTCAGTGGTGGTGGGCGGCGTGGATCATGTTGCTCTGCAACATGTCCCTCCCCATGTCGCTCTGGTCGCAGAAGCTTCGCCGCAATCCCACGTGGTTGTTCGTGCTCTCGCTGTTCATCAACCTCGGCATGTGGTTCGAGCGCTTCGTCATCGTGGTGCCGTCGCTCTCCCATGAGTTCGAGCCCTGGCAGTGGGGCAGCTATGCGCCCAGCTGGGTCGACATGGCGTTCCTCGTCGGCTCGTTCGGTTGGTTCTTCATGTGGTTCCTGCTGTTCGTGAAGCAGCTCCCCGTGATGGCCATCGCCGAGCTCAAGGAAATCGTCGCGCCGCGCGTCAAGCACGGCAATGGCGGAGGGCATCACTGATGCAGGGTGTTGTCGGAGCATTCCATGAGATCGACACGACGGTTGCGGCCATCGAAGATCTCAAGAAGAAAAGGATCGGCGAAGTCACGGTGTACTCGCCGACCATTCGTCACGAACTCGAGCACGCGATCGACGCCCCGCAAAGCGTCGTTCGCCGGTTCACCCTGATCGGCGGCCTCCTCGGCGTGAGCTTCGGCTACTGGGTGGCCATCTGGTCGTCGACCTACTGGCCCCTCGTGGTCGGTGGCAAGGCGATCGCCTCGTGGATCCCGTATACCATCATCGGATTCGAAGTGATGGTGCTCGTCGGCGCGCTCTCTACGGTTGCCGGCATGTTCATCAATTCGCGCATCCCGCGCCTCAGCACCACGTCGGGGTATGACGCCCGCTTCTCGGGTGGATACTTCGGCATCTTCATCGCTTGCGACGCCGCCAAGGCGGGCCAGGCGGAAGAACTGCTGCGCCACCATGGTGCAGTGGAGGTGCGGCGTGAAGCCTGAGCCCACGTTCTTCATGACTTCTGTCGTCGCGCGCTCGTCGCGCCTCGCGGCGGCCGTCGTGCTCCCCTTCGCGTTCGGGGCGTGCACGTGGTTCACCGATTTCAAGAATCAGCCCCGCATCGAGCCGTGGGAGCCGCTGTCGCAAAGCGACGCCGACTCGCTCGTGCCGCCGCGTGGCAACCCGCAGTTCAGCGTGCCGGTGCAGGGAACCGCCGTTGCCGGTTACCAGATTTCGTACGCGCCGCTGCCGCCCGTCATTGATTCGTTCTCGGCCATTCCCAACCCGCATCCCGTCTCGGAAGCGTCGCTGGCGAACGGCAAGTTGAACTATCAGATCAACTGCGCCGTCTGCCACGGTATGGCCGGTGACGCCAACGGTGGTCTGAAGAAGGTCAATCCGGCGTACGGTTTCGCGCCGAGCTTGATGACGCCTTCCGCGATGGGTCGTACTGATGGCTACATCTACGGCATCATGCGAAATGGCCGTGGAATCATGCCCAGCTACAACCGCATCGAAGAGGCGGATCGCTGGGATGTGATCAATTACGTCCGTGCGCTGCAGGGCAAGACATCGCTCAAGGCCGACACGATGCTGGCGGGCTACCCCGGTCAGAACGGCACCACGGTGCCGGGACCGACACTCACCGCGCCGAACGTGCCGTCGCGTTACCTGCATCCCACGCAGCAGCCGACGCCCGGATCCTCGGGCACCAATTCGGCCACCTTCAAGGGCAACAACGACAACGACACCATGCGCAAGTTGCATGGCGCTCCGCACTCGGAAAAAGCTGCTGCGGGTGAGACGTCCAAGGCCGGTACGCCGGCCGCGAGCCAGGAGAAGCACTAGTGAGCCAGCATTACCACTACCCGGCGCGCGCAGAGTTTGCGAAGCGTCTGGCCGCCAAGCCGGTACCGGGCGGAATCAAGATGGCCGCGCTCGGCGCGGCCGTGGTCGGCATCGCAGTGTTCGTCTTCGGCCTGTTCAGTAACGCGGATCGCGCGTGGCAGGCGTTGCATTTCAACTGGTTGTTCTTCGCTACCATCTCGTCGGCTGGTGCGGCTTTCGCCGCCGTGCAGCGTATCGTGACGGCGCGTTGGTCGCGTCCGGTCGTACGCTTCGCGGAAGGCTACGTGGCGTTCCTGCCGGTTGCCTTCGTGATCCTGCTGCTCATTCTCTTCCCGGGACGCGAGCACATCTTCACGTGGGCCGGTCGCGAAACCATCTCGGTTGCCGAGAAGGCGCGCTATCTCCAGCCCGGCTGGTTCGTGGTGCGCGGCATTTTCTTCTTCGGCGCCATGATGGTGCTGCAGTTGCTGTTCGTGTACCACTCCATCCGCATGGACGTCGCCGTCCTGCCGGAGTACGGCGCCAAGTGGGCCGCCGGTCTCCGCGCCAAGATGCGCGCCGGTTTCGGTGACGAGCGTCGCGAGCTGCACACGCAGCATTCGCTGCAGGGGAAGCTCGCCGTGGCCGTCTGCATGGCGTTTGTGATCGGCTGGTGCTTCATGGCATGGGACTACTCCATGAGCATCTCGCTCCACTTCCAGCAGACGATGTACGCCTGGATCGTGTTCATGGGCGCGTGGCTCAACATGATCATGTCGCTGTCGCTGCTCACCATGTGGTGGCGGAAGCACCTGCAGGCCGACGACCTCGTGACCATCAATCACTTCTGGGATCTTGGTAAGCTCTGCTTCGCGTTCACGGCGTTCTTCGGCTACATCAGCTTCAGCCAGTATCTGGTGATCTGGTACGGCAACATGCCCGAAGAAACCCACTTCTATCGCCTGCGCTTGTCTGGCGTGTGGAAGTCGGTGACGCTCATGGTTCCGATTCTGGTCTTCGTGCTCCCGTTCTTCGGGCTCATCTCGAAGGCCGCCAAGGTGTACTTGCCCACGTTCGTGCTCTTCGCGGTGTGCAGCCTGGTCGGCATATATCTGCACCGCTACATCGAGATCTATCCGTCCATCTACGGTGAGGCCACCAGCCTTCCGTTCGGACTCCAGGAAATCGGTACGACCGTTGGCTTCCTCGGTCTGTGGGCGTTCTGCTACTTCTCGTTCATGGACGCGTTCCCGGTCATGCGTGTGTTCATGATGACCACGCCGGCCAAGGACGAAGTCCAGGTCCCGGTCGACGCTCGCACCATGGATCCCCTCCCCGCGCACGAGTAGGGGAGTACGACCCGATCCAACGAAGCGGGCGAGTACCTCCGGGTGCTCGCCCGCTTTCGCTTTTCGTCGTGCAGCGATTGGCGCTTGGCCGACAACTGATTATGCTACGGTGTTGGTGGTACTCTGGGGCGTTAGCTCAGCTGGGAGAGCGCGCGCTTTGCAAGCGTGAGGTCATCGGTTCGATCCCGATACGCTCCACTCCAAGTATCCTGGACTGCATACAAAAGCGGGGGCGGCCATTGCTGGCCGCCCCCGTTTTGCGTTGATCGTGCCGTTGGAACGACGCCGTCGAACGCTAGT
>CANHJV010000046.1 GCA_947461225.1 Gemmatimonadota bacterium | reverse complement strand
CCAGCTGCCTTTCGTGGTCGTAAAGGTGTGGGTGCGCGCCGTCTTGAGCGGCAGCGTCTCGGCGTCCGGCGCCGGCCGATCCTGCGCGAAGAGCGGAAGGCCGAGAGGGGCGCTCAACGCGATCAGCGTGAGGGCCGCCAGGGGGGCGAACGAGCGGGTCAGGCGGTACGGCAGGCGAGGCGTCACGCGCGCGTCTCCGACAAAGGGGAAAGTGAGGATTCCCCAAGATACGCCGTGGTTCAGCCCGTTGGACGACGTCGTGCAAGGTTTTCCCTTACACAGGAACGCGCCGCAGCGGCCGCTACCTCAAGGGTACGCCCCTGTTCCTTTCCTTTTGAGGTGCCTCAGATGCGACTGGCCCGTTCCACCATTACCCCCACTGGCCGCGAACGCGTGTTTGGCGAGGACGAGATCATTGTCAGCAAGACCGATGTCGCCGGCAAGATCACGTATGCCAATCACGTGTTTTTGCGCGTCTCGGGCTATGCCGAAGCAGACTGCATCGGCGCCCCGCACAGCATGATTCGCCACCCGGATATGCCGCGCGCGGTGTTCAAGTACGCGTGGGACCGACTGCTCGCCGGCCACGAGGTGTTTGCCTACGTGAACAACCTCGCCTGCACTGGCGACAACTACTGGGTGCTGGCGCACATGACCCCCTCACGTGGTCCCGACGGCTCGATCATCGGGTTTCACTCGAGCCGCCGCGTGCCCGATCGCGCCAAGATCGCCAAGGTGTTGCCGCTATACGACACACTGCTGGCCGAAGAGCGGCGCCAGGCGGACCGACCAACCGGGCTGAGCGCCTCGTACGCCACGCTTGAAGCAGCGCTGCGCGGACAGCACAAGACCTACGACGAATGGGTGTGGAGCCTCTGATCATGACAACCGCATACTCTCCGGACGCCGTCACTGACGTCGAAGCACTTCAGACTGAACTCGCGCAGTACCGGTCTGGCATCAAGGCCATTACACGCGTCGCCCAACAGGCGGCCTCGGGCAACCTCGAGCCCCGCGCGATGGGGATCGAGCCGACGGGCCCACTCGGCGAACTCGCTCAGGCCGTGAATCATCTGCTCGACCTGTCGGACGCGTTCGTCCGCGAATCGACCGCGTCGCTGCAGCACGCCTCCGAAGGCAAGTTCTATCGGCGCGTTCTGACGCGCGGCCTGCTCGGGACCTACCGGAACGCCGCGACCGTGATCAATACCGCCAACGATCAGATGGCACGCAGCGCGGGGCAGTTGAAGGACGCCGAGATGGCACGACTGCAGCTGGCGGATACGTTCGAGGCCGCCATCAAGGGTGTCGTGGGCGATCTCGCGACGGCTGCCACCGGAGCACGCTCCACGGCACAGGGACTTTCGAACGCCGCCGAGAGCGCGTCGCAGCACAGCACGTCGGTGGCCGCCGCCGCGGAACAGGCGAGCCGCGGCATCGACTCGGTAGCCGCTGCCGCCGAAGAGATCACCGTCACCGTCACGGAGATCGAACGGCAGGCGCTCGAGACGCGCAAGATCTCGCACACCGCCGTGCTCGCGTCTGAAGAGACGACCATCAAGGTTCGCACATTGGCCGAAGCCTCAGCGCAGATCACCCGTGTGGTGAAGCTCATCAACGACATCTCAAGCCAGACGCGATTGCTTGCGCTCAACGCGGCGATCGAAGCCGCACGCGCCGGAGAACTGGGTCGCGGGTTCGCCGTGGTGGCAGGCGAAGTCAAAAACCTGGCGGGACGCGCCGGCGATGCGACCGGCGAGATCGAAGCGCAGGTCCTGACGATTCAAACAGCGATCGACGACGTCGTGCAGTCGATCGAAGGCATCGGCACCACGGTACGGCGCGTGAACGACCTGTCGTCAGCGGTGTGCGGCGCCGTGGTGGAACAGCGTCAAGCCAACGACATGGTGAGTCGTAACATTCAGGAAGCCGCACTGGGCACCCGCGACGTGGCCCAGAGCATCACGACCGTGTCCACCGCGGTGCGCGACACCAGCGACGCAGCGGGACAGATGCTCGGCGCCGCCGACGATCTCTCCCACATGGCCGATCGCATGCGCGCCGAAGTGGACGCGTTCCTGCAGGTGATTCGCAAGGGCTGAATCAGATCGCCTACCGCGCGGCCCGCCCCCGGGCGAGGAACGTCCCCGGGAGCGCGCCGGTCATGCGCCCGTTTTCGAACACCACCGTACCGTTCACCGCCACCAATTGGACCCCCTCCGGCCACTGATGCGGCGCGGTGTACGTAGCGCGATCGGTGATCTGTTCCGCGTTGAACACGGTGATATCAGCCCGCTGCCCAACCGCGAGCGTGCCGCGATCGCGGATCCCGAGCCACTGCGCCGGCAGTGAGGTCATGCGCTGCACGGCCGCTTCGAGCGTGAGCTGTTGCCGCTCGCGCACGTGGGTTCCGAGCACGCGCGGAAACGAGCCGTAACTCCGTGGGTGCGGAAAGCCTCGACCGAAGGTCACGAGATCGCCATCGGTTTCCACCATGGTGCCTGGATGCGTGAGGAAACGCGCCACGTCGGCGTCGTCCATGCCATGAAAGATGCCAATGAAGCCGCCACGCAATTGCAACGCGATCAACGCCTCCACCGCGGCGTCGAGAGTGATGGGCTGTCCCGTGGCCACCAGATAATCGGCGAGCGTCTTCCCCGCGAGGGAAGCATCGAACGACACTTCACGAAACTGAATCGACGACGGCTCGGCGCCCGCCTGCTGCGGAAAGCGCACGCGCATCTCCCGCACCAGTCGAGCGCGGGTGGCCGGGTCGGCCACACGCTTGGCGAAGGCCGGCGCGCCATCGGCCAGCGCCCACGGCGGAAACATCAGATCGGAATAGGTGCTGTAGGCCGTGTACGGATACACATCGACGGCGACTTCCATTCCGGCGGCCCGCGCCGAATCGAGCAGCGTCAGCATGCGCGTACTCCACCCCCACTGCGCCGCACCGGTCACTTTGAGATGATTGATCTGCACCGGGATCCTCGCACGCCGCCCCACCTCGAGCGTTTCGCGCAACGCGTCCATGACCGCCGGTCCTTCATCCCGCAGATGGGTGACGTAGATCCCGCCATAACGCGCCGCCACCTCGGCGAGCGACGCCACCTCGTCGACGTTCGCGTAATTGGCCGGCACATACTCCAGCCCAGTGGACAAGCCAAGCGCGCCCTGCGTCATGGTGGAGTCCACCAACGCACGCATCCACGCCAATTCCGCCGCCGTGGGCGCGCGGTCAGCGAGACCCATCACGCGCTTTCGGATCCACGTGTGGCCGGCGAAGAGCCCGACATTCGGGGCGATCTTCACCTGTGCCCGATACTGATCCATCGGGAACGGTTGATCCTGCGAATGCAGCGGCGCCAGCACGGTGGTGATCCCCTGCCGCACGAAATTCTCGGCCAGCCCATGATCGGCGAGCGTGACGAGATGGGCGTGATTGTCCCAGAAGCCCGGCGATACGATCTGTCCGCTCACGTTGACCACGCGCGCCGCGCCACCCTGCGGGAGTGATGCCTCGATGGCCACGATGCGATCGCCGCGAATGGCCACATCGGCCACACGGCGCGGGGCACCGGTGCCATCGACGACGGTGCCACCGGTGAGCAGGACATCGTACGCCGGCGCCGGCGCGGGCGGGCGACAGGCGGCACTCAGCGCGATCAGCAGCGCGGCGACTGTTCGCCCGCCACGCCCGTGGTGCGATGTACCGACAACGGATGCGCGCTTCACGGCTGCTCCGGCGTTATGCGTAGGGCCGTCAACTTCCCAAGTGGTCCCAAGGTGACGAGCACGCGGAAGCGTTGTGTGCCGAACCAGGCGAAGTACTGTCGCTCGACATCGTCACCGATTTCGCGGCGCGCCAGCAGCTCGAGACGGGTGAGCGCGCCTTTCCCTTGCACGGTGGCGGTGAGTGCAGCGCGCATGCGCGGAAAAATCGTTTGTCGGACGACTTCGAAATCTTCGAGCACCAGCGATCCGGCGGCAACGCGCGTGAGGATGGCCTGCACGGTGGCTGTCGCCTGCGGTTCGCGATCAGCAATGGCGGCAGTTGGTGGCGGCGTGGGCACCAGCGACGAGTCGTACAGCGCGGCCACCTGCATGGCGAGCGCGGCCGGTGCCATGGCGCGCGCATTCGAGAGCACCATCACGGCCAGGTCCTGATCGGGGAAGCGCGTGAACTGCGACACGAATCCCTGCCACGTGCCACCGTGCTCCTGCATGGGATGTCCGCCGGCCTCGCCCAGGAACCAGCCGAGGGCGTACGGATAGTCGCGGCCACTGGGTAAGCGGCTAGCCGAGAGCATCAGCGTCCAGCTTTCCGGACGCAGCAGTCGTCGCGTGCGCACCACCTCGTTCCACGCGATGAGGTCGCGAATAGAGACGAGCATCGAACCATCGGCCGTGGTATTCAGTCGTGGCGCGACCCATGCCGCATGTTCCCACCCCGAGGCGGTGGGCAAATAGCCGTGCGCGCGGTTCGGCACGACATCGGCTTCGGTAATCACGCGAATCGTGGGCATCCCCGCCGGCGTGAAGATCCGCTCGCGCAGGAACTCGTCGTACGGACGCCCGGTCACGCGCGTCACGATGATGCCCAGCAACACGTAGCCGGTGTTGGAATAATTCCAGCGCGTGCCGGCGGAAAATTCGAGCGGCAGTGCCGACGCCATCGCAATCAACTCGGCGTCGGTGTAATCCTTCCGATAGTCAAACCGATCGCTGGTGTAGTCGGGAACACCGCCGCGATGACTGAGCAGATGACGAATGGTGATGGGCTGCCAAGTGGCCGGCACTTCCGGGAGATAGTGTCGCACCGAGCTGTCGAGCGCGATCTTCTCATCCTCCACCAGCGACAGCACACCGGCCGCAGTGAACTGTTTGCCCAGCGAACCCGATTGAAACATCGTGGCATCGGTGACAGGCGTCCGGTTCTCCAGTTCGGCCGCGCCGAAGCCACGCGACACTACCACCTCGCCACGCCGCACTACGGCGATCGCGAGTCCGGGAATGCGGGCGGTTTCCATGGTACGTCGCACGAGCGTATCCACCGCGGCCGCCGACGGCAGTGGCTCACGGCGCAGCGACCATGGCAGCGTGAGTGGTGCCGGATTGGGCCAGACGCGCTCCAGTGTGCTGCTGCGATACAGGGTGCCGCCCTTCATCACGTACGCGATGGCGCGGCTGTTGCGAATGGACTGCAGCGGGTTGGCGTCGAGCACCACCAGATCGGCGGCCTTCCCCGATTCAATCGACCCGAGATCGGCTTCGAGTCCGATCGCCCGCGCGCCTTCGATGGTGGCCACGCGCAACACTTCGTGCGCTGACATGCCGCCGTCGGCGAGCAGTCCCATCTCCCAGTGATTGGAGAGCCCCTGCACTTCACCGTGCCCGCCAAGTCCGATGTGGCCACCGGCGCGCAAGACATCCACCGCGCCGGCTGCCGCTTCACGCTCGTTGTAGTCTTCCGGCGGAAACCAGAGCAAGCGCGTGGAGGTTTTCTGAAACAGCGCGCCATCGGGGAACCAGCGGTTGATGCGCGGATCCTCGTGCGGCCGTTCCTCGGCGAGCAACCGATAAATGGGCAGCGCCCCGCCGAACGCCACCACGAGGGTGGGCGTGTTGGTGATACCGGTGCGCGACATCAGCTGCACGATGTCATCGTGAATCGGCGATTCGGGGATCGCGTGTTCGAGCCCGCTGAAGCCGTCGATGATGTGCGTCAGGTCTTCTTTGCCGTCGGCGGAACCTTCCGTGGTCGGCATGAGCCCCAGCTCGCGCGCGGCTTCCACCAGCCACTGTCGCTGCTGACGCGTCCCCGTTTGATACGACTTGAGATACGCCGTACCGTAGTCGTCGCGGTACATGCGCAACAGGCGACGCGCGTCGTCGAGCGACTGGAAGTTGGTGCCTGCGCCGATGCCGGGGCCGGTGGAGAAGACGCGTGGACTCGGGACACCGTCCACCTCCACGAGGTTGGCGAGATCGAAGATGTCCGGCGTGACCTGCGGATCGCGGATGGTGGTGATCCCCATCGCGAGGTTGGCGAAGCCGTTGGTGGATTCAGGCTGCAGCAGCGCGCCGGCACCGCCCCAATGCGCGTGGATGTCGATGAACCCGGGTACAATAAACTTGCCGGTCACATCGATCACGGTAGCGCCGGCGGGCGTGGGCGTCGCACTCCGCGCGCCCACGCGCGCGATGCGCCCATCGGTGACGATCACGTCAGCGTCGCGGAGCACTTCAGTGCCGCGCATCGTGATGACCGTCGCACCGCGCAGCACGACGGTGCCGTTCGCGGTCGCGCGTGGCAGCGACACCTCGAACGGGCGCGGCGCGGCGGCGGCCGTGGCCGGCACGGGGAGCGGCGCCCCCATCGTCGGCGCTGGGGCCGCTTGCCGAGGCGCGGGTCCGGTGATGCGCACCGAGCCGCCGGTCGCGGGCACTTCGGCGCGTTTGGCGTCCGGAGGGAGCGCACCGGGCGGCGCCATGAGCGTGGCACGGAGTGGCGCGGTGCTGGCGATGATCGTGCGACCATCCGGCGTCCAGGTGGGATCGGCCCACCACGCGGGCGCGGTGGTGAGACGTACCGGCGCCTCGCGGCCGTCGGCGCGGGCTTTCCAGAGGGCGCCGCCCGTTTCATCCCAGGTCACGAAGGCCACCCAGCGGCTATCGGGAGACCAGGCGGGCATGAATTCCCGCGCCCGCGACGTCGTGGTGAGACGACGTGGTGCGCCGGTGGCGTCGGCAATCCAGATGCGCCCGAGTGATGAAAAGGCGACCTGTCCGTTGGGGGCGGTGGTCTGCTGCTGCACACGGCGTGTGCGCACGGGTCCCGTGGCCAGCCGCTGGGGGAAGCGCAGCGTAGGCGTCACGTCCAGCGCGACATCGGCGGAGAAGGGGATCACGGTATCGCTGCCATCCTGCACGCCCAGCCGGTGGAGCTTTCCGCCGAAGGCCGCGTACAGCCAGCGTCCATCAGGGGAGAAGGCGGCGTTGGGGAGCACGTCGCGGGAGGCGCGTGCCTCGAGCTGGTGGCGGTCCACCGGGTACGCCAGCCATCGCTCGGCGCCGGTGGCGAGCGTGCGCGCACGGAGGCCGGTTTTCCCTTCGCGCACGGTGCCGTATACGAGGGTGTTGCCGTCGGGGGAGAGCATGGGCTTCATGGCCGGCAGCCCTTCCACCACCACCGGTTCGGCGGCCCCGCCGCTCGCGGGCACGCGCATGAGCGCGCTCGTGGCGCCGTTCCGGCTGCCGTAGGGGCGCGGCGTGACCGCGGTAAACCACAGGCTCGCCCCATCGGGGGACGGCCACACGCTATACGGGCCCGGAGCCGGCGCGGAGACCAGTGGTTGCGCCGGGCCATTGCCGTTGGGCACGAGTCGCGTGCCTTGGCCGCTGGCCACGTCGTAGCGCCACAGCTCAGCCGTGCGGGTGCCATGGGGATCGGTGACCGTTACGACAATCGACCGCCCATCGGTGGCCCACGCCGGCGACAGCATACCGGAACGGGGGAGCCGCGTCACCGCGCGCGCGTTGCGGCCGTCGGCGGCGGCGATCCACACATTATCGGAGCCCGTTTCATCGCTGATGAACACGAGCTGCGCGCCGTCGGGAGAGAGCCGTGGTTGCGACTGAAAAGCGCGGCCGGTGATGAGCGGCGCGGCCTGTCCGCCGTCTACCGGCACCCGATAGATGTCGCCCAGCAGCTCGAACACGAGTGCGCGGCCATCGCGGGTGACATCGAGCGAGACCCAGGTGCCTTCGGTGGTGGTGAAGGCGACGCGCTGGAGCAGCGGCGTGGTGGGTGCCTGGGCGGCGACGCTGCTGACCAGCAGTGTGCTGGCGAGCGTAACACGGATGGCGGCGATGGAGCGATGGCGATGGCGCATGCGGCGGGGTGCTGGCGTCGGACGCGAAAGAGAGCAGATGGGACCAAAGTACGGCGCTCGGGTGCGCATCACGAGTGGGAGTACGGGGTGGGCCGTGCGGGGGGTGCAACAAGCACGATCGGCGGGCATACTACGGCCCATGGACGGCACCCCGACTCCGGGCACGACCACCGCCGAGCGGCTGACGCTCGCGGCGCGCGACGGATACCCACTCACGGCGCAGCGCTATGTCGCGGTGGGTGCGCTGCGCGGCCACCTCATTGTGGCCGGCGCGACCGGCGTGCCCCAGCGTTTCTATCGCAGCTTTGCCCAATACGCCGCGGCGCAGGGCTACACGACGCTTACGGTCGACTATCGTGGCGTCGGCCTGTCGCGCCCCGGCACGCTGAAGGGCTTTCGCATGAACTACCTCGACTGGGCGCACCATGATCTGGCGGCGGCGGTCGACCTGATGAGCGACTCGGCCGTCCCGCTGTTCATGGTGGGGCATTCGTTTGGCGGGCATGCGTTCGGGCTGTTGCCCAACCACGCGCGCGTGGCGCGGTTCTATGCGTTCGCGGCAGGGGCGGGATGGCACGGCTGGATGCCGCGCGCAGAGCGCGCGCGCGTGCTGCTGCTCTGGCACGTGTTGGGACCGCTGGTGGTGCGCGCCCATGGCTACCTGGCGTGGAGCCGGCTCGGGATGGGCGAGGACCTGCCGCTGGGCGTATACCGTGACTGGAAGCGCTGGTGTCGGTTCCCGCGCTACTTCTTCGACGATCCCGCTATGGCCCATGTGGCGGCGCAGTTCGCGAAGGTGACCACGCCGATCACCGCGGCCACCGCGATCGACGACCGTTGGGCGCCACCGGCCTCGCGGGACGCATTCATGGCCGGCTACCGTGGCACCCCATGGCGGGCAGTGGACATCGACCCGGTGCAACGCGGGCTCGGAGCAATCGGCCACATGGGCTACTTCCGGCCGCAGGCCGAGCCTCTGTGGCGCGAGGCGCTGGCGTGGTTCGGTGAGCACGAGGGCGGGCCGTTCACCGTCGGGACGACAAGCAGTTCCTGAGCCACCGCCCAACGATTCCCCGTGCATTCACTCCACATGTCGGGCGTGCTTGAGGAGTTCCCGGACGCCGATGACCGGAAGGATTCGCTTGGTGACCGCATCGCGCCACCAGCATGCCGTCCGACTGCTCCACTGCCCGATGCGCCCAAGCCGATCTGAATCACGAGTGATAGCGGTGGTCCTGGCGTAGCGACGCGCCACGAACGCCGAGAAGATGTCATCCAACGGGCGTGATTGTGCGAACAGATGCTGCAAGCAGGCCGCGTCTTCGATCGCGAGGCATCCGCCCTGCCCGAGATTGGGGGTCGTCGGATGCGCGGCGTCGCCAATGAGTAGGCACCGGCCTCGATACCAATTTCGTGTAGGCGGACGATCGACGATATCGTTTTGAAGGAATGCGCCGTCTGGAGTGGTGGCCATCAGCTCGGGGACGGGATCGGCCCAGCCACCGAAGTGCTCGGACAGCCACGCGCGCAGGCCATCAATACGTTGATTGGGGGATGCGTTGATCGTTGCCCACCAATAGACCCGTCGATCGCGCAAGGTCGTGATGCCGACGCGGCTTCCTCGGCCCCACCATTCGGCCAAATACCCCGGCTGCATACCGGAGGGCATCGCGGTGATACCGCGAACGCATGTATAGCCCGCGTAGCGCGGCGGCGAAGCGTCGCCAAGGAGCGCTCGAATCTTCGAGTGGATGCCGTCAGCTCCGATCACCAGGTCCGCCACATCGCGATGGCCGTTGGCGAAGGCGACTTCCACGTGCGCGCCCGAATCGCGAACCGCCGTCACGTCGAAGCCATAGCGTGCCGTGCCAGCCGGCAGGCAACTGGCCAGTGCGTCTACCAATTCCGCCCGGTGGATCATCCCGAGGACCGGTTGGTACCCCAGCGCGGCCTCCAGCGTCGATGCAGGAAACGACGCCGCGATCGTGCGACCTTCATCGCCTCGAAACTCGCTCACGCGCAGTGGTTGCAGCCGTTCCCGAACGGCCGCCCCCGCGCCGATGGTATCGAGGGCCCGCAGCGCGTTGGCCCACAGACTGATCCCGGCACCGACTTCGGTGAGCACCGGCGCTCGCTCGTACAGGACCACCTGAAGGCCGGCCTTTCGCAGTGCGATCGCAGCACTGAGTCCGGCAATGCCGGACCCAATCACGATGGCTTTCATGATCGCTCTGTGCGTTGAAGGGGCGTAGTGAAGAGGACGCGTAGAGTCTACGGCGTGCAGCCTACGGCGTGCAGTTCCCATTCGGCGCCGCGCCGGAGAATTGCTGGGCGAAGAACGGCAGGACGCGCTGCTCGAACCGTTGTCGCGTGCGATCGGTATGTCCACCGGCGAACGCATCGAGCCGATAGGGAATCTTCGCGCGGGCCAGTGCGTCGGCGTAGGCGCGCGATCCCAATGGCACGCTGGCGATGGCGTCGTCGAGTCCGTACTCGATGACCACCGCGCAGCTGCGACGCATTCCCGTGGCGTCCTTCGTGAGCAGATCGACCGGCAGATACTTGGACCACGCACCCTGTTGATCGTGCGGCGCGCCGAAGGCGGCGGTCATGGCGGTGGCGAGGCGTACGCTGCCGCGCAGCGCCAGCGGTGGCGCGAGCGTCGTGTCACGCACGTACCGCCACACGGGCATGGTGGGCGCGAGCTCACCCACCATGCCCGTACAGCACGGGCTCATCGCGTACACCGTGCCGAATACATTGGCGTGCTTCTGTGCGAGATACAGCGCGCCGAATCCACCCATCGATTGACCAGCCAGCCCTCGCGACGCACGATCGGTGCGCGTGCGATACCGCGCATCGATGTACTGCACCAACTCCTGCGACACGAAGTCATCCCACTTGCCGAACGCCGCCGAGTTCACGTAGAACCCGCCACCCATCGCGTTGTCGGCGTTGGGCATCACCACCAGAAATTCGCCGGCATCGACGCGCCAGAGACTGTCCATTGTCTTCTGCAGGTCGAGCCCCTGATACGAGCCGTCGAGCCACTCGCGGGGATGCGACGTGAAGCCGTGCAGCAGGTACAGCACGGGGAAGCGACGAGTGGGCGTGCGGTCGTAGCTGGGCGGCGTGTACACGAACACTTCGCGATCCGGCGTGTCGCCGATGGCGTTCCCGGCGATGGCTTTCGAGCGGATCGTGTCGACCAGAATGCGTCCCTGCGCCGTGGCGGCTGCGGGGACTGAGAGCACGAGGCACAGGAGGCGTAGGGCGAAGACGAGAGATCGGCGCATGCGGCTATTGTAACGGGAAGCGCTCAGCGCGGAGCAGAAACCGTGATCATCCCGGCTCCCTCGACGGCACGCGAACACAGCGCCCGTGAGGCGTTCGCGAGGCCCGCAGGGGGAACGCTTGGTTTGGAAAACCCACGCGCGTCACGGGGGTCGGTGTCGGCCTGAAACGCCACGGCCAGACACACCTGTCGGCGCACGGGGACAGTGCCCACATGAGAAACGCGGAAGGTTCCGACCGCCAGCCATTGTTCGACGGACCGCACGAAATCCGCATGTGTGCCCGCGAACAGGCGCACACTGTTTTTCTCGAGGCGGCCGGTCGTATCGACCACGAACATCGCGAAGACGGAACCGCGCGCACCAGCCAGTCGCTGCTCGTTGGGGAACGTCGGGCCGCGTCCTCCCGTCGGCACGATCGACGCCGAGTCCACATCGACGTCCACATACGGCCGCGTGTCCGACTCCCGCTGAATCGGCAGCGGAAAATCCTTCGGCGTCGGGGGCACGCCGGCCTCGATCTCGATCGGCACCCGATGCACGCGCGGACGTGCGCGGCCGAAGGTCAGCAGGTAGCTCCCCGCACTCGGCGCCATCACCGTGAACTGCCCCTTCGCGTCGGTGGTCGTCTCGTCGAGCGCCACCAGTCCGGTGTCGGACAGCTGCACGAGGCGCACCACGTAGTCGACAGCCGGCTGCATCGTACGGTCATCGGACACGCGGCCGGCGACGGCCTGAGCGGGGAGCGCGGCAGGACACACGAAGGCGGCTGCGGTCAGCCATGCCACCGCGAGAACGGAAGGTCGCCAATATTTCATGCCTTCACGTTACATTCTGTCCCGTGTCCTCGCCTCTTTTCGTCATCGCCCAGTACCTGCTGCCCAAGCAGGCCCTCACGTCGCTGGCCGGCGCCTTCGCGCGGGCCAGGCGCGGCGAACAGACGACCTCGGTGATCCGCTGGTTCGTGGGCAAGTACGGCGTGAACATGAGCGAAGCGGCCGAGCCGGACATCACGCGCTACGCCTCGTTCAACGACTTCTTCACGCGCGCGCTGAAGCCCGGCGCGCGGCCCATCGCGGCGGCCGACTACGTGTGTCCGGTGGACGGCGCCATCAGTCAGCTCGGGCCCATCAGCGGCGATCAAGTCTTTCAGGCGAAGGGGCACAGCTACTCCACCACCGCGTTGGTCGGTGGCGATGCATCGCTCGCCGCGCCCTATACCAACGGCACCTTCGCCACGATCTACCTCAGCCCCAAAGACTACCATCGCATTCACATGCCCTGCGATGGACGGCTGGTGCGCATGATCCACGTGCCGGGCGATCTGTTCTCGGTGAATCCCACCACCGCGCGCGGCGTGCCGGGGCTCTTTGCGCGCAACGAACGCGTGGTGTGCCTGTTCGAGGGCGCCGACGGCCCGTTCGTGATGGTGCTGGTGGGCGCCACGATCGTGGGCAGCATGGCCACCGTGTGGCACGGCATCGTCAACCCGCCGCGCCCGGGCACGGTGCGCGAGTGGGACTACACCGACCAGCACATCCATCTCGCCCAGGGCGACGAGATGGGACGTTTTCTGCTCGGCTCCACGGTGGTGATGCTCTTCCCGCCCAAGACGGTCGCGTTCACCGCGCCGTGGGCCGCCGAACGGCCCGTGCGCATGGGTGAACCGATGGGCAGCCGGCCGTAACGCACTACGCGCCTTACGCGGCGTTCTTCCTGCCCGCAGGCATGAACATCGGCACGAACATCGGCACGAACATCGGCACGAACATCATCGCCGCCGCTACCAGCAACGAGACCACGCTGACCATCTTGCCGCGCGCGTAGGTCGGCGACTCGAACCACAAGCGCACCTCCTTCGCTCCCGGCGGCACATCCACGCTGATCAGCGTGTGATCGGCGCGACGCACGATCCCCGGCTTGCCATCCACCTCGGCGTGCCAATCGGGATACCAGTTCTCCGACACCACGAGCTGGCTGGTGGCCGCGTCGGCGCCGGTGAGCGCGATACGCATTTTTCCGGCGCTCCACTCCGTCACGGTGGCCTTCACCTGCGGCGTGGGGAACGGCGGCGTGGCATTGGGCGACGTGGCCGTAGACGTATCCGGCAACAACGCCACGGTGTTCACCGGGAAGCGCGGATCGATCACGGTAGCCAGCCCCTGCTCTTCGCTGAGCTTGGCCGATACCGGCAGCACGCGCGCATAGGCCGGCGTGGCGTCGCTCTCGTACAGCGTGGCCGTGGTGCTGAAGGCCGTCGGCGACGGCGGCACCACCAAGTGGAAGCCCGGCACCGGCTGCGTATCGGGCAGGATCAGATACCGGATCGACAGCAGGTCGAACATGTTCGGCGTGAGCAGGTTGCGGAATCCTTCCTTCGCCCCCGCCAACTCGTTGTAGCGACGCAGCTGGAAGCCGTGGTAGCCCATCGCGCTGGGAATGCGATACGCCATCAGGATCGACTGTCCGTAGCTGTTGCCACCGTCGATCACGCGATACGGCGCCGGCACCTTCTTGAGATACGTCGTGACGGCATCGTCGGCAAACAGTGTGCTGGCGCGCGGCGAGAAGGTGTAGAACTGCTTGTCCACGCTCCACAAGTCGAGTCCGAGGAACGCCAGCAGCGCCGCCGTCGCCACGCGCGGCGCGATGCGTCCCGCGGCCGCGGCCCAGAGCACCACGCTACCAAGCGCCACGAACACCAGCAGCCGCAGTGCCCCGCTCTGCAGATACGGCGCGTTGGCTGCCACGCCTTCGAGGCGCTCCGGAATCGCCAGCGATTCGGCGAGTCCCTGCAAGCCACCCACCGTACCCAGCAACGCGAACGCCGTCGCACCGCCGATGACGAGCAACACGGTGCGCATGGGCACCGCGCGCGCGAGCAGTCGATCAAAGCCCACGCCCGCCAGCACACACAGCATGAACGCCGGCAGGTAGAACACCATGCCCATGGCGCGGATCTTCTTCACCAGCGGCAACAGCTCGTAGAACGGCCGGTAGAACGGCGTGAAACCGCCGAACGACAGCATGAGGAAGAACAGGGCGCCGATGCTGAACGCGATCACGAACCGACGACGCGCCCTGTCACCCAACGCCAGCGCCGCCAGCGCCAGCGGTAGGAAGCCCATGTACTCGGTGTGGAACTTGATGGGGTTGCGCCCCCAGTACTGATCGAGCACGCCGTTGAACTGCGGCAGCAGCAGCGTGAACAGCTCCGAGGGCGGCAAGGCGTAGCTCGTCGCAAACTCCCACCCGGTATCGGGGCCACCTTCGGCCCGCGGCGAGAACGGGATGTACTCGAGAAACGGCATCACCTGGAGCGCCGTGATCCCGCCACCCACGGCCACCGCTACGGCCGAAAAGCCCAGCGCCTTCCACGGATTCAGGTCGGCCGGACGCTCCGCGTCGAAAAACGCGAGGTAGATCGCCCACAGTCCGAGGGCGAGCAACAGGAAGTACGCCATGTGGTAGTGGCCGAGCACGATGAGTGCAACCACGAAGGCGAACGCCCCGTAGCACCACGTTTTGCCATGACGAATCGCGTGCAGCAGCGCCCAGAAGGCCAGCGGCGTGAGCGCCGACACGAACAGCTTACCGTCGTGCCCCGGACTCATCTGCGATGCAACAATGCCCGTGAGTTCATACGCCACACCCGCAACCACGCTCGCATTCCACGAGAGCCCGAGCGACCGGCAGAACCGATACGTGAACCAGCCGGTCAGCACGAAGTGGATCGCCATGCCGAGCGTAATCGCCACATCCACCGGCATGATCCATCGTAACCACGCGGTAGGATAGAAGATGTCGCCATGCATGGCCGCGATGTACGGCAGCCCGCCGAACAGATACGGATTCCACTGCGGAATCGCGCCGTCCTTCAGGAACGACTCGGCGCCGAACAACCGGAACGAATAGCCGGCGATGAACATGTCGGAGCGACTGCCCCCGAACAGCATCTGTCCGGTGAGGAGCGGCCACAGCAACAGCATCGCGGCGCCAAGACAGAGCGCGAAGGCGAGCGTGTGATCGAGTGCAAAGGAGCGCGTCGGCCCGGCGCTGGGCGGGGGCGCGATGGTGGAGTTGGCGGAAGGCATCGGGGAAAAGTAGACCGCGGTCGGGCGCCTCGCTTGATCCGGGAGGCAGCGGCGCCCCCCGGCTGTGCGTGCCCGGCGGGGATGCGCGCCCTAGGGCACCGTTGCGAAGGCGCGTACGGGGAAAGTGCCGACACCCACCAGCTTGGGCGGCACGGCGGTGAAGGTGAAACCGGCGTCGGGCAACGACTGCAGGTTGCACAGATGCTCGGCGATCAGGATCTCCTCCCGCAGCAACACGGTATGCACCGGACGCGTGCCGCCGTCGGTGTTGTCGATGTTGAACGAATCGATCCCCACCAACACCGCGCCGGCGTCACGCAGCCAGAGGGCTGCTTGCTCGGTGAGATACGGGTGCCCCTCAAAGTAGGCGTCGGTGCCCCAGAGGGCGTCCCAACCGGTGTGCACCAGCACGGCCTTGCCGCGCACGTCGGGCGCCGAGAGCTGCGCGGCAAGCTGGGCCACGTCGATCGCGCGCCCATCGCGCGCGATCGCCCGCACTACGAGGGCGGGTTGATCCACAAACCGCTCGAGAGGCATTGAGGCCGTGTCGCGTCCATCGGCATAGCGATGAAACGGACAATCGATATACGTGCCCGTGTTGGTGATCAGCTCCACGCGACCGATATGGAATTCGGTGCCCGGCTCGTATCGGGCACGTGAGTCCTCACGACTGAGGTAGTCGCAGATCACCGGCGCTGGCAGCCCCTTGTAGTACACCACGCCATGTTCGATGTGGTGGCTCAGGTCTACCAGCGTACGCGAATGCGTACGCGAATGCGTACGGGAATGCGTATTCACGCGCGTTTCAGGAGCCGGAGACCACACCGCAGGCGATACGAGCGCCCGAGTTGCCGGACGGATCCGTCTTATAGTCGTCGGTCGTCGCGTGAATCACGATCGCGGCCCCGTCGGCGTCGAGCAGCGGGTTGTCGCCACGCAGCGATCCGGCCGGCGTCAACTGCTTCACGAGCACGCTGCTGTCCGCGCCAACCGTGAGATTCATGAGGTCCCCATGATGCGGACCGGCGGGATTGGCGCTGCCATGCTGCTTGGGCGTGGGGCTCCAGTGCGCGCCGGCGCTGGCGAAATCGGGACCGTCGCAACGACCGACGGCGTGGAGGTGCATTCCGTGCACGCCTGGTGTCAGACCACGCAACGTGCCGTCCACCGCAATGGCGGCGCCGACGTCGGCCAAGGTCAACACGCCGAGTTCACGGCCGGTCGCATCCAGTACCTTCGCCGTCACGCCGGCGGTGGAGGTGGTGGATGTTGAGTCGAGCGTGAGCGACGCCGCGGAATCCGCCGCCACGGCCGAATCCTTCGCGGCGGCATCGTCGGCCGTGCTGCACGCGGCGATCAGGAGCGCGGTACCGAGCACGGCGGTGGCGCGTGTGACCACGAGGAACGAGGCGGAGCGCATAGGCGTGTCCTGGTTGTTTGGGAGATCGGGGCAGAGCCACAAGTCTACTGCACAGGTCGTGCTAAGCGCGTCGATTCAGGGTACCTTGCCCGCCCAATGACCGACGTACGCACCGTCCCCCCCCAATCGTTCGATACCGACGTGGCCATCGTGGGCGGCGGTCTGGCGGGCCTCACGGCCGCCTACCGCCTTGCCGCGGCCGGACAACGGGTCACCCTGTTCGAGGCCCGTTCCCGCCTTGGCGGCCGCATGCTCACCACGGCCGTGATGCCGGTGGCGGAGGTCCCGTGGGTCGATCTGGGCCCCGCCTGGTTCTGGCCGCATCAACAGCACATTCGCGCCCTCGTCGCGCAATTGGCGCTGCCTGTGTTCGAGCAGCACCGCGACGGGTTGGCGCGGTACGAGGCGGGCGCAGGAAGCCCGCCGGAGTCCTTCGATCCCTCGGGGAGTGCCCACGCCTCATTCCGGCTGATCGGCGGCATGTCTGCCCTCACGCGGGCCTTGCATGCCGCATCGCACGCCGCGCCCACACCGGTCGCGATCCATCTCGACGCCGCGGTACGCGCCATCACCGCACGCCACGACCACGTCGTGCTCAACGGCGACGGTGTGCACTGCACGGCCGCGCGCGTAATCGTGGCCGCCCCACCGCGCGTCGTCGCGCGCGACATGGCGTTCACGCCGCCGCTCGCGGACACGGTCGTTGACGGGCTCCGGGGCACGGTCACGTGGATGGGGCACGCGATGAAGTGCGTGGCGACCTACGACCGACCCTTCTGGCGAGACGGTGGACGCTCGGGGTACGCCGTAAGCTGGGGTGGCCCGCTGCAGGAGATTCACGATGCCTGCACGCCGTCGCGGCTCCACGCGCCGGCCGGGTACGCCTTAATGGGCTTCGTGGCCCCGCCAAGCTCGCCGGCCTCGCGGGCGTTCCGCGAGGCCAGTGTCGAGATGCGCCGCGCGACGGTGCTGGCGCAGTTGGCGCGACTGTTCGGCGCCGACGCGCTGAGCGCCACCGGCTACGCGGAGCACGACTGGACGCGTGACGTGTTGACGTGTGGGCCGAATGACGACGTGCCACCCACGGCGCATCCGGATTACGACGACACCCTGTTCGACGGGGGACCCGCTGACGCCCCGTGGCATGGACGACTCGTCTGGGCCGGAGCGGAAACCAGCGCGGTCGGTGGCGGGTATCTCGACGGCGCCGTGGCCTCCGGGTGGCGGGCTGCCACCGCGATCCTGCGCGCCCCGCACATCCAGACGTAAGGCCGACGCGGCGCCGCCACCGCGGGCGACACCGACGAGTTACGCCGCTTGCACGTCGCTGAAGCGCACCAGCCGCTTCGAGTCCTCATCGTACAACGCCAAACGAAGCGCCTTGATGCCCTCGCGAATCGTCATCGTGGGCGCGGCGTCGAAGATGGGATTGTTGTCGTGCGCCTCCTGCAACCGGAAGTTCGGAATCTTCGGGCCGATGTGGTGCACGTGGTGCAGGCCAATGCTGCCCGTGAACCACTGCAGGATCGGATTGAGGCGCAGGTGCGAACTGCCCGTGATCGCGGCCGTCGCGTAGTCCCACTCTTCGTGCGACTCCCAGTACGCATCCTCGAACTGATGCTGCACGTAGAACAGCCAGATGCCCGCGGCCGCAGCCACATACATGCACGGCAGATACACGAGAAAAATCGCGCGCGGCCCCCACAGCAGGATCGACACCACGATCGCGGCGGCGATCGCGAGATTCGTGTACCACACGCTGTACAGCTGCTTCGTTTTCGTCGCCTTGCTGCGACCACGGAAGCGCTGGTTTAGCATGAGATGCAACGGGCCGACCAGCATCAGCGACAGCGGATGACGCACGAGGCGATAGATCAGGCGGCCGCGTGCATCGCGGGCCAGATACTCCTTCACTGTGATCGTGGGCACATCACCGTGACCGCGACGATCGAGATCGCCCGACGAGGCATGATGCAGCGCATGATCGCGACGCCACTGCGCGAACGGCGTCAGCGTCAGCACCCCCGTGACGAAGCCCAGGGCATCGTTCACCTTGGGCCACGGCAGATACGAGGAGTGTGAGCAGTCGTGCATGATGATGAACGTGCGCACCAGCAATCCCGCGCCCGGAAGCACGAGCAGCGCCGTCACCCATGGGGCGACATCGAGAAAGGAGAACATCGCCCAGAACACGGCGGCCAACGGCACGAGCGTGTTGAGGACCTGCCACACCGCGCGACGGACATCCGCGCCGGCATAGGTGGCAACAATCGCGGTCCACTCGGAGCGAGGGACCTCCAACGTGCGGGACTGGAGCAACTCAGCCATGCAGGACGACACCTGAAAACGAGGGCGGGAAGGCGCAGCAGGGGCGCGTCGGTACACCGGAACTATCGCAGGAAGAGCGAACTCGGCGATAGCCCCACTGAAAGGAATACGCGCCAGCCGTCCGGCGCGCTGACGTGGCGCCGATGTAATGCCAACGTAATCCCCAAACCATGAAGGTTATGGTCGTTTATCACGATCAAAGACGTCGGTCCGCTTGGTGTTGTTTTGTAACATGTCGTCGTTCACCCAGTATGTCGGTCCAAACGGTACGGTCCGGGGCCAGAGTTGATCGAGTGACATCGCGTCGTACAGCGTGCCGCCCTTCATCACGAACTTGGCATCGGCGGTGGCCCGAATGTTCTCGAGGGGATTGCCGTTGAGAATCAGCAGATCGGCCAGTTTCCCCACTTCGATACTGCCGATGTCCTTGTCGGCGCCAAGAAACCGGGCGCCGTGCATCGAGGCCACTTCGAGCGCGCCGTGATTGCCGAGGGCCGAGGCCCCCATCCAGAGCTCCCAGTGGGGTGCGAGGCCGTGATGTTCGCCATGGCTGCCGAGCGCGCCCCAGCCGCCTTCGGCGATGATATCCGCCATGGACTGCGCCACCAGCGGATAGGAGTAATCGGTGCTGGGGCGCAGCGTGCGCACGCGGGTGTCGGGCACGAGCGCGCGCCACGGGAACCACTTGCGCTGCTTCGGATCCTTCCAGACATCCGATTCCTGGAACCAGTATTCGATACTCCAGGCACTCGGCCCCGCGACCACGAGCGTGGGCGAGTAGGTCGCGCCCGCTTTGCCAAGGAACTTGGCGCCGTCGCTGTACATCGGAACTTCGCTGAACGAGTGCTCCCATCCCGTCTGACCGTCCATGATGAAGCCGAGGTCTTCGAAGAAGAACCCGCCCTCGGAGGTGAGATTGGTGCCGACCGTGCGCGCCGCTTCGGCGGTCCACTGCCGCTGGTCGCGACGCGGCTGCGCATACTGCTTGATCGCCGTCGCCCCCCAGCCGGCCATCTTCGTCACCATCGCCAGGGCATCGCGCGGGCTGTTGATCTCGTTCGCACGCGCGGCATCACCGGCCGTGATGTTGTCGCCGGTGCTGAAGCCACGCGGTCCGATGATCTCGCCGACTTCGACCAGCTCCGCCGTCGGGAACATGTTCTGGCTATACATCGAGACGTCCATCGTGGTCGTCACGCCATACGCGAGATAAATCGCCTGTTCGAAGTCATGACGCGGACGCATGCCGCGCCACTCGCGATAGTGGTGCGAATGCATATCGACGAGTCCGGGGATGATCGTCTTCCCCGCCGCGTCGATGACGCGATCCACGCCCGCCGTGCTGCACGTACCCACGCAGGCAATGCGGCTCCCCTTCACGAGGATCGTGCCCGACTCGATCACGGTGCGCTTGTTCAGCGTAATGATGCGCGCGTTCGTGATCGCGATCGTGCCGGTAGGCACGGCGCGCGGCGCCGACAGCTTGAGCGTGAGCGTGTCGGTCTTTCCGCTCGCGACATGATGCACGTAGTACGCGGCGCCGTTCGAGTATTCGAGTGTCACGCTGTCTCGCCACCGCGGAAACAAACCACCGTCGCGTGTGAGCTGGGTTACCGGCAGCTGTCCACGACGCTTCTCCACGCGCGGTACCGCGCTGCCGATGCCGCCCCACACCATCGGTGTGAGATACACGTTGTCGCCTTCCTGAAAGGCCACGTAGCTGCCGGTCGGGGACGGCAGAATTTCATCGGCGTTCGGGAACGTGAGATGATCCTGCAGATCGCTGCCGTCGAGCTTCACGGAGCGGAGTGTGGTGCCACTGGCGCGACCCGTGCCACCGGCGCGCTGTTCCGGCCAGAACACGCGGCCATCGGGGCCCACGGAGGGGCGAGGCAATTGACGACGCGCTTCACCGCCCACGGATACGCCCGAGGGCCGGTTGATCAACGCGATCGCGCGGCCCGTATCGCCCACCGCCGGCGCCAAGGCGTCAAAGCGGGTGATGTCGTACCACACGTTGTGCGTCATGGTGCGTCCGCGGGCCGTGGCGCCTTCACCACGGGCCACGATCACGCTGCGTCCGTCGGCGGTCCAGGTGGGATCGGTGTAGTCGCCGGGATCGCGCGACAGCCGCTTCGGCGCGCCGCCGGCCGCCGGCACCGTCCACACGTGGCCGCGGGAGGAATCGTCCCACGTCACGAAGGCAATGGTGCGCCCATCGGGACTCCACGACGGCGCGAACTCGAGCGGGCCGAAGCTCGCCGGCGTGACGCGACGTGGCGCGCCAGTGGCCCCGTCCTGCAGGTGAATGCGGCCCAGCGCCTGGAAGGCGATCACCCGACCATCGGGACTCGACGAGGGCCAGCGGAAAAACTTCGCCTGCACCGCGTCGTCGGTGATGCGGAATTCCTTGCGCGCCATCTGCGACAGCGTGCGATGGACGGTCGCGGTAAACGGGATCGTGGACACCGCTCGGGTGGCGACATCGAGGCGACGCAGCTGGCCACCCTGGGCGAGCACGATCGACTTGCCGTCGGCCGCCCACTTGTAGCGCGGTAACACGCCAAGGGACTTGGAACCGCTCGCCACCATCGGGTCGAGGGGATCCATCAGCAACCGTTCGGTACCGGTCTTGAGATCGCGCAGCCAGAGCGCGGTCCGCGGGCCGAACAGGTGTCCCTTGAACTCGAGGGTGCCGTCGGGGATCTGTCGGGCGAAGGCGAGAAAGCGGCCATCGGGCGAGATCTCCGGCGCGGCGCCGCCGCCACTCGAGAACCGCGACGCGGCGGCATCACCACTCTCGCCGTTGGTGATGTCGAGCGTCTCACCGTCGGCAAAGGTGAAGCGCCGCAGCTGGAGGGAGCCACCCAACGGCTCACGCGGGGCGACCGGCATCGACACGTGGTAGTACAGATATTTCCCATCGGCGGACACCGAGGGCCACGCGGGGGCCGCATTCACGCCGCCCGTGCCGGCAGCCACGAGCGGCACGCCGGTGCCACCGTCCTTGTGGTACATCCAGAGACCACCCGCCGGCGCCGCCCCTTCCCCGCCGCCTCGCCCGCCCTTGCGGACCACAAGGAACCGGCCGTCGGGGGTCCACGCCGGCTCGAAGGCGGTGGCGTTCAGATCGGAGAACACCGGGCGCGGATTGCTGCCGTCGGCGTTCATGACCCAGAGGTTGTACTGGCCGCGCCGGTCGGTGATGAAGGCGATGGTCTTCCCGTCGGGGGAAATCCGCGGCTGGAAGTTCAGCGCCACCCCGCTGTTCTGGGTGAGCACTGTGGCCGCCCCGCCGCTGCTCGGCATGCGGTACACGTGGCCCAACAGGTCGAACACGATCCACCGGCCGTCGGGCGAGAGGTCGGCCGACATCCACGTCCCCTCGCTCGTGGTGAAATCGATATCGCGGGTCGTCCCGCGCGCCGCCGTGACATCCCATGGCGCGCGCGCGGCCGCCTCCGTCGCGGCGGGCTGCGCCCGTACTGGCCACGCGGCCAGCAGCGTGGCGGCGGTGAGACAGCAGACCTGAACGGCAACGGGCGCGCGTCGACTAAACATGGGCGTTGGGACGAGTGGGGGGACGAAAGCTCGCCAATGCTACGCGCCCGTCCCGCGCCTCCGGAAGTCCGGCGCCGCAGGGGATCGCTTCGCCCCTGACCGCCGAGGCGCCTCGCCACAACTATTAAGCGCGCGGGCCCAGTTTGACACCCAAGACGTCCTTGGATAACCTAGGCCAACTGTATGCGTACCAAAGTGACCTCAGCGCTTGTCCCATTCCGCGAGCCTGCCACGCCCGACGCGCTGATCACCACCACCCGGCACCCTTCATGATGATGATGAAGCAACGAATACTCACGGCGTTCCTGGGGACGCTCCTGTGCGCGTCACAGGCGTTTGCCCAAACGAAGACCGTGACGGGCAAAGTGACCCGCGACGTCGGCGTTCCCCTGTCCGGCGTCTCGGTCGTCGTGAAGGGCACCCCGACCGTCGTGCAGACCAACAACACCGGCGACTACAGCATCCGCGCCGACGTCGGTCAGGTCCTGCAGTATCGCCTCATTGGCTACCTCCCGCAGGAGCGCACCGTCGGCACCGCGAACGTGATCAGCGTGCAGCTGACCAAGTCCGCCGCCAACCTCGACGCCGTCGTGGTCACGGCCCTCGGCCAGACCACCACGCAGCGTAACCTCGGCACCTCGCAGCAAACCGTCTCCGGCGCCGACGTGGCGCAGACCGGGCGCGAAAACTTCATCAACGGCCTGCAGGGTCGCGTGGCCGGCGTCGAAGTCACGAGCACGTCGGGCGTGCCCGGCGCCTCGTCGTCAATCACCATCCGCGGCGTCAGCTCGATCAGCGGCAGCAACCAGCCGCTCATGATCATCGACGGCCTGCCGATGGACAACAAGACGCTCAACACCGGCTCGCTCGCCTCCGACGCCCCGGGCTCGCTCACGGCGTTCAGCAACCGCGGTGTCGACTTCACCAACCGCGCCGCCGACGTCAATCCGGAAGACATCGAGAGCATGGTCGTGCTCAAGGGCCCGGAAGCGGCGGCCCTGTACGGCATCGACGCCGCCAACGGCGCGATCGTGATTACCACCAAGCGCGGCAAGCCGGGCGTGGGCGGCTTCGAGTACAGCAACCGCGTGCGCATGGATCAGACGCGGGCCCGCCCGGAAACGCAGCGCACGTACGGCCCCACCTCGGTGGCCGGCAGCGTGCTCGGTTCCTTCTCGTACTTCGGCAATCCGTACCCCGCCGGCACGCAGTTCTACGACAACGTCGACGGCTTCTTCCAGTCGGCGCTGTCCCAGCAACACAACCTGACCTTCAGCGGCGCCTCGCCGGATGCGAAGGTGAACTATCGCGTCGGCCTCGGCTACAACGCGCAGGGCAGCGTGATCCCGAACTCCGACTACACCCGCATCAACCTCACGGGATCGGGCGGCGCCACGGTCACGAAGTGGCTCAAGACCGACCTGTCCATGCAGTACGCGCAGGCGGACAACGACCAGGCGCTGAAGGGGCCCAACGGTCCGCTCATCGGCCTCCTGCTCTGGCCGCAGACGGACAAGGCGAGCGACTACCTCACGCCCGCCGGTAACCGTCGCCGCATCACGGCGTTGGCCACGAATTCGGAAACGGACAACCCGTATTTCAGCATCAACAAGAATCGCGTGAACTCGCGCAACGGCCGCCTGATCGCCAACCTCGGCCTCACGATCACGCCGTTCAGCTGGGGCTTTCTCAAGACCAACATCGGATCGGACAGCTACACCAACGAAAACCTGATTCTGCGGCACCCGGAAAGCGCCGGCGTGGCGAACGACAACAACGGTATTCTGGACGTCGCCAACGATGTGACGCGCAACCTGAATGCGCAGACGCTGTTCAACGTGAATCGCATCCAGATCACCGACAAGTTTTCGGTGAACGGACTCGTCGGTAATCAGATCTCGGAGTTCCGGTCGGAAGTGAGCGGCCTGTTGGGTCGTGACTTCCTCGATCCGGACTTCGTGTCGGTGAACAACACGAACGTCCGCACGACGCGCACCAACAAGCAGCAGCGTCGCCTCATGAGCCTGTTCAGCAGCCTCACGGCGAACTACAGCGACTACCTGTTCGTGACCGTAACGGGTCGGAATGACTGGACGTCTACCATTCCGCAGGAGCGCAACTCGTTCTTCTACCCGTCGATCCAGTCGAGCTTCATCTTTTCCGATGCCATCCCGACGATCGGCAAGTACATGAGCGGCAAGCTCCGCGCGAGCTACGCGCAGGTGGGTAAGGACGCGCGCCCGTACGCCTTCCGCCCGTCGCTCGAATTCAAGACCACGGCCAACGGCGGTTACGGCTACGGCTTCACGGGGCCGAATCTCGACCTGCGCCCCGAGTTCGCCAGCTCGTACGAAGTGGGCACGGAACTGGGCTTCTTCAACGATCGCCTCGGCCTCGACGTGACGACGTACCGCAAGGAGACCACCGACCAGATCGTGAACGACATCCGCGGCAGCTACGCCACGGGCTTCATCCTGTTCAACCTGAATGGGGCCTCCACGCGGAACACCGGTGTTGAAGTGACGCTCCGCGGGACGCCGGTCATGAAGCGCGACCTCACGTGGGACGTGATCGCCAACGTGGAGCGCGCGCGCGGCAAGGTGCTCGCCCTGCCCAACGCCCTCCCCGAGTCGTACGTGTCCGATACGTGGCTGTACGGCAACGTGCGCAACGGCGTCGCCCCGGGCTTGTCCACCCGGTCGCTCACCGGCCAGTTCTACCTGCGTGACACGATCCCCGGCTCGAAGAAGATTCTGATCGACCCGACCACCGGCCTGCCGCTGCGCTCCACCGCGTTCATCGACGGCGGGTATGATCGCCAGCCCGACTTCACCATCGGCCTGACGAACACGCTGCGCTACAAGAAGTTCTCGGTCAGCTTCCTCGTCGATATCCGCAAGGGCGGCGATGTGTTCAACGCCACCGAGCACTTCCTGACTACGCGCGGCCTCAGCAACCGCACGCTCGACCGTGATCAGCCGCGCGTCATCGACGGCGTGCTGCGCGACGGCAAGGAAAACTCGGCCAACCCCACGAAGAACACCATCGTGGTCATCCCGGCCGTGCAGCCGCAGTACTACACGGGCATCAGCGAAGAGCTCTTCATCGAGAAGGACATCAACTGGGTGCGCCTGCGCGACGTCACCGTGCGCATGGCCCTGCCCGGCAAGTACTTCAAGGCGCGTGAAGCCAGCGCCTATGTCACGGGAACGGACCTCTTCCTCTTCACGAACTACTCCGGCCTCGATCCGATCGTCAACGGCAACAGCGCCGCGGTCGGTGGCTCGTCGGGTGTCGGTATCGATTACGGCAACTTCCCGATGCCGCGCGGTCTGGCCTTCGGCATCAAGATG
>CANHJV010000045.1 GCA_947461225.1 Gemmatimonadota bacterium | reverse complement strand
CCGACTGGCCCCACGCCGCGCGGAACTTGATCTCGTCGATCTTGTCGGTGAGCGGCTTCACGAAGCGGTACGAGCCCGAGAACTTCGGGAACGTGTAGTACTTCTCGCGGTCACCGTTGGCGCTCGACCGGTCGGCGCGCAGGCCGGCGTTCAACGCCAGCTTTTCGTCGAGCATGAGCAACTGCGTCTGCGCATACATCGACTGATCGCGGAACTCGGTGCGCTGGTTCGTGATGGCGATGTCCTGCGCGCCCAGCGCGATTTTCCGCGTCGGCAGCAGCCCGCGTCCACGCACGCTGTACTGATTGAGCGCCTGCGTCTCGTACGACCCACCGAACGACGTGGTGGCCGAGGTCAGCCACTTGTTGTTCGGCGTGTACGTCCACACGGCGTTCACGCCTTGGTTCATCTGCAAGCTCGACGCATTCACCTGATTCGCCGTGCCCAAGAATCCGTCGGCCGGTTCGACCTGGAAGTAGTTCGGGAAGTACTGGTAGCCTTCCTGCTGGAAGCGGTCCACGCCGGTCAGGTACGAGAGCTGCACCGAGTTCTTCGTGGTCGACAGCGCCGTGTACCCAACACGCACGTTGCCCGCCTGGCGCCACACGCTTTCCGTGTTGTCCGCGAAGTTGAAGACTTCAAACGGGTTCGACGTGCCGAAGCCGGGGCGCGTGCTGCCGGTGTAGAACGGCATCTGGACGTAGCGGCCCGAGGCGTCCTTCTTGGTCAGGTCGATGATCGCCGGGTTGTACGCCAGCGAGTAGATCGGGCTGACGCCGGCATTGTCGTTATTGCCGAAGCCACGCTGGAAAAAGTTGCGCGTGACGTCGAGACCGGCGCTGACGGTGAGCTTCGAACCGATCGTCTGGTCGAGATTGATACGGCCGCCCGTACGACGCGCGCCCGTGTTGATCGCGATGCCCGACTCCTGCCGGTCATTCAACGAGATGAAGTAGCGGGTATTGTTCGCGCCACCCGCCGACGACAACAGCGTCTCCCAGCTGGGCGACGTCCGGCCGTACAACTCCTTCTGCCAGTCGAACGACGGGCACGCGCCGGAGCCACACACGGCCTTCGCGATCGAGTCGCCGAGCACGCCGCCGACATACGGCTTCACTTCCGCGTAGTTCTCGAACGAGCGGTGACCGAGCAGACGCTGGGCCTGCTGGGTGCCCATGCGCTGCACCACGTTCCACGTCGCCTTGCCCTGCTTGCCGCGCTTCGTGGTGATCACCACGACGCCGTTCGTCGCGCGAGAGCCGTAGATGGCCGTCGCGGCTGCCGACTTCAGTACTTCGATGTTCTCGACGTCGTTCGGGTTCAGATCCGCCAGGCGGTTCACCACCTGGTCTTGGCTGGAGCCCGTGCTGCCCGAGGCGCGGCTCACCGAGCTCGCACCCGAGGAGATACCGGCGTTCGAAATGATCACGCCGTCGACCACGTACAGCGGATCGCCGGAGGCGAGCACCGAGGTGGCACCGCGGATCTGGATCTGCGCACCGCCGCCGGGGGCGCCGCTGTTTTCGAACATGCGCGCACCAGCCACCTTACCGGCCAGGTTGCTTTCAATGGAGCGAGCCGGCACGCGGTTCAGCTCCGGACCACCGACCGTCGCCACGGCCGTCGCGGCCACCTTACGGTCGGTCGTCGTCGCCTGACCGGTCACCGTCACACCTTCCAGCTGCAGCACGTCCTTCTCGAGGACGAAATTCGCCGTGTTCTCGGTCGGACCGAGACGGATCGTCTGGCGCTTGAAACCGAGCTGCCGCGCGAGCATCACCACTTCGCCCGAGGGCACGCGCATGCGGAATTCACCGCGTTCGTTGGTGCGGACACCGACCTGCTGTCCGACGATGCTGACGGTCACGTCAGCGATGGGGGTGCCGACGACAGCCTGGGTCACCTTACCCGAGATATCCCGGGTTTGTGCATCCGCGCGAAGCGGCAGCACGGCAACCGCAAATGCGGCGGCGAGTGAGAACAACCTACCCATAGAGGGTCTCCGATGGAGGGGAAGGCGGAGCGGGAGGGAGAGCACCGACCGCACGACGCACCTGCATCGTCATGCGGTCAGGTCTTTTGATGCCAGACTGGGACACAATGGTCACGCAAGCAAGACACCGGTACTGAACGACAAAACTATTAACAGCGAATACCCCCCAGCTAGGTCACAACTGGAGATCGTTCGGCCCACGCGGGCTGGAGGTCGATAGGATCCCCCCGTTCGGCGGCAGGGATCCCCCGGTCAGGGACGAACCGCGCCCGCCGCGAAAGCCTGACGGATCCGCACCGTACGCTCGAGCTCGTCACGGCTCTGGCGGATTTTCTGCTGCAGGTCCGCCGCCAGCGTCGGATGGGCCGCCAGCCATCGGTCGATCTGGACCAGCGCCTCGGCATCCTGCTGGCCCCCAATCGTCGCCCCCAGCCAGCTGCCCAGAAAAAAGATGCGACGGTTTTGCTGAATCCACGGGAGCGTGTCGAGCGCCGGCACCAGATACGGCAGGGTCAGCGCGGATTGATCGGCGTCGTGAAAGCTGCGCAGGCTCGACGTCACCCACTCTTCGTTCAACGCCGCGTCCGCAAACCACCGCGTAAACAGGGCCCGCTTATGGGCGGAATCTGGTCGAGCCGCCTCGGCCACGAACGCCTGACGTTGCCCTTCGCTCGTGGAATCGCGACGCGCCTCGGCCGCCAGCCGCGACGACGCCGTCGGGGCCGTGCGCGCCACCAGCCGCGTCACGATCGACCAGCGCGTAGGCGGACGGAGCGCCAGGCCGGCCACCGAATCGCCATCGAGCCAGCGATCCAGCCGTGCCAGCGAGGCCGCCGAGCGCGCCACGCCGATCGCCGCGTCGAGCTGCGTCTTGCGCTGGCCATAGCTCCGCGTGCTGTCGGCGGCGCCACGCAGTAGCAACGGTTCGGCCCGCGCCAGCAGGGCATCACGCGCCGCGTCATCGCTGTAGCGCCCGATGACGGTCACCAGGCGTCCCACCAGCGTGCCGGTGATCTGCTCGTCGCGTTCGGTGGGCAAGGCACGCAGTACCATCTCCGCATAGCGCGTCGGCGACAGACGCGCCTCACGCACCAGATCCCACAGCGATCCCCACAACATGGCCCGCAGGAAATCATCGTCCACGCCGCCGATGTGCTGTTCGAGCCACTGCACGCTCGTCGAATCGGGGAGCACGATCGCGTAGCCATAGTCGCCGTCGTTCGCGAACACGAAGTCGGGGGCTGGTCGCCCGGCCGCCGCGGTCACGACCGTGGTGTCGCCGCGCATTTCCACCGGCAGCCGCACCGGCGGCTGATTGGCGTAGTACAGCAGCACCTGCACCTTGAGCGGCCAGGCACCACGCCCCGACAGCGCCGGCTGGGCCGCGCGCTGTACCAACGCCAAGCGCTGCACCACGCCGTTGCGCACGGTGAGGCGCTGCTCTACCAACGGCATGCCGGGGCGCAGCATCCACGCCTGTCCCCATGTCGTGAGGTCTCGCTGCGCCGCCCGCCCCACGCTGCCCAGCAATTCGCGCCACGTGCCATTGCCGTAGGCGTGGCCGCGTAGGAAGTCCCGCACGCCGCGCTGAAACGCCGTAGCCCCCACGAGGTACTCGAGCTGCTTCAGCACGCCCGGCGCCTTGTTGTAGACGATCGGTCCGTAGTTGCTCTTCGCCTGATCGAGGTTGCCGAGCTGCTGCCAGATCGGGGTGGTTCCCGCCGTGGCATCGGTGGCGTACGCCACCGGTTTGTTGCGCAGATAGAACGTTTTCCACGCGTTCGACGTGGGCTCGAGATCAGCTTGCATGCGGGCCGCCATGTAGGTGGCAAAGCCCTCCTTCAGCCACAGGTCATCGAACCAGCGCATCGTGAGGTAGTCGCCAAACCACTGGTGCGCGACTTCGTGAAACGTCGTCGCCTGTCGGCCCAGCAACTGCGACACCGTGGCGCGCTCGCGATAGATGAAACTCTCTTCGTTGTAGAACACCGCACCGGGATGCTCCATGCCGCCGAACGGAAACGCCGGAGCGAGCAACGCGTCGAACTTGTTGAAGGCGTAGGGAATGCCGAACCAGTCCCCCAGCCAGCGCAACGCGCGCGCATTCATCTCGATCAATGTGTCGCTCTCCGCTTCGGCGCGGCGCGACTGCCGCATCCAGAGCGACACGGGCACCGGCGCCGCCGACGTGCTCGTGGCGACCGCGCGCGTCACGCTGGCCCACGGTCCGGCCGCGAAGGCAATCAGATACGTGCTCAGGCGCTCCGTCTCGCGGAAACGATGCCTCACCGACGGCCCCACGGTGTCCGTGCCGATCTCGGCGCCGTTCGCCAGCGCCCGCCACGCCATCGGCGTGGTGAGCGATAGCCGCACGGTGGCTTTGAGATCGGGCTGATCGAAGCAGGGAAAGAGCAGGTTGGCGTCCGACGGCACGAGGAGCGTGTACAGGTACACGTTGCCGTCGGTCACATCGCGGTTGCGGATGATGCTGGCGCCGGCCTGCGCGATCGGTGTGGCGAACGCCAGTTCGACCGCGTTCCGGCCGCGGCGCAGGCGCGCCGCCGGAATCACGAGGTGATGCCGATTCCAGGCGCCGCCAAGTGCCGGCCAGGCGGTGCCGTTGATCCGCCCGTCGCTCACCGACAGTCCGCGGAAGTCGAGTACGACATCCCCCGACGTGCGCTGAGTGAACGACACCGTCACCCGTCCGGTCGCGGTATCTCCCGCGCTCACCGTGAGGGCGAGATCGTAGGCCACGTCGGTCACCTGTGCCGCGCGGAGGCGGGCCAGTGTGGCCGAGACGCCGGGACCGGTCAGCGACGGCCGCTGGGCGGGGAGCGGGGAGGGGAACAGGCACCCCGCGGTGCCCGCCGCCAGCATGGCCGCCGTCAGGACCAAGGGAGTGCGCACGCGGCCGCGGAAGAGCGGCGGAAGCAACCAGCGGGATCGGAGAGAAGACATGGACGCAACCTGCCCGACGCGCCGGAGACTGTCCAGCCGAGGTCGGCGAGCCCAGGCTGGCCAGCAGCGCACGGCGGCGGCGCGTGGCCTCGAGCACGTGCCCCGGCCTTCTTCGGCGATCGTGACACGGGAGTGCTCCCGGCGTGACGAATTGTGGCAGACATTGGTGATCTGCGAACTCGACAGCGCGCGGCCCAGCGTTAAAATCTAGATATGCCACTCGATCCGTCGTTCTCGTCATCGGCCGGCCTCGCGCCCGATACCTCGTCCGAGCCGTCTCCGTGCGGTGGATGCCACCGCCTCGACCGGCGTCAGTTTCTGGCCTCAGCCTCCGTGCTGTCGCTTGGTGTCCTCGTGTCGGGGTGCGGCGACGGCATCGTCAGTGCGCCGGAGCAGGTGCTCGATGCGGTCCCGGCGCCCTTCCGCCTCGATCCGGCCACCGTCCCCGAACTCGCGCAAATCGGTGGACGCAGCGTGGTGGTCTCGGGCACGTCGGCACCGGTGCTGGTGGAACGCGTCGGCAGTGCGCAATTCCGTGCGCTTTCGCTGGTGTGCCCGCACCGCGGCACCATTGTGGAAGTGGCCTCGAGCGGACTGCGATGCCCCAACCACGAGGCCGTCTTCGCGAACGATGGCACGTGGCTGGGTGGGCAGCCTACGGCCGGGCTCACGCCGCTCGACGTGCGACGGAACAGCGACGGATCGCTCATGGTTGGCGGCACGCTCACGCCGCCGGTGCTGGGCCTCGACCGGAGCACCGTCGTGTTCCTGACCACCCTCACGGGCAATGCGCCCGCCGCGCAGACCGTCGCCATCAACAATGACGGTGGCGGCATTCTCAGCGGATTGGCCGTCACGCTCATCTATGGCCCCGGTCAGCGGACCGGCTGGCTCTCACTGGCCCTCAGCCAGGCGTCGGCACCAGCCACGCTCTCGCTCTCCGCGCAGCGTGGCACGCTGCCGGTCGGCACGTACACGGCCACCGTGTCCATCACTGGCGCCGGCGTGAGTAACGGTGCGCAGACGCTGACGGTGTCGTTGTTGGTGCAGGATCCGACCACGCCCGCTGCGCTGCAGCTGTCCACGTCTTCGTTGGCGTTCACTGCGCCGATCGGCGGCATCCCCGCGGCGCAAGTCGTGCAGTGCATCAACAGCGGCGGCGGCTCACTGGCCGGCCTCGCGGCCACGATTGCGTACAGCGCCGGTGGCACCGGCTGGCTCACCGCCACGCTCAACCAGACCACGGCACCCGCCGCACTCACCGTTCGGCCAACGGTGGGGACGCTGGCGGCCGGTAGCTACAGTGCCACCATCACGATCAGCGGCACCGGTGTCGCCGCGCGCACGATCACGGTGTCACTCACGGTCACCGCTGCTGGGCTGCTGGTCACCCTCGCGGCGTGGCCTGCCCTCGCCAATGTCGGTGGGGTCGCCGGTAGCGTCGGCAACGTGAACGGGGGGCCGGTGGCCGTGACGCGCCTCAGCGCCACCAGCTTCGCCGCCTTCTCGATGCGCTGTCCGCATGCCGGCACCACCATCAACGTCGTGAATGGCACGAGCTTCCGTTGCCCGAATCACGGCGCCCTGTTCAACAGCGCGGGGGTCTGGCAGTCGTCGCCGCAACGCGCCGAGAATCTGGTCGCGCTGACCGTGACCTACACGCCCGGCGCCACGACACTCTCCGTGACCTGAGCCGCACCCGTTGAACCCCGGGGCCGACCGGGCTACGTTTCGAGGCTGTCTGACCCTAGCCAAGTAACGTAGCCATGCCGACTTACGAGTTTCGCTGCCCCGACGGGTCCATCATCGAGGCGCGGTTCAAGATCTCTGAAGTGCCGGAAAGCATTCCGACGCCCGATGGCACGGGAGTGGCCACGCGTATCATCTCCGGTGGCGCCAGCCTCCTGTTCAAGGGATCCGGGTTCTACATCACCGACTACGGCAAGGACGGAAAGAAGGACCAGCGCACCAGCGGTGCTTCTTCGTCCGCCGACAGTAGCCCCAAGAGCGACAGCAAGAGCGAGTCGAAGCCGTCCACCAGCACACCGTCATCGTCGTCCGCCGACTGATGCCACTCGGCTTCCTGTTTTCCTTCCCGACATCCCGGACTCCGTGACTCACGCCGACGCCCTGCGCGCCGAGCTCTCGCGCGCGGCGCGCACCCTCGGTGCGCCCGACGACGTTTCGCCCATTCTCGAACGCCCGCGTGATCCGTCGTTCGGTGACTGGGCCACCAATCTGGCCATGACCCTCGCGAAGCCCCTCGGCAAAAAGCCGCGCGACATCGCCGAAGCGCTCATCGCCGCGATGGATATGGCCAGCGTCGGTGTGACCGCCGCGGAAATCGCCGGTCCGGGCTTTCTCAATTTCCGCCTCGATCCTGGCTTCCAGGCGCGTGGCCTGCTCACCATTCTCGAGTCGCCCAACACCTTTGGACGGCTCGACATCGGACACGGTGAGCGCGTGGTGGTGGAATTCGTCTCGGCCAATCCCACCGGCCCGCTGCACGTCGGTCACGGTCGTCAGGCAGCCCTCGGCGACGCCATCAGCACGTTGCTCGAGTACACCGGCTGGAACGTCGACCGCGAGTTCTACTACAACGACGCCGGTGCGCAGATCGCCAATCTCGCCAAGAGCACGCAGGCGCAGGTGCGCGCCATCGGTGGCGCGCCGCTCGAGATTCCCGAAGGGGGCTATCACGGCGACTATATCCGCGAGATCGCGGAACGCTACGTGGCCGAGCATCCCGACGACGCGGCCGGCGATGACCTCGCCGCCATGCAGGCCTATGCCGTCGCCGCGCTGCGCCACGAGCAGGATCTCGACATGCAGGCGTTCGGCGTCAAGTTCGACACGTACTACCTTGAGAGCTCGCTCTACACCGACGGCTCGGTCAACAAGACCGTCGAAGGGTTGAGGGCGTCGGGGCACACGTACGAGGAAGAAGGCGCGCTGTTCCTGCGCACCACCGACTTCGGTGATGACAAGGATCGCGTGATGAAGAAGAGCGCGGCGAAGGGCGGCGACTACACCTATTTCGTGCCCGACGTCGCCTATCACGTCACCAAGTGGGAGCGCGGCTACCATCGCGCGATCAACGTGCAGGGCGCCGATCACCACAGCACCATCACGCGGGTGCGCGCTGGCCTGCAGGCGCTCGACATCGGGATCCCCAAGGGCTATCCCGACTATGTGCTGCACCAGATGGTGACGGTCATGAAGGGCGGCGAGGAAGTGAAGATCTCCAAGCGCGCCGGGTCGTACGTCACCGTGCGTGACCTGATCGACGAAGTCGGTCGTGACGCCGTGCGCTATTTCTACCTCATGCGCAAAGGCGACTCGCAGCTCGTGTTCGATGTCGATCTCGCGCGCAGCCAGTCGGAAGAAAATCCCGTGTACTACGTGCAGATGGCGCACGCGCGCATGTGCGGCATCTTCCGCGTCGGCGAGATCGACGCGACCACGGTCACCGGGAGCGGCGTCGATCTCGGCGTGCTCGCCGAGCCGGCCGAGCAGGAACTCGTGAAGCAGTTGCTCGATTTCCCGGCCACGGTGAAGGGCGCCGCCGACAATCTCGAGCCGCATCGCATCGCGGCCTGGCTGCTGGAAACGGCGCGGGCCGGTCACACCTGGTACCACAAGCATCATGTCCTCGGCGAACCCGAGGCCATCACGCGCGCGCGCCTCGTGCTCGCCCGTGCCACGCAGCTCGGCATCGCCGCCGGATTGCGCATTCTCGGACTGTCCGCGCCGGAGCGCATGTGAGCAGTTTCCCCAGCACCGCCAGCCAGGTCCTCGTCGTCGGTTCCGTCGCGCTCGATTCCGTCGAGACGCCGTTCGGAAAGGCCGATGATGTGCTCGGCGGATCGGGCACGTACTTCTCGTCGTCGGCGTCGCACTTCGCGCCCGTGCAACTCGTGGGGGTGGTCGGTGACGACTACCCGGTCCATCTGCTGCAGCCGCTCGCCGATCGCGGCGTGGATCTCGCCGGGCTCGAAAAGGTGAGTGGCTCGAGCTTCCGGTGGCGTGGTCGCTATCGCCATGATCTCAACTCGGCTGAAACGCTCGAGACGCATCTCGGCGTGTTCTCGAATTTCCGTCCGAACATTCCCGAACAGTTCCGCAAGGCGCCGTTTGTGTTCCTCGCGAACATCGATCCGCGCCTGCAGTTGCAGGTGCTCGAACAGGTCGAGAAGCCGCGCCTCGTGGCCTGCGACACGATGAACTTCTGGATCGAATCGCGTCGCCCCGAGCTCGTCGAGCTCCTCGGCCACGTCGACCTCATCACGCTGAACGACGGCGAAGCACGCCAGCTCACCGAGCACACCAACCTCGTGCAGGCCGCGCGCTGGATTCTCGACAAGGGACCCAAGCACGTGCTCATCAAGAAGGGCGAGCACGGCGCCTTCATGTTCACCCGTGACAGTGTGTTCTTCGCGCCGGCGTATCCGCTCGAGTCGGTGTTTGATCCCACCGGAGCCGGTGACTCCTTCGCCGGCGGTTTTATCGGGTCACTCGCGGCCAGCGGCGACCTGAGCGACGCCTCCATGCGTCGTGCGGTCGTGGTCGGTTCAGCGATGGGCTCGTTCGCCGTCGAGAAATTCTCGAACGGCCGGCTGCTCGAAATCACGCGCGCCGATATCGACGCGCGCGTGCAGGAGTTCCGCCAGCTCGTGGCCTTCGACGAGGATCTCAGCGCGTGAGCACGTCCGGCGACACCCCGCTCACTTACCGGTCGGCCGGCGTCGATATCGACGCCGCCGAAGACTCGAAGCATCGGCTCGCCAAGCTCGTGCAGTCCACCATGACGGCGGGCGCGCGCGGCGCGTTCGGTGGCTTCGGTGGCATGTTCCGCGTGCCCGAGGGCTATCGCGCGCCGTTGCTCGTCTCGAGCGCCGACGGCGTGGGCACGAAGATCAAGATCGCGATCGAAGCGGATCGCCACGACACGATCGGACACTGCCTCGTCAATCACTGCACGAACGACATCCTGGTGCAGGGCGCGGTGCCGATGTTCTTCCTCGACTACGTCGCGTTCGGTAAGCTGTTACCGCATGTCGTCGAGGGCGTGGTGGCCGGCGTGGCCGCCGGCTGTCGTGAAAATCTCTGCGCGTTGATCGGCGGTGAGACCGCCGAAATGCCGGGCGTCTACACGCCGCCCGACTACGACCTCGCCGGTTTCATCGTCGGGATCGTCGAAGAGTCGCAGGTCATCACCAGCGCGAAGGTGCGCGAAGGCGATGCGCTGGTCGCGCTCGCCAGCGATGGTCTGCATACCAACGGCTATTCACTGGCGCGTCGCATCATCAGCGATCGGCTCCAGCTTGGCGTGCACGACGCGTTCCCCGATGCCGATGGGGCCACCGTCGCCGACGTCATGCTGAAGGTGCACCGCTCGTATCTGCAGTGCCTCAAACCGGTACTCGGCCACGTGCACGCCATGGCGCACATCACCGGCGGCGGACTGCCGGGCAATCTGAATCGTGCGCTCCCCGCAACACTTGATGCCGCCGTCGATACGTCGACGTGGACCATCCCCTCGACCTTTCGGGTACTGGCTGAGGCAGGAGCGGTTGCTCCGCTCGAGATGTTCCGGGCCTTCAACATGGGAGTGGGCATGGTCGTCATCACGGCACAGGACAACGTGCGGCACATCACGTCGCGCGCAGCGGCATGCGGCATCGACGCTTGGGAGTGCGGGACGGTCATCCCGGGCACCGGCCGCGTTCGCCTTGATGGAGTCGTCACATGAATGTGCGTCGGCAGCGCCTGGCCGGTGTCGCGGCTACCGCGCTCGCCGTTTTCACCGCGGTGCACGCCCCGGCACTCGCCGCGCAAACCACCTCGGGGCCATGTACGGTGTCGCCGGGGGTGGTGTCCGGGGCCGATGCCTGTCAGAAGGGGCGAGATCTGTTCGGCTTCGTCGTGCCGCAGATCGGGATCGCGGTGTCGTCGGGCAATCCTGTGCTTGGAGAAGGCGGCACGCTCGGCGGATGGCCCAAGCGCGCCTTCTCCGTGCGCGTCAGTGCCGTCGATGGGCAGCTGCCCAGGAACGCCGTCCCGATCAGTGTGATCGGTGCTGCTGTCGGCTCCGATTTCGGGGCCGCCCGCACGCCCATTCCATTGCCGTCGGCCGATGCCGCCATTGGCCTCTTCCCGGGCATTCCGCTGGGCCTCACCAACACACTCGGCGTCGACGTACTCCTCGGCGCCTCGTATCTGCCCACCGTGACGCAGTCGAACTTCGACGTCGCACCCAAGGACGGCGGGTTCGCCTTCCAGTATGGGGTGCGCGTCGGGGCGTTGCAGGAATCGTCGTTCATTCCGGGGCTCAGTGTGAGCTACATGCGTCGGAAGATGCCCACCGTCGATCTCGGCTATGCGTCGAACAACGACACGCTCAGCGTGACCGGTACGTCGGTGACGTCGAACGCCATTCGCATTGTGGCCAGCAAGCGCGTTGCCATCTTCGGTCTGGCCGCCGGCGTCGGTCGCGACGAAATCGAAGGGTCGGCCTCCCTGCGCGCCTCGGTCAACGAGACCGTGTTGGGTACCACCCAGCGATTCTTGGTCACGCTTCCCGACCTCCGCTACACCACCACCCGCAACACGGCGTTCGTGAACGCCTCGCTCGGACTCGGCATCGCTCGCGTGGTCGGCGAGTATGGCTGGTCGAGTGCCGGCACCATCCGGGAAACCGTCAATCAGTTCGGCGGCCGGAAGGCCGATGAAGGGTATCGCTACGGATCGCTCGGGATCGCCTTCCGGCTGTAGCGGGCCGTCGCCCGCATCGGCAGCCGACGACGCGCGCTTCATGCGTCGTGCCCTCGAACTCGCTGAGCGTGGGGGAGGGCGCGTGTCGCCCAATCCCAAGGTGGGTGCGGTGATCGTACGTGACGGCAATGTGGTCGGCGAAGGCTGGCACGCCGAGTACGGACAGGCCCACGCCGAAGTCGCCGCCCTGCTCGCCGCCGGCCCGCGGGCGCGTGGCGCCACCGCTTACGTGTCGCTCGAGCCCTGCAACCACACGGGGAAGACCGGGCCATGCTCCGAGGCGCTGATCGCCGCCGGGGTTGCACGGGTGGTCTTCGCGGCCCACGACCCCAACCCGAACGCAGCCGGTGGGGCGGCCCGCGTGGCCGCCGCCGGTATCGACGTGATGAGTGGCGTGCTCGAGCGGGAGGCCCTCGACCAGAACGCGCCGTTCTTCTTCGCCGCGCGTGGCGCCGAGCGTCCCTTCGTGACCCTGAAGCTGGCGGTCTCGATCGACGGGGCCATCGTGGATGCCTCACGGGAGCCGGGCTGGCTCACCGGCGAGGACGCCCGAACCGCCGTCCATGGCCTTCGGGCCGAGAGCGATGCGATCGCGGTCGGGATCGGCACGGCCCTCGCGGATGATCCCGCGCTCACCGTCCGCCATGCCGTACCGCCACGCCGGCCGCCTCTGCGCGTTGTCTTCGACCGCGCGGCCCGACTGCCGCGTCACAGCCAGCTCGCCCGGACCGCGCGCGAGCTCCCCGTGCTGGCCTTCACCGAGGGCTCGTCTCCCGACTCCGAGGCGGCGCTTCGCGCGGTCGGCGTGGAGATCGTCGCGGTCTCGACCGCCGGTGACGCCCTCCGCCATCTGGGCACCCGCGGCGTCCGTCATCTGTTGGTCGAGGGCGGGGCCGCGCTCGGTTCTTCGCTGCTGGCCGCCGGACTCGTCGACCGACTGGTTATCATTCACGCTCCGGTCATTCTCGGCGCCGGCGCGCTCCCGGCATTCGCGGCGTTTCCATCGCAGCGGGCCGGGGAGGCGCCGCGGTTTCGCGTCGTGGAGCGGAAGGCACTGGGTGCCGACCTGATGACCGTCTACGCTGTTTCTGGAGACTGACGAGAGGATGTTCACGGGGCTCGTAGACGACCTAGGACTTATCACCCACGTCGCCGACACGCCGGCCGGGCGCGAATTGCGCATCCGTTGCCGATATACCGACCTGGTCGACGGCGAGAGCATCGCCGTCAACGGCGCGTGCCTCACGGTGCGCGAGCATGGCGTGAACGACGACGGCAGCGGGTGGTTCACCGTGGCCGCCGTGATCACCACGCTCGGTCGGACCACCATCGACGCTTGGCCCGCCGGCGCACGCGTCAACCTTGAGCGCGCCATGCGCCTCGGTGATCGACTCGGCGGCCACATGGTACTCGGACACGTCGATGATCTCGGTGTCATTGCCCACACCGAACAGGTCGGCGATGCGTGGCTCCTCGATGTCGTGCTCCCCGTCGCGCTGCGACCGCTCATGGTCGCGCACGGCTCCATCACGGTGAACGGGGTGAGCCTCACGGTAAACGCCTTGCACCACGACGGCGTCCAGCTCTCCATTATCGAATACACGAAACGGCATACCACGCTCGGCGAACTCGTCGCCGGCGATCGGGTGCATGTCGAAGCGGATGTGCTGGCAAAGCACGTCGAACGGTTGCTGACGCCTTGGCGCAGCGCAGGGGTTGAAGTCGCATGACGGCAACGGGCACGGAAGCGAGCGCAGAGGCGCAGGGCATGACGTTCGGTACGGTCGAGCAGGCCTTGCTGGACATCGCCGCGGGCAAGTTTATCATCGTCGCCGATGATGAAGATCGCGAGAATGAGGGCGATCTTGTCTGCGGCGCCGAAATGGTGACCTCCGAAATGGTCAACTTCATGCTCGACGCCAAGGGCATGATCTGCCTCGCCATGGAGAACGCGCTCGCCGACCATCTCGGGCTCGAGATGCAGGTCGACGAAAACACCGAGGCCATGCACACGGCCTTCACCGTCAGCATCGACGCGGCGGCGAAGTACGGAGTGAGCACTGGGATCAGCGCCAGCGATCGCGCCACCACCATTCGTGTGGCTGTCGATCCCAACAGCACCCGTGCCGACCTGCGCGTACCCGGACACATTCATCCGCTGCGGGCGCGCGATGGTGGCGTGCTCCAGCGCGTCGGGCACACCGAAGCGGCGGTCGATCTCGCGCGGCTCGCCGGACTGCGCTCGGCGGGCGTGATTTGCGAAATCCTGAACAAGGACGGCACCACCGCGCGTCGTCCGCAGCTCGAGGTTTTCGCCAAGGAGCACGGCCTCACGTTCATCACGATCGCGCAGCTCGTGGCCTATCGCCTGAAGAACGAGCGCCTCGTGCATCGCGTCGCCGAGGCGCGGCTGCCCACCGAGTATGGCGAGTGGCGTATCGTGGGCTATCAGAATGATGTCGATGCGCGCGAACATATCGCGATCGCGTTCGGCGATGTGGACCAGGGCGAAGGCGTGTTAGTGCGCATGCACTCCAAGTGTCTCACCGGCGATGTCTTCCACTCGCGCCGCTGCGATTGCGGCTGGCAGCTCGATACGGCCATGCAGATGATTCAGGCCGAGGGCAAGGGCGTTATCGTCTACCTCGATCAGGAAGGGCGCGGCATCGGGTTGCTCAACAAGCTCAAGGCGTATGAACTGCAGGACAAAGGCGCCGACACCGTCGAAGCCAATGAGCAGCTCGGATTCAAGGACGACCTGCGCAACTATGGCATCGGCGCGCAGATTCTTCTCGATATGGGCGTGCAGTCCATTCGCGTGCTCACCAATAACCCCCGTAAGCTCGTGGGCCTCGATGGATACGGCCTGATCCTCAAGGATCGTGTCCGCATCGAAGCTCCCTCCACCGACGAAAACGCCTCGTATCTTGAAACGAAGCGCACGAAGCTCGGTCACCTGTTCGCAATCTGAGACGTATTCCTGATGGCCGAGTTCAACGGTAGTCCGCGCGGTGAAGGTCGCCGCATTGTCGTCGTCGCCAGTCGCTTCAACGAGGGCATCACCATGCCCCTCGCCGAAGGGGCGGTGGGCGCGTTGGTAGGGCAGGGCGTCAAGTTCGAAGACATCGACGTGCTGTGGGTCCCCGGTGCCTGGGAGATCCCGGTCGCGGTGCGTCGGGCACTCGTGACGGAGCGCTACGACGCCGCGGTGGCCGTCGGTGCCGTCGTGCGCGGCGAGACGCCGCACTTCGACATTGTCGCCGGCGAAACGTCGCGCGGCCTGATGGACGCCATGCGTGACTTCGACGTACCGGTCACCATGGGCGTGCTCACCACCGACAACATGGAGCAGGCCGAAGCACGCGCCGGTGGCGTGCACGGCAACAAGGGCGCGGAAGCCGCGATGGCGGCGCTCGAAATGCTCGACCTCTTCGATCAGGTCACCCCTCCTGACGAGTCTGAAGGGGACGAATAGTGTCCAACATGCAGGATGATGCCTTCTGGGATACGCCGGTGCAGGAGCCGCTGGCGCCGCGCGCCGGACGCCGCTCGCGCGGGAATCGCGCCGCGACGAAAGTCGAACGCGTGGAAACCCGCGGGCGCGCTCGTGCACTCCAGGCGCTGTATGCGGCGGACCTCCGTGATCTCACGCAGCTGCGGAAAATTGCCACCCACGTGTTCGACGATCTCGCCGTCGACCCCGAGGAGCGTCAGTTCGCCTCACGCCTCGTCGCCACCGTGGCCGACAAGGGGGCAGCCCTCGACGCGGATCTTGCGCAGGTCACCAACAACTGGCGGCTCGAGCGACTCGGCGCCATCGAACGCAGCGTGCTGCGCCTGGCGGCCGCTGAACTCGATCGCAACGAGACACCCGTCAAGGTGGTGCTGCAGGAAGCCGTTCACCTGGCCGAACGCTACGGTACCACACGCAGCGCGCGCTTCGTGAACGGTGTGCTCGACGCCTACGCCCGCCAACTCGGGCGCCTATGACCGGAACCGCCGCACGTCCGGGCGACCGGCTGCGGATCGCCGTCGTCAACTGGCAGTGTCGGGAGAACCCGCTTGCCGGCGGCGCTGAAATTCATCTGCACGAGATCTTCGGACGGCTGGCCAGCCGCGGGCACCACGTCATGCTGCTCTGCGGCGGGTGGCCCGGCTGTCCGCCTCGCGCCACGCTCGACGGCATCGAGGTGCACCGCGTCGGGACGCGTGCCACGTTCCCCCTGCTCGTGCGCGCGCATTGGCACGCCCACTTCGCCCACGAGCACTACGACGTCCTGATCGAGGACATCAACAAGGTGCCGGTGTTCACGCCGTGGTGGCAGGCGCCGCCGGTGGTGGCGCTGGTTCCCCACTTGTTCGGCGGGACCGCCTTCCAGGAACTGGCCGCGCCGTTGGCCACGGCCGTGTGGCTGGCCGAGCGCCCGCTCCCGTTCGTCTATCGCCACTGCGCCTTTGAGGCCATCAGCGAGAGTACTCGGGACGATCTGGTCTCCCGTGGGGTGCGACGCGACCGGATTCGCGTCATTTTCCCTGGAATCGACACCCATACCTACACGCCCGACCCCTCTGAACGTGCGGATCGCCCCGTGTTTGCCTACCTTGGTCGACTCAAGAAGTACAAAGGGGTCGACCTGGTGCTGCGGTCCTTCGCGCAATGTGGCGTTCCCGAGGCTACACTGGAGATCGCCGGGGCTGGCGAATTTCGCGCCGAACTGGAAGCATTGGCGGGAACCCTTGGAGTAGCCTCGCGGGTACGGTTTTTAGGACGCGTGGACGAGACTCAGAAGTGCGCCCTGCTTCGACGGGCCTGGGCGTTTGTGTTTGCATCACCGAAGGAGGGATGGGGGATCACGAATCTGGAGGCAGCGGCAAGCGGGACTCCGGTGATTGCGTCGAATTCTCCGGGGATTCGCGAGTCCGTGCGGCATGGCGAGACCGGGTTTCTCGTTCCGCACGGTGATGTCGCGGCCATGGCCGAGTCGATGCGGTACCTCAGCGGCGAGCGAGCGCTCGTCGAACGCCTGGGGATCGCCGCGCGGCGTTTCGCCGAGGCATTCACCTGGGACAACGCCGCCACTGAGACTGAAGCTCACCTCCGCGAGGTGGTGGGAAAGGGGGAAGGTCGCTGATGGAGATCATCCTGCACGCGCACCACGCCGAAGTGTCGGAATCGCTCCGCGCACAGGCCGAAGCCGCCGTCATCCGCCTCGCGAAGCGATTGCATCGCGTCGCCAACGCCATCGTGCGTTTCGTGGGAGACGGTAACACCCGCCGCGTCGAGATCGTGCTGCAACGCGCGCGCGCGCGCGAGCTGTTCGTCCACGCCGATGCGCGTGCGTTCGCGCCGGCCCTCAGCGTCGCCGTGCACCGGCTGGAAAGTCAGGTGTCGCGTGTGCGCCGCTCGCGACGCCTGCCCGCCGATGGAGATCGCACCGGGTGAGTCGACGCCTGACAGTAGGCACGCTCTTCGAGCGGATGAAGGATCCGCTTGAACTTGAGTTGCTCGGTTCGGCATCCGGTCTCGATCGTGAGATCACGAGCCCTGAGGCGTCCAGCCCGGGGCTCGTCCTCGCCGGCTATCTCAATCGTTTCCCGTACCAGCGCATTCAGGTCCTCGGCGAAACCGAGATCACCTATCTGCAGTCGCTCAGCGAAGCACTGCGCATCAGCAATCTCGAACAGTTCTTCGGCTTTCCGCTGCCCTGCGCGTTCATCACGAAGCATCTCGATCCGCCCGAGCCGCTGCTGCGGCTGGCCGAGGAAGCGGGCGTCGCGATCCTCCGGTCCCGCTTGAAAACGGCGGAGTTCTATCGCCTCATCAAGCCGTACCTCGCCGATCAGTTCGCACCCACCACCACGCTGCACGGCTCGCTCGCCGACGTGTACGGCGTTGGGCTGTTCTTCACCGGCAAGAGCGGCATCGGCAAGTCGGAGTGCGTGCTCGACCTCGTTGAGCGCGGCCACCGTCTCGTGGCCGACGACCTCGTCTTCGTCTCGCGCCGCGGCAACGACGTGCTCATCGGCAAGGGCCACGAGCTCCAACGGCATTTCATGGAGATCCGCGGCGTCGGGCTGCTCGATGTGCCGGCCATCTTCGGCATTCATGCCGTGCGTCAGCAGAAGCGCCTCGAAGTGGTCGTCGTCCTCGAAGAGTGGGATGCCGACGCGACTGTCGACCGCACCGGCCTCGACGTGCAGACGCAGGAGATCCTCGGCGTCGAGGTGCCCAAGATCACGGTGCACCTCAATCCCGGGAAGAACATCACGGTCATCGCCGAAGTCATCGCCATGAATCACCTCCTGCGGTATTATCGCGGCTATGATTCGGCGACGGCGTTCGACGAACGGTTGATCGGACAGATGCGCCGGACGTCCGATGTCCAGCGATACCTGCAAGAGGACGATGAGTGATGGGGAGGCCCGCGTGAACACCGCGACCGACACGAGCACCGACGCCAACACCGACGTCGCACCGGCGACGGTCCGTGCCATCGTGGCCGGTCATGGGGCGTTTGCGAGCGGTATCATTTCCGCCGTGGAGCAGATCACCGGCAGGGGCGCGTCGTTTCTGGCCATGTCGAATACCGGGCTCTGCCTCGATGACATTCAGGGCACCCTCGCGCGTGCGCTCGACGACTCCGGCGCGCGCGTCATCTTCACCGACTTGCCCGCCGGCAGCTGCACGATGGCCGTGCGGCGCATGATCCGGGCCCGTCCCGGGGTGCTGCTGGTGACCGGGATCAACCTCTCGACGCTGCTCGACTTCGCCATGCAGGAATCCGTCGATCCCGTCGTCGCCGTGCACGCCGCCCTCGAGCGTGGGCGCGCGTCGATGGCTGTCTACGGCGCCTGAGCCCATGCCCATCGCGCTGTATCGCATCGACGACCGACTGATTCACGGGCAGGTCGTGGTCGGATGGGGACAACCGCTTGGACTCGCCTTCATCGTTCTCGTGGACGACGAGGTCGCCTCCAGCGAGTGGGAGCAGGAGCTGTATCGCATGGGCGTCCCGCCCGAGATGTCCGTGCAGTTCTACACCGTCGATGATGCCGCCGCGCGCCTCGCCGATCTGCAGCAGCGTCCCGAGCCGGGCATTGTGCTGGTGGGCGACATCGCCACGATGGGGCGACTCGTTGAGCAGGCCGACGGCCGCATTCGGGCGGTGAATGTGGGCGGCGTCCATCACTCGCTCGGTCGCGTGCAGCGCCTCCGCTTCGTGTTTCTTTCGCCGGCCGAGGAGCAGGGGCTGCGTGATATTGCCGCGCAGGGCGTCGATGTCTCAGCGCAGGATGTCCCGAGTGCCCGCCCGGTGCCGCTGGGCGAACTGCTAGCGTCCACCACAGGCAGCTGATGGCCGGCGTGATGTGGGGGCTCGACGTGCTGCCGCTCTCGCTGCTCGCCGGCGTCATCGGGCTCGACGTGGTCAGCTTTCCACAAGCCATGATCTCGCGGCCGATTGTCGCCGCGACGCTGGGCGGCGCCATGGTGGGTGCGCCCCTTGCCGGTCTCGTCTGCGGAGCGGCCCTCGAGTGTCTGGCGCTCGAAGCGCTCCCGGTCGGCGCCTCGCGCTACCCGGAGTGGGGCAGCGCCTCGGTCGCCGCCGGTGCCGTGGCCGCGACCGGCGCCACCGCCGGCGCCATGCCATTGGCCGGAGCCTTCGCCGTGGCGGTCGCCCTCGGGATCGCGACCGCGTGGATCGGCGGGCTCACCATGATCAAACAGCGCCAGATCATTGCCGGCTTCGCGCGTCCGCGCCTGGGCCAGCTCGCGGCCGGCAATCGCAACACCGTCGTCGGTCTGCAGGTGTTCGGCATGACGCTCGATCTCGTCCGGGCGGCGCTGCTGGGCGCGCTGAGCTTTATCCCGGGGCACCTGTTGGCCGACGGGGTAAACGCCCGCTGGAGCGTCCCTGAGGACCTGTCGCGGGCCATCGTGGTGACCTGTGTGGCCGCCGTAGCTGCCGCGTCGGTCTGGAAAGACTTTCACGCGATTAGCGGGACCCGGCGACTCTTCCTGATGTCCCTGGCCGTGGGCACGCTCATGGTGGTGCTCGGTGCCTGAGGAATTCCTGCGCCCGGATGGCCATCAGGAGGCCCCGCGCGCCGAAACGGGCAGCGTCTCCGCGCCGGGCATGGCGTCCGGGCCGCAGCTAAGCGCTGGCCTGCGGCTCTCGATGTACTTGCGTTGCCTCGCCATCCAGGGGTCGTGGAACTACGAAATCCTCGTCGGCAACGGGGTCGGGTTTTGTGTGGAGCCGGCCCTGCGGCAGCTCCCCGGTGGCATCGACGGGCCGCGCTACCGCGAGGCCTTGGCGCGTCAGTCGGTGTACTTCAACGCCCACCCGTATCTGGCGGCGCTGGCGATCGGAGCACTTGCGCGAGCTGAAGTCGAGCAGGTCGCGCCGCAACGCATCGAACGCTTTCGGACGGCTCTCTGCGGCCCGCTCGGCAGCGTCGGTGATCGCTTGGTCTGGGCCGCTTGGCTGCCGGCCTGTTCGCTCGTGGCCCTGCTGCTGTTCGGCGTTGGCGGCTCGGCGCTCGCCGTGGTGCTCGGGTTCCTCGCCTTGTACAACGTGGGGCATCTCGGGCTGCGCGACTGGGCCCTCCGTGCCGGATGGCGGCATGGGCTCCGGGTCGCGACCGCCCTCGGGCATCCCGTACTTCAGCATGGTCCGCGCTACATTGGTCGGGTATCGGCCGTGTTGGGCGGATTGGCGCTGCCCCTCGCGGTGCATCGCGCCATCGGCGGTCAGGCGCCGCTCACTCCTATTCCCGTGGGCGTCGCCGTCGTGACGCCGCTCCTGGCCGTGCTCCTCGTGCGACTACAGGGGCGCGCCGAGGGCTGGCGTGTCGTCCTGTTCCTGCTCGCGGCCTTCGTCCTCTACTCGGTGGTCCGTTAATGGCTGAACGATCGGTTCAAATCGTGAATAAGCATGGACTCCATGCCCGGCCGGCCGCCGAGATGGTCAAAGCCGCGTCGCGCTTCAAATGCGACATCACGATCTCGCGCGATGACCTCGAAGTGAACGGGAAGAGCATCATGGGTGTCATGATGCTCGCGGCCGAGCACGGCGCCATGATCACCTTGCGCGCGTCCGGGCCCGATGCCGACGATGCGCTGGAATCGCTGTCCGCCCTCGTGGCGTCGCGGTTCGGGGAGAGCTGATGCAGTCCGTGCTCCGCGGCATCCCGGCGTCGCCGGGCATCGTCGTCGGACCCGTGCATCTCCTGCGCTGGGAGGTGCCCGAAGTGAAGCATCGCCTCATCGATGATGAGGCCATCGATGCGGAAATCGTGCGGTTGCACGACGCGTTCGAACGAGCCCGCGATCGCCTGCGGCATCTGCGCGCCCGCGCGGAGCAGCAGGTCGGACCCGAGGAAGCGGCGATCTTCGACGTGCAGATTTCCATCCTGCACGACGGCGAACTCACGCGCAGCACGGAAGCCCTGATTCGCCAGAATCTCGGGGCCGAGAAAGCCTTCGATTTGATTCTGCTTGAATGGCGGCAGCATTTCGCGCGGCACTCGGCGCCGATGCTGCGCGAGAAAGTGGGCGATCTCATGGACGTGCACATCCGCGTGCTCTCCATGCTGCTCGATCTCCCGGATCATGACCCGGTCGATGTGCCGCCTGGCGCGCACGCGATTCTCGTTACGCACGACCTCACGCCGTCCCTCACGCTGCAGCTCGACCGTAACTGCATTTCCGCCATTGCCACCGAGGCGGGCACCGCCACCGCGCACGTCGCGATCTTGGCGCGCTCGCTCGGGCTGCCGGCCGTCGTCGGTCTGCGCAACGCGCTGTCCTTCCTCGTGCCGGGGCAGATCGCCATCCTCGACGGCAATGAGGGCACGCTGCTCATTGCGCCCTCGGAGCACGAGCTCGAGGACGCGCGACTTCGCGTGGAGCAGGAAGCCGGTCGCGTCGGCGAGATGCGCGAGATCGCGCACAGCGAGGCGATCACGCCCGACGGCGTGCGCATGGTCATTCGCGCCAATGTCGACATCCCCGACGAAGCGGACATGGGCGCGACCAGCGGCGCCGACGGCGTCGGCCTCATGCGCACCGAGTTCCTGGTGGTCGGCCGTGCCACCATGCCCGACGAGGAAGAGCAGTACAAAGCGTACAAAAAGGTCATTCAGGCGTTCGGCACGCGCCCGGTCATCATCCGCACCTTCGACGTCGGTGGCGACAAGCTGCCCGTCGGGGGCTTTCCGACCGAGGCCAATCCGTTCCTCGGCTGGCGGGCGATCCGCATGTGCCTCGACGAGAGTGAGATGTTCAAGGTGCAGCTCCGCGCGCTGCTGCGCGCCGGCGTGCACGGCGATCTGCGCATCATGCTGCCGCTGGTGGTCACCGTCGACGAAGTCCGCGAAACGCGTCAACTGATCGACGAAGCGGTAGCCGAACTCGCTGAGCGCCGCATACCGTTCCGCGCCGATGTGCCGCTGGGTGTGATGGTCGAAACGCCAGCCGCCGCCATTGCCTGTGATACGTTGGTGCGCGACGTCGATTTCTTCAGCATCGGGTCCAACGACCTCGTGCAGTACACGCTCGCCGTCGACCGTGGCAACGCGAATCTGGCCCCTCGCTTCACCCCGTTCCATCCGGCGGTCTTACGGCTCATCGCGCAGGTGCAGACCACCGGTGCTGCGCACGGCATCGATGTCTGCGTCTGCGGCGAAATGGGCTCGCAACCGCTGGCCGTCTTCGCCCTCATGGGACTCGGCATCCGGCAGTTGAGCGTTGCGCCGCGGGCCGTCGGGGAAGTGAAGCGCGTCATTCGCAGTGTGCGCATGGCCGCGGCGCAGGATGCGGCGCAGGCCGCCCTCGCCGCCGGAACCGCGCGCGAAGCGGAAACCCTGCTACGTCGTCGCTTGCGCACGGAACTCGATGCCGCCGCCCGGTCGGGCGGGTTGCCCGCACTTTCTTAGCGGACTAGTCTACGCGAGACCCTCTCGCACGAACCTTCTACCCAGAGCGCTGCGTGGCCGATCGTCACCTGTTTACGTCGGAGTCCGTGACCGAAGGACATCCGGACAAGATCGCGGATCAGATCTCGGATGCCGTGCTCGACGCGATCCTGGCCAAGGATCCCGCGGCGCGTGTCGCCTGCGAGACCTTGGTGACGACCGGCCTGGTGGTGATCGCCGGCGAAATCACGACGTCGGCCTATGTGCCGCTGCCGGATATCGTCCGCAAGACGATCGAAGGAATCGGCTACACCGATGCCACCTTCGGCTTCGACAACAAGACGTGCGCCGTCATGAGCACCATCGACGCGCAGTCCCCCGATATTTCGCAGGGCGTCGACACCGGCGGGGCCGGCGATCAGGGCATGATGTTCGGCTACGCAACCGACGAAACGCCGGAACTCATGCCGTTGCCGATCCAGCTCGCGCACGCCCTCACGCATCGCCTGTCGGCGCTGCGCAAGGACGGCTCGTTGCCCTGGCTCCGCCCCGACGGCAAGGCGCAGGTCTCGGTGGTCTACGAAGGCGATCGCCCCATCGCGGTCGATACCGTCGTGATCTCCACCCAGCACGACGAAAAGGTCTCCAACACCAAGCTCCGCCGCGCCATCCTCGACGACGTCATCATGGCGACGATCCCCGCGGAGTATCTCCCGAAGCGCCTCAAGACCCACATCAATCCCACCGGCCGCTTCGTCATCGGCGGCCCGCAGGGCGATGCGGGACTCACCGGCCGCAAGATTATCGTCGACACGTACGGCGGCATGGGGCGTCACGGCGGCGGCGCGTTCAGCGGAAAGGATCCGTCCAAAGTCGATCGCTCGGCGTGCTACGCCGCGCGCTGGGTGGCCAAGAACATCGTGGCCGCCAAGCTCGCCTCGCGGTGCGAAGTCCAAGTGGCATACGCGATCGGTGTCGTGCAGCCGGTGTCGGTGTACGTCCAGACCTTCGGCACCGGGGTCGTGTCCGATCGCGCCATTGAAGCGGCGGTGAACGAGGTGTTCGACCTCACGCCGCGCGGCATCACGCGCGATCTGGATCTGCGCAAGCCGATTTATCAGGCGACCGCCGCCTACGGGCATTTCGGTCGCCGGCCGGAAACCGTGGGGCGTGGCCGCACGGCTCGCACCACGTTCACGTGGGAACGCACCGACCGCGTCGCGGCGCTCAAGCGCGCGATTCGGTGATCCGTCACGGCGCACCGTTCCGCACCACGCGTGCGGAGCGGTGTGCCACGCGGACGGTGGGTCGTTCTCGCGGTCGCCTGCACGGGGAGCAACGATAATGGTCGAAGTCACGGTGGCCCGGCTCGGGCTCGATAGCGCGACCAATTCCTATGTCGTCGTGCTCCGCGAGCGCGGCGGGCGGCGCGTGCTGCCCATCTGGATCGGGCAGCCGGAAGCCGAATCGATTGTGATGCAGATGAATCAGGTGAAGCGCGAACGCCCGCTGACCCACGATCTCTGCAAGTCCCTCATCATCGGACTCGGCGGAACGTTGCGTCGCGTCTCCATCACCCGCGTGCAGAAGAGCACCTACTACGCGGAAATGCAGCTCGAAGGACCCAAGGGCGTCGTCGAGGTCGACGCCCGCCCGTCCGACAGTATCGCCATCGCGCTGCGCCTCGACGCCCCGATCTTCGCGCCGTCCGCGCTGCTCATCACGCTCGACGACGATGCGGACGACGTTGGGGATTTCTCCGTCGAGGGCTCCGACAGCGAACTGACGGCCGAACAACTCAAGGCTTACCTCGAGAATCTGCGGCCGGAAGATTTCGGTAAGTTCTCGCCCTGACGTTTCTGCTCTTCACCCCGATAGTCCTCAGCGTGTCCCGACTTCCGTCGTTCTTCCGATTCCTCGCGCTCGTCGCCGCGGCCGTGTCTGTCAGCGTGTCCGCCTCCGCTCTCCAAGCCCAGCCGCGCTCCGTGGACGGTCGGGTGCGTCGCCCCGTCAGCGTCAACGCGGATTCGACCGGCATGGGGCCCGCCGTCGGAACGTGGGTCACGTTACATCGCGTCGGCAAGGATACCGCCGGACCCATCGATTCCATTCGCACCGACGGGCAGGGACGCTACCGCTTTCGGTGGACCCCCTTCGGGGCGGCCGACGGCGTCTACTTCGCATCGACGACGTGGGGCGGCATCGCCTATTTCACGCCGCCGCTCAAGAACGTCGACGCGCGCGGCGACGACGCCGAGATCACGGTGTTCGACACGACGTCGGTACGCTTTCAGCTCACGGTCAAGGGGCGGCACCTGATCGTCGGGAAAGCTGATACCACGCAGTTCCGCACGGTCATCGAAGTGTTCGAACTGTCCAACGACAGCTTACGCACGCTCGTCGCAACCGACACCACGTCGCCCATGCCCACGTGGAGTATCGCCATTCCGGCATCGGCCCTCGATGTGCGCGCCAACGAAGGGGAGATCTCACCCGACGCCTTCGTCGCGGGCCCGGGTCGCGTGTCGGTGTACGCGCCGATTGCGCCCGGAATCAAGCAGGTGGCGTTCTCGTACAAAGTGCCCAACAGCAGCTTTCCGCTGTCCATGCGGGCTGAAGGCGGCGCCGTGGTGTTCGAAGTGTTGCTCGAGGAGCCGCAAGGATTCGTCACCGGCAAAGGCTTCGCCAACGTCGATCCCGTCACGCTGGAGGGGCGCAACTTTCGGCGGTTCTTGTCGCAGGACGTGCAGCCCAATGCGGAGCTCATCATCGAGCTGCCCTCGTCGGGGGCGCCCGCGCGCAATCTGTACATCGCGGGACTGTTGCTCGCGATCGGGATGCTCATGATGGTGGTGCTCATGCGCTCCATGCAGCGTCGTGCCGCCAATCGCGTGGCGGTCGAGCCCACGCTGCGCCCGCGCGAATCGGACGCGCCGATGCACGAACGCCTCGCGCAGGAGATCGCGGCGCTCGATGAAACGTACGCCCGCATCGACGAGCCGTCGGAGACGGTCAAGAAAGCGTACGAGACCCGGCGCAGCGAACTGAAGGGCGCCCTCGGCGCGGCGCTTGCCGACGCGGGAAAGCGCACGTAGGTTGCGGGTGTCGCGCATTCGGCGCGGCGGACAACTGATTTCAGAGCGCAGGACACGGAAACCGGTTAAATGCCGGTGCGGCCCCGCCACTGTAACGGGATCTGCCACGCGAGTTCACACTCGCCTAGCAGCAGCGACACTCACGATGCCACTGACCCTCGGGTCGGGAAGGCGAGTGGCGCAACCCGGAGCCAGGAGACGACCCGCGCTCATTCTCGGACGAAGACCCTCGAGGGGG
>CANHJV010000044.1 GCA_947461225.1 Gemmatimonadota bacterium | reverse complement strand
CGTCAGCGCCCGGGCACCGCCAAGGGGTTCGTGTTTCTCACCCTCGAAGATGAAACGGGGATGATCAACATCGTGATCACCCCCGATCGCTTCGAAGAACATGCGCAGCTCATTTCGCGGTCACCCATGCTGCTCATTCGCGGCACGCTGCAGGTGGAACAGCACGTGGTGAATGTGCGCGCCAAACAGTTCAAGGCGCTGGAGCTGGGTGGTGGCGAGCAGCATGTGAAGGGACACAACTACCGGTAGCGGTGCGCTCCACGCGATGCGGCGTTCACCACACCACGTCCGCGTAGTACCGCCCCATCTCCACATCCGACGTGATCGACGGCAGCGACAGCTGACCACGCTGCACCTTGAGACCGATCTCCCACAGCGAGATCGCACTGGCCAACCAGCCGTAGGGGGTGGCCCCATCGATGGCCGTCCGCGCCTGCGGCGACAGCCGTTCCGGCGCCAGCGTCCAGAACAGCAGTGCCGACGTATCGAGCACCACGCGACTCACGACACGCTCATGACAGACTCACGACGCCGGCCACTCGGCGTCCGTCGGAGCGTCGATGTCACCCGTCCACATGAGCTGACCACGCACGTCGGCAAACGCATCGTCGACCGAGCGGGTCTGGCGAAATGGCACCACCTTCAGCACGGGCACGCCGTCGCTGGTGACCACCAGCTCCTCACCCGTCCGCTCGACTTCACGGAAATACTCGAGCATGCGGGCCTTCAGGGCGCTCTTGGATACTGTGACCATAGCCATGACTATGGTCATAGCTCAAGAAAATCTCAACAACATAGCGTCCGGCGCGCAGGTGCTCGCGGTGACGTTCGCCAGCACCTACGCGCCCGGACATGCATCACAGCCGTCGCCCAAGGTCAGGGCAGCGAACCACCCGTGCGCTGGAAGTTGATCGGCGCGCGAGAGAACGTTGCGCAGGGGATGGTAGCGCTGCGAATGGAGTGCCCGGCGGTTTCACTGTCGTCTGCCCAGAACACCGACTTCCGCCCAGCCACACAGGCTGACTGCGGCGCAAAGGCGAAGCCTTCATTGTTGATGTTCGGCAGCGTGGAGGGACGGGCATAGCGCCGCGGCGCGAGGAAGCGTCCGCGGGTCGGCGAGCCCGCCGCCACGTCGATCTGCAGCACACCGGTCGTGTTGCCGCAGCCGTCATCGCACGTGGCCCACAGGTAGCCGGTGTCGCGATCGTACTCCATACCCATGACGCCGGGGAAGCCGGTCACGATCGTCGCCACGCGCGTCGCGCTGCTCGTGGCATGGTTCAGCGCGTAGGCGTAGATGATACCGTTGGCCTCGACCCCCACGAAGAAGATGCCGGTGCCGTGACTCGCATAGTCGGCCGGCGCGTAGGCGCGTCCTTTCGATTCGTCGTAGAAGCCGTTCGCCACCAGCATGCTGTCCGGAATCCAGGTGATCGCTTCGATGCCGAGGTTGGCACCGACGGCTGGCAGATCGGCCGTCAGGTTCCACTCGTGCGTTGCCGTGAGCGTAGTGCCCGCCGTCGTCGCGTCGAAGCGCAGAATGCTGTTCCGGCTCACCGAGTTCGCACTGTTGTTGCGCTCGGACGCCACGTAGATGCCGCCGCCCGCGGCACCTGCCACGAGCGTGATCCCCTCAGCGTCGGGCTCCCCGAGTCCGTCCGGAAAGCGCAGCAGCTTGCCCGCGCTCCACCCGTTGGTGGCATCGGGCGTCCAGATCCCGCCGCTAAACACCAGACGGAAGATCGATCCGGGTCCGTTGCGTGCGGCCCAGAGTACAGCGGGCTGTCCGCTGACGGCCGCCTCGTAGGTCAGACCGCTCAGATTGCCACCGAACACCGCCGTACCGTCCACGGTCTGCACGTCATCACTGCCGGGCCACGGCGAGGTGGTCGCCCCCGTCACCGGCGTACAGCTGTTCGCCGCGCCCTTGGTCGACGTCGTTGCGTCAGCGAAGTCGCCGGTGCCGTTGGGGCAGCGGGCATAGGTGATCGCCGCGTGCGCCGTCCACACGTACGCATCGAGCAGCGTGCCGTTGGCATCATATACGCGTGCCGCGTCTCCCGCGCCGAGCCCGAAGCCGAGCACATCTTCTTCGATCACGTAGTAGCCGCCCGGCGCGATCATCGCGCCAGCCGGCAACCGCGTCGTGCGCGTGTCGTCGTTGTCCTTCACGAGAAAGTTCGACAGCTCCACCGCGGTGGTACCGGCGTTGTACAACTCGATCCAATCGCCCGGCGTACCACCGTTCGATTCCACTTCGTTGATGCGGATGGCCGACCGGCAATCATTCACCGCGGCCTTCGTCGCGAACGCCGTCGTGGCGAAGGGGCCGGTTCCATCGGGGCAACGCCCGTACGTAGTCGAGGCATGCGCCGTCCACGTGTACGAGTCCACCAGCGCACCGGATGGCTCAAACAGCCGCGCGGCGTCGGCCGCTCCGAGCCCGAAACCAAGCTGGGCTTCCTCAATCACCAGAAATCCGCCAGCGGCGATGGTCGTGCCGGCGGGGAGCGTCGTGGTACGCGAGTCGTCGTTGTCCTTGACCACGAACCCCGAAAGATTCACAACGCTCGTGCCGCGATTGTATAACTCAATCCAATCGCCCGGCACACCACCGTTCGACTCGACTTCATTCACGACCACCAGCACGCGGCAGTCATTCGGGGCGCCCTTGGTGGACTCCGCCGTCGTGACAAACGCACCCGTTGGCGTCGGGCAGCGACCGTACGTCGTGGCGGCGTGCACGGTCCAGGCATAGCTGTCCACCAACACCCCGAATGGGTTGAACAGCCGTGCTTCGTCAGCCGCGCCCAGCCCGAAGCCGAACGCCGCTTCCTCCACGACGTAGTATCCGCCGGCCGGAATCACCGTCCCGGCCGGAAAGGCGAACGTCCGCGTGTTGTCGTTGTCCTTGAAGCTCCACCCCGAGATGTCGACCGCCGCGGCCGTGGGGTTATACAGCTCCGTCCAATCGCCGGGCGTGCCACCATTCGATTCGACTTCGCTGATACGAAGCGCCGGCGGAGCCGTGACCGTGATCGTGCGCTGCGCAGAGATGGTGCCAACCGACGCCGTCAGCGTCGACGTGCCCGGTGCGATGGCGCGCACACTACCGAGGCTGTCCACGGTAGCAACGGTAGGCGATGAACTCACCCACGTGACCCGACCACTCGCCAGCGGGCGACTCAGCTGATCGAGTCCGTTCGCCGTCGCGGCCGCCGTCTGTCCCTGCGTCAGCGTAAGCGAGGGGATCGTCACGGTGAGCGAAGTCAGCGTCGCGCCCACCACCGTGATCGGTAGCTGACGAGTGAGCCCACCCGACGTCGCGACGATCGAGACCGTTCCGGGGGCCACACCGGTCAGCATCCCGCTCGCCGAGACTGTTGCGATCGACGTGGCACTCGAACGCCATTCGATGGTCGCCGGAGGCATACTGACACCGAACTGATCGACCGGCAACGGCGTCACCGCGACCGTTTGTCCCGTCACCACCGTCGTGGAGGGGACCGACAGCGTCAGCTGCGTCAACTGCGGCGGTTCACTGGCATCGGTGCAGGCGGCGACGCCGAGCACGACCATCATCGAGGTCATGGCGCGACGGATACGGTGCAGAACGGACATGAAGACGGGCTCGAAAAGGGAATTGAGTAATCGTGGCGTGAACGTGCGACAACGGCGTCACCGGCTCCCCCGCCGCGTTGTCACGAACCCGTAACCGTCTCGCGGGCGCGCGACCTCCGTGGCACTTTTGATTTCATGATTCCTTTTCGAATGCCGCGCGTGCTCGCGCTGGCCCTCGCACTGTCCGGACTGGCCACCACACTCGCCGCCCAACCCGCGCGCTTCCTCGTCCCCGAGGCCGCGCCCGGCGCCCGCTGGCTCAAAGGCAACACCCACACGCACACCACCAACTCCGACGGCGACACCGCGCCCGAGGAGGTCGCGCGCTGGTACAAGAACCGGAAATACGACTTTCTGGTGCTCTCCGATCACAACGTCTTCACCGACCCGGCCACGCTGGCGTCGTTGATGGACTCGACGTTTTTGCTGATCCCGGGTGAAGAGGTCACGACCGGGTTCCAGAAAGCCGCCGTCCACGTGAATGCGCTGGGCATCACCCGCGTGATTGCCGCGCCACGCGACAGCACGTTGCTGGGCACCGTGCAGAAAACGGTCGATGCGATCCGCGCCGAACGCGCGGTGCCGCACATCAACCATCCGAATTTTCTCTGGAGCATCGATACGGCCACGCTTTTCCGCGTGAAGAACGACCGGCTGCTCGAGATCTTCAACGGGCATCCCACCGTGCACAACATCGGCGGCGGCGACTGGCCGGGCATGGAAGACGCCTGGGATGCGCTGCTCACACGCGGCAAGAAGATCTACGGCATCGCGGTCGACGACGCGCACCACTTCCAGGGCGAGTTCGCCAAAGCGCGCGCTAATCCGGGACGCGGGTGGGTCGTGGTGCGGGCGCGCTCGCGCGACGCGCGGGAGATCGTCACCGCGCTCGACGAGGGGCATTTTTACGCCAGCGCGGGCCCGGTAGTCACGGAGATCAGCGTCACGCCGACCTCGCTCTCGCTGACCATCACGCGCACCGGAGACTTCAAGTACACCACGCAGTTCGTCGGGGCCAACGGCGAGATTCTCGCCACCGATAAATCACTCACCCCGTCGTATCGCCTCCGGGGCACCGAGACGTACGTGCGGGCGCGCGTGGTCGATTCCAGCGGCGCCACCGCCTGGCTTCAGCCGGTCTTCACCACCCGGTACCGGGAGCGCGCCGCGCCGTAAGCCACCGCTGGTGTCGCGGCGGTTCCTCACCGGCGGAACGGACGGAGGACGTGTCCGGGTGGCGAGGTCCCTCGGAGGAAGGCTACATTCGCGCCATGCGTCCTTTTCTGATTGGTGTGTGTGGTGTTGCGCTGGTTGTCGTCTCCGCCGCGAGTATCGAGCAAACATCGCAGGGACGCCGTGCGCCCGCGCGACTCGTCACCGCGTTCGACGGGTTGGGAGCCGGGTTTGCCGGACCGCACGGTACGGCGACGCTGCGGAATCCGTCGGACAACAGTCTGGCCGTGGGGCGCGATCACATCGTGCAGACCGTCAACAGTCGCATGGCCATCTTTACCAAGCGCGGTGCGCGGTTTGATAGCACCGGTCGGGTGTTGTATGGCCCGGTGCCCACCAACAACGTGTTCCGCGGCTTTGGTGGCGCGTGCGAGTTCCGCAACAGCGGCGATGCTGTGGTGCGCTACGACCAGTTGGCCGACCGGTGGCTGATCGTGATGCCGATCTTCACGCGCGGACCGCGTCGGCCGAATGAACCGCGCGCGCCTCGTGGTGGTGAGCCGGCGTCGTTGAGCATGATCGGCCAGGAAGGGCAGCCGGGTGCGGCGGTGCGGCTGTACGAACCGCCGGCGGTTGCGGCACCCGTTGCGGCACCCGTTGCGGCACCCGTTGCGGCGGCCACACTGCCCGCCGCTGCACCGGCGGCAACACCGCGTCCGGACACCCCACCCGACAGCGGGTCCTACGCGATGTGCTACGCGATCAGCACCGGCCCCGATCCGTTTGGCCCGTACTATCGCTACGAGTTCGTGCGGCCGCTCTTCCCTGACTATCCACGGCCGGCCGTCTGGCCTGATGGCTACTACGTGCCCACCAGCACGGGCGACGACGTGATCGAGAAGCACGCGTGCGTGGTGGATCGCGCGCGCATGCTCAGGGGGGAAAGTGCCACCGAGCAGTGCGTGGTGGTGGATGGCGTGAACTTTCTCAACAACGTGGACCTCGATGGACAACAGCGGCCACCGGCGGGCGCACCCAACATCATGCTCGCCGCCGGTGGCTCGCAGCTCAACAAGATCATGGGCGACGACGGCATCTATGCGTGGTCGTATCACGTGGACTGGACCGACCCGACCAAGACGACACTTGCTGGTCCCGTGAAGATTCCCGTCGCGCCGTATCACTATCTCTGCGACGGACAGCTCACCAATTGCGTGCCGCAACCGGGTGTCGAGCGCAAGCTCGATGCCCAAGGCGATAAGCTGATGGCACGCGTGGTGTATCGGCGCATCGGCAACCGCGAGTCGATCGTGGCGGTGCACTCGGTGAATTCCGTAGCGGGCGGCGGCGGGGTGCGCTGGTATGAACTGCGGCTCGATGCGCGCGATCAATCGCGGACACTGCGGCTGTATCAGCAGGGCACCTACGCGCCCGACCGCTTCTATCGCTGGATGGCCAGCCCGGCCATGGATGGGCGCGGCAACATCGGCATCGGCTATTCATTTGGCGGCACCCCCAACTTCGCTGGCCAGCGCTTTGCCGGACGCCTCCCGTCCGACCCACTCGGCCAACTCACGCTGCGTGAACGCGTGCTGGTGAACGGTGAAGCGTCGCAACAATCCACCCTTCGCTGGGAAGACTACACGCAGACTGCTGTCGATCCGGTGGATGATTGCACGATCTGGTACGTGGGGGACTACCTCAGGAAGGCAGCGACGGCGTATTCGTCGCGCATAGGCGCCTTCAGGATGCCCGGATGCACCTGAGGGCTTGAGCGACGCCGTCGGGGACACCAACGCACCAGGTGACGATCTCGATGGGATGCGCCGCGCCGAAACCCCGCATTCGTCCCAGCCCAAGCGCCCTCCATCCACGATTTTCCGGCTGCGAACTCAACGGCGATCGCTTCCGGAGAGTAAATCTCTTGTTGGCACTCCGATTCGTGGAACTGCCATTCTCGCCCTCCGGAGGAAGTAGGACATGGTTCACGACGTGCGCCGTTTCGGACGATTTACCGGTACGCTCTTGCTGCTGGCCGCCAGCAGCGCCGCCAGCGCGGGTATCGCGCAGGCGCAGCTTGGCCCCCAGGCAACCCAGGCCGACGAAGGTCGTGCCAACAAGGGCAACTGGACGCTCGCCAATCGCTTCAGCACCGCCGCGCTCCGCGCCATCACCTACACGCAGGCCGTGCAGCCCCGCTTCCTCGGGAAGACGGACTCGATGTACTACAACTGGAAGGATCGGAACGGCAATCGCTTCATGCTGTTCGTGCCGTCCCCTACCGGTGGTACCAAGCGGCTGCTGTTCGATCCGGCCAAGCTCGCCGAGCAGCTCACGTTGCTCAGCAAGAAGCCGTACGACGCCACCAACCTGCCCTTCCAGAGCATCACGTTCCTCAAGAGCCACAAGGCGTTCCGCTTCACCGTGGACACCGTGCGGTATGAATGGACGCTGGCCACGGAAACGCTGAAGTCGAACGGCCGCGTGGTGCGCAACGCGCCCCCGCCAGTCGACGAAGAGAGCAACACGCAGGGTGGCGGTGGTGGACAGGGCGGCGGCGGTGCCCGCGGCGAGTTCCGCAACTACAACAAGGACAGCTCGGCGTTCGTGTTCGCCCGCATGCATAATCTCTACCTGGTGGAGAAGAGCAGCAACGACACGGTGCAGATCAGCACCGACGGCGCCATGGACTACTCATTTGGCTACCGTGACACCACGGAGAACGCGCGCCAGCTCGCCGCGCTCGCCGGCGGTGGACAGCAGGATGGTGACCAGAACGACGACACCGACGACGCGAACAATCGCGATCAGCGCATCCGCCCGAATGTCACCTGGTCACCCGACGGTAAGTCCTTCGCCTTCGTGCGCCGCGATCAGCGCAAGGTGAAGGATCTGTTCCTCGTGAACGTGCTCGCCCAGCCGCGCCCCGTACTGATCCACTACAAGTACACGATGCCCGGCGAAGAAGACGTCACGCGCAGCGAACTGTGGACCTTCCGTCGCGGCGAGAAGGCCGTGAAGCAACTCAACGTGGCGAAGTGGAAGGACCAGTCACTGATGAATGTACATTGGCCCGTGAACGGTGACAAAGTGCGCCTCGTGCGTCGCGATCGTCCGCAGCGCGCCGTCGACTTCATCGAAGTGGACGTGGCCACCGGCGCCATCAAGACGCTGCTCACCGATGCCATCGAAGGCGCCGCGCTCGAGCCGAAGAATGTCGCCTATCTGAAGCAGGGTGGCGATTTCCTCTGGTGGTCGCAGAAGACCGGCTGGGGCATGTTCTACGTGTATGGTTTCGACGGCGGCGAGAAGCGTCCGCTCACCACCGGACAGTGGAATGCCAACAGCATCGTCACGATCGATTCCACGACGCAGCAGGTATGGGTGTCGGGCCAGGGTCGTGAGGCCGGTGAACAGCTCTACCAGACGCACCTGTATCGCGTAAATGGCGACGGCAGCGGCTTCACCTTGCTCGACGCCGGCAACGCGCACCATGCGTCCACGCTCGGCGAGAACGGCACGCCGAGCATCGTCTCGCCCACGAAGCGCTACATCTACGACTCGTTCTCGCGCATGGATCTGCCCTTCAAGTCGGTGCTGCGCGACGGCGCCACGGGCCGCATCCTCAGCACGCTCGAGGAAATGGACCTGTCCAAGCTGAAGGAGCTCGGCTTCAAGAACGCCGAGACGTTCTCGGTGAAGGCCGCCGACGGCATCACGGAGTTGTACGGCAACATGTGGAAGCCGTTCGACTTCGACAGCACGAAAAAGTATCCGATCATCACGTACGTGTATCCCGGCCCGCAGACCGAAGGCACGACCACCGGCTTCAGTGTGCGCGGCCCGCTCATGCAGCTCGCGCAGCTCGGCTTCATCGTGATCGAAGTCGGCCATCGTGGCGGCAGTCCGCTCCGCTCGCTCGCCTATCATCGCTACGGCTACGGCAACATGCGCGATTATGCGCTGGCCGATAAGAAGTACGCCATCGAGCAGCTCGGCGCACGCCACAAGTTCATCGACCTCAACAAGGTCGGCATCTTCGGCCACTCGGGTGGTGGTTTCATGACGGCCGCCGCCATGCTGCTCCCGCCGTACAACGACTTCTTCAAGGTGGGCTGGTCGGAATCCGGCAATCACGACAACAACATCTACAACCAGAACTGGAGTGAGTGGAACCACGGCGTGAAGGTCGTTGCCAAGGCCGATAGCGCTGCCGGTGCGGTGCGGGCCGGTGGCACCGGTGCGGCGCGCCGTGGCGGGCCGGGCGCGAACGCGGCTGCGAACGCAAACGCGCGTGAAGTGGTGCAGGATTCCACGAACGCCGACAAGATCAAGTTCGACATCCGCGTGCCCACCAACGACGAACTCGCCGGCAACCTCAAGGGCAACCTTGCTCTTGCCACCGGGGATCTCGACAACAACGTGCACCCGGGTGGTACGGTCCGGCTCGCGAACGCGCTGATCAAGGCCAACAAGCGCTTCGACTTCTTCATCTACCCCGGCGAGCCGCACGGGTATCGCGGCACCGGCCCGTACAATCAGCGCATGCTGATGGAGTACTTCGCCGAACACCTGCTTGGCGATTACTACCGCGGCAACGGCGAGATCAAGTAAGCGGCGCCCCCCGTTCGATGCGCCGCCGCGCGCATCGAACGGGGGCCGTTACCCGTGATGCACGAAGGGCCACCAGCGAGACGCTGGTGGCCCTTCGTGCGTTCGTGAATCCGAGCGCGGTATCAGCCGCGGACCTTCACGACCTGCTCGGCCGCCGGACCCTTCTGGCCCTGCACGATGTCGAATTCGACACGCTCACCCTCAGCCAAGGTGCGGAATCCGCCGCCCTGAATCGCCGAGTGGTGAACGAAGCAATCCTTCGAGCCGTCATCGGGCGTGATGAATCCGAAACCCTTGGCGTCGTTGAACCACTTCACCTTGCCGGTCGTACGCATGGCACTGCTCCCGTTGCTGTGTGTTCGGAGTCCGGCCCTGCCGTACGCACCGAGCACGTGTGTTAGTCGCGGACTAGACCCCCGCGCGGGTCGCCGATGCCGTGCGACATCAGCTCAGCATCCGATTCGCGGCCGCCGTTCACAGCAAAAGGGACCCGCGTGTCGCCAGGTCCCCGAAGTCGCCTGCTGCGCGTTTCCCGCACCGTGGTGCGGCGGTCATGTTTCGAATGCACTAGACGGTAGCGTCGACGTCGCGGAGTGTCAACAGAATTTTTCCGCGTTTCCCCCTCTGCGTCGTCCGACGCTGGACGACCGACGCCTCGCACCCCACCTTCACACCATGCGTACACCGACGCCCCACCACGCCCCCGCGCGCGCGGCAGTCCTGCGCGCGATTGTAACGCTGATCTGCGCGGCGCCGGCCTTCATGGCCCCCGCGACCGCGAGTGCGCAGAGTCCAGCCCAGCCCCGCCTCATGCGGGCCGGCGATGTGGACACGGTGCCGGTCCGCGACGTCGGCGTGCGGATCGCGTACGGGCGTGACTCGTTGCAGTTCGGCGAGCTCCGACTCCCCGCCGGCGCGACGAACGAGCACCGGGCACCGATCGCCATCGTGATTCACGGCGGCTGCTGGTACTCGCCGTATGCCTCGGTTCGGAACAGCGCACCATTGGCCGACGCCCTCACGCAGTCGGGCGTCGCGACCTGGAACGTCGAGTACCGGCGCTACAACAATCCGGGCGGCGGATGGACCGGCACGTTCCGCGATGTCGCCGACGGGGCCGACTACGTGCGCACGCTCGCCACGCGCTATCCCATCGATACCACGCGCGTCGTGATTACGGGCCATTCCGCCGGCGGTCACCTCGCGCTCTGGCTGGCCTCCCGCCGCACCCTCGATCGATCCAGCCCGCTCTTCGGTGGGACGCCGCTCGCGGTCCTCGGCGTCGTGTCCGTCGGCGGCATCGCCGATCTCCGCGAATTCTACGGTCGCGAGCGCAACACCTGCGGCAATCCCGCCGTGGAATCCTTGCTGGGTGGCATTCCTGACAGTGTGCCCGCGCGTCTCCGTGACGCGTCGCCGATCGAGCGGCTGCCGCTGGGCGTGCCGTCCGTGCACATCGCCGGCGATCGCGATTTCATCGCGCCCATGGCCGTGCGCGAGGCCTACGTGACCGCCGCCACCGCCCGCGGCGACAAGGCGCGGGCAGTCACGATTGCCGGCGACGGACACTTCGAAGCGATGACGCCGTACAAGGCCGCTGGCCGCGCCGTGATCGACGCCATTCGCGGGGTACTCGACATCCCGCCCGACAAACGCTGACGATGTCCAGGCCGAGTCCGATCTCACGATGGGACTCGACGACGGTACCGGGGTGGCCGGAAGCACCGCCAGCGGCGTCACACGCAGCGAACGACGCCCCCCAAGTCTCCCCAGTCTTCGGCGTCGGCCTTTACAGGGGCCTCCACTACCGGCAACATCAAGGAGCCCCCAACCGGAGTGCTCATGAAGGATTCGCAGCTCAAGGCCTTGCTCAAGAAGACGGCCGCTAAGGCGTCGCAGCAGAAGAAGCCCGCCCGCAGCCTGTTCGACCCCACGCTCGAGGCCACGCGCGGCAAGAGCGAGCCGCTCGAGGGTTCTGAGGCCGAAGGAATTTTCAAGGAAATGAAGCGCCGCGAGTTCTGATACCGTAGGGCGGCGCTGTCAGGGCAGCGCTGTGAGGGCTGCCCGGTGATCCCGAACCCGATCTCTCGTGACGCTCTCGAAATCCCTGCTCGCGGTCACGTTGGTGTGCGCGGCCGCGCTCGCGGCCGCCGCGTGCGCAGACCAGAAGTCACCCGTCGCCGATGGCATCGCCACGACCGCGACGGCAGCACCCACCGACACCCTGACGCTCGACGGCCTCTGGTCGGACAGTGTTACCGCGCAATCCGCCTACACGGCCAAATACGTGAATGGCACGCTCGTCGTCATCGAAGAGCAGATGCTGCTCGCCGACAGCACGACGTCGTCTCGCTCCTACTTCTACGACGCCGACTTCGCGCCGACGCGCCTCGTTGAACATCGCGCGCTGATGGCCGCGTCGGGCAACAGTACGCCGAAGATGCTGCGCTCGATCCTGAACATCTATCTCAGCGGCTACAGGATCGATTCCGCCGTCAAGCAAGTGGACCTCACAGCAAAGACCGTGCAGCCGTACGACATCGACAACATGCGCAAGCACGAGCGCGAAGTGTTCGCACGCGTGCCGACGATCTACGCGGCTCCCCGCGCCGACCGCTGACGATGACGGACTTCGAGACACTCGGGGCCTTTTATCTCGGCAAGCGCTACGATCTCGCCGCCCGCGCGCGGCAAGACGACTACGTGCTGTACGATGCGAAGGATCTCACCACGCATGCCGTGATCATCGGCATGACCGGCAGCGGCAAAACCGGTCTCGGCGTCGGGCTCATCGAAGAAGCGCTGATCGATCATATCCCCGTGATCGCCATCGACCCCAAGGGCGATCTCGGCAACCTCGCCCTGCGATTTCCCTCGCTCGCACCCGCTGATTTCCGTCCGTGGGTCGATCCGAAGCAGGCGGCGAACGCCGGACTCTCCCCGGAGGCGTTTGCCGAGCAGCAAGCATCGCTGTGGAGCGACGGACTCGCCGGATGGGGCGAAGATGGCGCGCGCATCCAGCGGCTCGTCGACGCCGCCGATGTCACCATCTACACGCCGGGCAGCACCGCCGGCCGGCCGCTGTCGCTGCTCAAGGCGTTCGTCGCACCGCCACCGGCTATCCGCGACGACAGTGAAGCGATGCAGGAACGGGTGGACGCCACCGCAACCAGTGTGCTCGCCCTGCTCGGCATCAACGGCGATCCGATTTCGAGCCGTGAACACATCCTGCTCGCGAATCTGCTGCACGCCGCGTGGAGCGAAGGACGCGATCTCGATCTCGCTGGTCTGATCGGCGGCATTCAATCCCCGCCGTTCCACACCGTCGGCGTGATGCCGCTCGACACGGTCTTTCCCCCGAAGGATCGCACCGAGCTCGCGATGAAGCTCAACAACCTGTTGGCGGCGCCGGGCTTCCAGACGTGGATGCAGGGCGAGCCGCTCGACACCGCGACGTTGTTGTACGACGCGAGCGGCAAGCCGAAGGGCTCCATCGTGTCGATCGCCCATCTCGGTGACGCCGAGCGCATGTTCTTCATGACGCTCCTGCTCGCCGATATTCTCGCGTGGGTGCGCACGCAGCCGGGCACCGGTTCGTTACGCGCGTTGCTCTACATCGACGAATTGTTCGGCTACATGCCTCCCGTCGCGAACCCGCCGTCGAAAGTGCTGCTGCTCACGCTGCTCAAGCAGGCGCGCGCGTACGGACTCGGCGTCGTGCTGGCCACGCAGAATCCGGTAGACCTCGACTACCGCGGCCTGTCGAACACCGGTACGTGGTTCATCGGACGACTGCAGACCGAACGCGACAAGATGCGCGTGATGGAAGGACTCGAAGGCGCCTCGGGTGGCCAGCCGTTCGACAAGGCCGCCATGGAGCAGACGATCGCCGGACTCGGCAAGCGCGTGTTCCTGATGCACAGCGTGCACGAGTCGGCGCCCATCACGTTCGAGACGCGCTGGACCATGTCGTATCTCGCCGGTCCCATGACGCGCGAGCAGATCAAGACCCTCAGCGCGCGTACGGGCGCGAGCAGCGCTACGGTGGCGACCACGGCCACCCGGCCGACCAGTGCGAGCAGCAGCGGGAGCGGCAGCATATCCTCACTGGATCCGTCCGCATCGGCGCAGGCCCCCGTGCTCACCGCCGACGTACCGCAGTACTTCCTGCCGGTGCAGGCCGATGGTGGACCCATCACCTATCATCCGGCGGTGCTGGGTGTGGCCGACGTGTCGTTCGCGAGCGCGAAGCACGGCGTGACCGAGCAGCGACGCGTGGCGCTGCTGGCCACGATGGACGACGGCCCGATCACGCTGGAGTGGGACAGCGCTGAGCGCATCGACTTCGATCCGTCCGCGCTCGAGCGCGGCTCGGCCAACGGGGCCGCCTATGGGGCGCTGCCGAAAGCAGCGACAAGTCCCAAGAGCTATCCCGCGTGGAGCAAGGCGTTTCAGAAGTGGATCGTCACGAACGAAAGTGTGTCGCTTCTGCGCAGCGCGGCCTTCAAGCAAACGTCGAACCCCGGCGAGTCGGAACGCGATTTCCGCATTCGCCTGCAGCTCATGGCCCGTGAGGCGCGTGACAACCGGATCGAAACGCTCCGCGGCAAGTACGCCACGAAACTCGCATCGTTACAAGAGCGGCTGCGTCGGGCCGAGCAGGCGGTGCAGCGCGAACAGGCGCAAGCCTCGCAGGCGAAGATGGACACCGCGATCTCGGTCGGTGGCGCGATCCTCGGCGCCATCTTCGGACGTGGGAAGATTTCCGCCGGCGCGATCAGCAAGGTCGGCACGGCCGCCCGTGGCGCCGGTCGAGCGGCGCAGCAACAAGGCGACGTAACGCGCGCCAACGAAAGCGTGCAAGCACTGCAGGCGCAGTACGCCGACCTCGAAGCCGCACTGCAACAGGACATCGATGCCTTGGGAGCGACCTACGATGCGCAGCAGGATGCGCTCGAGGCGATTCCGATCAAGGCGAAGAGCGGCGACGTGCAGGTGCAGCTGGTGGCACTCGTGTGGGTGCCCTTCGTCCGCGATGCAGCCGGCAGGGAGATCAGCGCGTAACTCGCTTCGCGTTCAGCGACCAGTCGAACGGCATTTCCCGCATCCCGAACCGGCCGGATTCCAGCTTCTTCTTGGTCTCGCCGTCGAACCAGGTGGCCAGATAGCTGCCAAGATCCGAGCGCGAATTGCCGAAGTCGGACTTGTAATAGGTGAAGATGGGACTGAGACGCGGGTATGGGGTCTCGATCCGATTCCTGGTGGTGTCCTTCAGGAACCGCCGGCCCTGATCGAACAGTTGCCCATCGAGCGCGGCCCCGGTGTACGCCTCTGACCGCAACGGCGGGCTGCTTTTTGCCGCCGAGACCAGCGCAAAGTGAATGCGCGGATCGTGAAAATCCTTACGGATGATCCGATGCTGCACGTCGTCGAGCGTAAGCGTGCGCCCGGCGGCCCGCACGATCGGTTCGCTCCACGGTCCCTTCAGGCGGAGCACCCCGAGCGTGCGGTCGATGTTCCGGATGCTTTCGCGCTCGCCGTGGGAGACGATCAGCTGGATCGTGTACGCGTTGTACACGTTGATCCAGAACGCCAGCCGTTCCTCGTCGTCGACACCGGCCAGCGACGCGCGCTCGAGCGACGTCAAATAGCGCTGAAACGCGGTCGCATCGCGAAAGGCGTCGTAGTCCACGAGTCCGTCGGTCACGTGGGCACGGAGCAGGCGGTCGAAGGCCGAGTGATCGACCGTGGCCCGAATGGGTACCGGAGTCGGCGCCGGCTGGGCGGGCAGCGGCGCCACGACGAGTGGCACCGTCGCGACCAGCGTGACCAGCACCCACCCGTATGCCGCCGTCGAGGCCCTGCGCAGCAAGAATGACATGGTGTATAGTAAGCCGATGAGCACGAACTGGCTGTTGGGCATCTGGCGCCTCATGCGCGCCGACGCGTCACTCGACTTCGCCCCGGGTGTGCGCATGGAATTTCTCCTTGATGGCGTGCTCCGCTACCACGTTGACGTGGGTGGACGAGATCAGGTCGTCGACCTCGTGTATCGCGTGGACGGCGAACTGCTGCACACCGAAAACCCCGAGGCGCCGCACAGCATGAGCGTCCGCATCGAGCACGGAGCCGGCGACGTGCTGCTGCTCGACTTCGGCGGCGCACAGGCCATGCTGGTGCGCGAGGTCGAGCGCCCCGAGCGCTACATCCAGTAAGCGTACTGCTTCGTCACCATCACGAAGCCCGACAAGGCCGCATTCGTGACCGCGTGCACCAGCACGAGGTCGCCCAGCGACTTCGTCTTCCACATCCACCAATTGTAGATCACGCCGCACAGGAGCCCGACCTCCCAGAAGGGGCCGTGCTCGCTCGCGAACAGCACCGCCGTGGCCACGAACGCCATCACGTTGAACGTGCCCAGCGGCACCTTCTGCCAGTCGTTGTTCACGATCCAACGGGGCAGCCAGCCGCGCCAAAACAGCTCTTCGAGAATCGGCACCAGCAGCGCGGCGCGGACCACCCGCAGCATGACCACCAACGGGTCGGCCAGCTCCGACGGGGCAATCGTCGTCTTCACCGTGCCGGTGAGGCTGTTCTGCAAGAGCCAGTGCTCGCGCCATCCTGGAAAGAGCTGATCGGGCGCCACCCACATGGCGCACACCGCCAGCCCCAGCAACACACTCGGCATCACGTGCCGCACGCGGAGTGACAGCACCACGTCTTTCGAGATCGTGAACAGCACCGCGACCAGCACGCCGACACGGAAGATCGATTCCCACGGCTGCGGAATCGGCAGGGAGGGCCCAACCGCGAGGAGGATCATGAACACCGCGAACGGCGCGATCCACGGGAGCGATGGGTACTGCCGGGTCAATGATTGTTCTGCCATGTACCAATGGTATCGCGGCGGGGGCCCTCACGGCCCCTGAACGTCACGGCCCGTATACCACAGGCGACGTTCCCTGCTTGATGTCACGGGCGCCCACCGCCACACCCGAGCCGACCGCCATGCCGACCGTCAATGCCGTGCCGAGACCAACCAGCGGCAGAAACGACACGACGACCGCACCGATCAGGAACGCCGCCCCGCCAGCCGCCCACGGCGCAATCCCCTGTTGCACGGCATCGACGTACCGAAGCCGAGTACGGACGAAACGGCGCGTGGTGCCATGCAGCACGACGGCCAGGATGCTGGCGATCGCCAACGAGATGAGAAAGAACACGGGAACCTCCTGAGTAGTCGGGAACGGAGCGCGTCGCAGAGCCCTTGGCGTCGTACTGCCGCTCACCCTCTATCCTGCCTAACGCGACGACGGGACGGAGGTTTCAGTCGACTCAACGACGTCGTGGCATCTCCATCTTCGAATAGGTCAGCGGCACCGAGAAGAGGTCAGCCGCCAGCCGCTTCTTCTCGACCTTCACGACTTCGATGGGAATACTCCCGTCTTGCATCGTGACCTTGAGCGGGAAACCGCCATCGGCGGTGAGCATCCGCTGCCACGCCGGCTCGCGGCTCCGCTGCATCGAGGCCAGCGGATTCACGTACCCGCCGAGTCCCTTCGCGAGGCAGATGTCGACCGTCTGCGCCGCACTGGCCACCGTCACATGTTCGCACGCATAGCCGGCCACCGTGTCCATACGGCCGGTCCGCGTAATCGTCGCATCGGCCGGCGACTTGGCCGCCACGCTCGATGACGCATCGCTGACCGGCATCTCCAGATAGGCGTTTTGCGCCGCCATCAGCACGTACACTTTTTGCTCTTGGGGCACCGACAACAACGACATCGCGCCGGCCGGCCCGCCCATCGACACACGCACCTTACCGCCGCGGACGAGATACTCCACCTCCTGCGACTGCGGCCCATTCGCCCCCTTCGACGACACGCGCATGGTGAGAGCGCCTTCGAAGGGCTGCGCCGCCATCGCCTGCGGCACAAGGACAACCAACATGGACACCGTCGCCGCAGCGAGGGGGATCGGAGACACACGACGCATCAGCACTCGCTTGCGGGAGACGTCAGGCGATGCCGTTGCGCATCGCCCGGAGGACGAGCTCGGAGAACCGGTCGATCTCGTCCAACGTGGTATACACGTTGGGGGTCACGCGGATCCCGCTGAACTCCGCGTGCACGATCGGCGTTTGCACGACGCGGTGCTGTGATACCAACCAGCTCCCGAGCTTCACCGGGTCGAGACCGTCCACGTGGAAGAAGCCGATGCCGCCGCCCCACTTCGAATCGAGCGGCGTCAGCACCTTCACGCGACCCTTCCCTTCGGCCAACAATCGCTTGGCCCACCGGTCGCGCAGGAACTTGAGTCGCGCCTGCTTGCGCGCCGCGCCGATCGCCCGATGAAACGCCAGCGACACCGAAATCGCGTTGTGGTTCGCCGCCGGATGCGTGCCGATCTCCTCGTACTTGCGGATGTCGGCTTCCTGCCCCGGGTTGCCCGCCATCAGCGGCCACATTGGCTCGATCTTGTCCTTGCGCACGTACAGGAAGCCCGTGCCGATCGGTGCCAGGAGCCACTTGTGCAGGCTGGTGCCATAGTAGTCCACGTCGAGCTCGTCGCGCGTGAACGGAAACTGCGCGAAGGCATGCGCCCCATCGACGAACGTCACCACGCCCTTGGCACGCGCCATCGCGATCAACTCTTTCACGGGCAGAATCTGACCGGTCAGGTTGGTGATGTGTGTGATCTCCATCACGCGCGTGCGCGGCGTGATCGCCGCAGCAAACGCGTCCACGATCTGCTGCGGCTCCGTGCACGGCACGGGGAACGACACTTCCTTCAGCACGATGCCTTCACGACGCGCACGCTGCTTCCACGCGTTGATCATGCGCCCGTAGTTCTGGTTGCCGATCACCACTTCATCGCCGCGCTTGAGATCGATGCCGAAGATCAGCGTCTCGAGCGCTTCCGACGCGTTGCGCGTGATCGCCATCTCGTTCGTGTCGCAGCCGAACTCGAGCGCGAGTTCGCGCCGCACGATCTCGATGCGGGGCTCGAGCGTCTGCCACATCTGAATCACCGGCAGCTCGTTCGAGAAGCGCAGGTCGCGCTCGAGCTGCGCCATCACATGCGAGGGGGCCGGCGAACACCCCCCGTTGTTCAGGTTGATCCACGTGCGGTCGAGATCGAACGCGCGTTGGATCGGCTCCCAGAAATCCTCGTCGGCCGCGAATGCGTCGGCTTGCGCCGCGTCCCCTCGCCACGCCGGCGCCGACGGGTCGAACAAGGCGACGCCGCGATCCTTCGCGACCTCGGAGGCATCAATCAGACGCCGGATCGCGTGCGGCGAAAAGCGCGGCGACAGCGCGGCGGCAAGGCTCGGCAGGGCGGTCGCCCCAGCCACGGCGGAAACGAAGAGTCGGCGGTCCATACCGGCAACATGCAGCCGAATTCGATCGGCCGCGAGGGTGAGGATGTCCTCAGAAAGCACCGCGTCTCGGCGCGAATCGGCTCGCCGACCCCCGACGTTCATGGTGATTCGATTAACACTGTTTCAGAGTGGGACCTGGGTCACACAAAGTGCGAAATCCGTCGTGCCGATCGAGCAGAGTGAGCCGTCACATGCTCGACTGCACGACGCACGGGGCGCCGAGGGCAGTCACCCCAATTCGAACCGACCCCTCGATGTCATTCTTTTCGCGCGTTTCCACTGGCTCCCTGCTGCTCGCCGCCGTGTCCCTGGCGGCCTGCTCCGATGCCACGGATGTAACGAGTCCCGCCGAGCCCGCCGCCGCCCGCCTGGCGGCCGCCGCTTCCTCCGGCGCTGCCGACGACGACAGTACGCAGATCGATTACATCGTGACCTTCGACGCGACCGAGAACGACCCCACGGGTCGGGCTCGGGCGCTGCTCGCACAACAGAACGGACAGCTCAAGCGCGAGTACCATTTCGCGCTCAAGGGCTTCTCGGCTACGCTCACGCCGGCTGCCGCCAAGCGCTTAGCGGCGGCCGACGGTATTCTCCGGGTCGAGGAAGACGGCAAGGTATTCATGACGACGACGGTCAGTGCGTCGTCGTGGGGCCTCGATCGTCTCGATCAGCGCCCCCTGCCCCTCGACGGCTCGTATAGCTTCGCCGGGAACGGGGCTGGCGTTCGGGTCTACATCGTCGACACCGGCATCCTGACTTCGCATGAGCAGTTCACGGGCCGCACACTGGCTGGCTACTCGGCGTTCGGCGACAACAACCCGCAAGACTGTAATGGACACGGCACCCACGTCGCCGGTACGATCGGTGGCAGCTCGACCGGTGTGGCGCGCGGCGTCAACGTCGTACCGGTCCGCGTACTCGATTGCAGCGGCAGCGGTTCCTGGAGCGGCGTCATCGCTGGCCTCGACTGGGTGACCGGCCAGAAGACGGCGAACAAGTCGATCCCGATGGCCGCCAACATGAGCCTTGGCGGCGGCTACAACGCCTCGGTGAACGACGCCGTCAGTCGCGCGATCGCCGCCGGTGTTACGTTCGCGGTGGCCGCCGGCAACAGCGGGGTCGACGCCTGCAGCAGCTCGCCGGCCAGCACGCCGAATGCCCTGACCGTTGGTGCCACGGAGTCGAACGACTACCGCGCCGGCTACTCCAACTTCGGTAGCTGCCTCGACATCTTCGCTCCCGGCAGCGGCATCTACTCCTCGTACATCGGCTCCACCAGCTCGTACGCCAGCCTCAGTGGCACGTCGATGGCCTCACCGCATGTGGCCGGTGTCGCGGCCTTGATCCTCGGCAGCTACCCCACGTACTCGCCGGCGCAGGTCCGCAGCGCCATGCTCGCGGGTGGCACGGCCAACATCGTGGTGGGCCCCGGCACCGGTTCGCCGAACGTGCTGCTCACGAACATGTTCACCGCGGCCGTCACCCTGCCGGCCGACACGACCACCACGGCACCGGTCGACACCAACACGGTGAAGACGACGCCGACCGTGACGATCACACTCGCAATCACTAAGCAGGTCACGAAAACCCAGAACACGGCAAAGCTGACCTGGAGCGGCGCGACGACCACCAACGTGGATCTGTATCGCAACTCGGTCCGCTTCCTGACCACCGCGAACAACGGCTCGTACAACGACACGAAGCGTCCGAAAGGCACGTGGACGTACAAGGTCTGCAACGCGGGCACCGCCATCTGCTCCCCCGATGTGACCGTCGTCTTTTAACCACCGACTGACGGGTCCGTACGGGCCAGAAGACGGCCACACCACGACGAAGCGCCCGAAGGCAATCTGCCTTCGGGCGCTTCGGCGTTCCGGTGAGTGGCCGGACACTCAGAACAGCGAGCGGAGTCCGAAGCTGAGCGTGCGCCCCGCGGTGACGGTCGCATTGTCCGGCGCACCGCGCTGCACGTTCAGCAGGTTCTCGCCGCCAATCAGCACCGACACGTCACCGCGCAACCGGTAACTCGCATTGGCGCGCCAACGCGTGACGCCGCCATAGTGCAGCCAATACCGACGCAGCAGGGGGCCACCGAAGTCGTACTCGTGCGCGGTGTTCGCCACCGCTTCACCGATGGCGGTCCGATCGTAGCCGATCCAGTCGGCAGCCCGCGTGGCCGTCGAGCTCACGCTCCAGCGGCGGGCCGCCCACGTGGCCGACAGGCTCACCGTGGACGCCGGCACATCGAGCATGCGATCGCCCACGCGCAACTCACCGCGATAGCCGGTAGCCGTGCGCGCCACCCGGCTATCCACCAGCGACAGCGTGCCCACCAGCTGCAGACTGCTGCGACGCGCGGTGGCCTGCAGTTCCCATCCCCGATTCGTGATCGCACCGACGTTCTGCAGGGTGTACGACAAATTGCGTACGATGCGGCCATTGGCGCCGACCGCGGTGGACATCGACCCGACCGGTTGGATCAGGCCCGTCGCTTCCTGATCAAAACGCGTAACGTGTAACGACACGCCGTGCGCCAACACCAGATCGGCACCAGCCTCGATCCCGGTCTGCTGCTCGGGCTGCAGGGCCTCGGCGGCCGACGCCCCCCCACGGCCCATCCACGAGGTGCCACGCGCCAGGGTGCGCGCCGGTCGAATGCCCGTGCCGTAGGCGCTGCGGAGCTTCAACACCGCCGGCCCGTAATCGCGAACGTAGGACGCGCCGACCATTGGCAACAGCGCGTGCTGCACGTCGCGCGTAGCGCCACTCGTGCGCTCGGCACGACCACCCACCGACAGGTACCACCGGTCCTGCCAGGACAGCATAGCCTGCGCCAACACGCCGGCATTGTTGATCCAACGCTGGGCCAAACGGACCGGCACCGTCAGCGAGGCGATGGCCGGCGTGAGCGCGTCGCTCCCCGGTCGATATCCCGAAGGCGTCACCGCTTCGGTGGCCACATCGCGCGTCAGCGCCTGCTCGGCGGCGAAGGTCAGCGCCAGCAACGTGCCCTCGGCCACATCGAAACGGCCCACGCTGCGCAACCGCAGCGTCTCGCGATCGGCCGCTCCCTGCCCCTCACCGAGCGCACTCGTCGACAACACCGGGGTCGGCAGCGAGGCCGACGAGAGCCCGCGCAGACGATAGCCGTCCACGCCCGCAATGACCGTGTGCGTCCAATGCAGATTGGGCATCACGGCTACCGTGCCGCCCACCGTGTACTGCGACAACGACTGGCCCGTCGCGCTGTCGCCGGCGAAGGGCACACGCCCCGCGGAGTCCACGGGTGGCCGATCACTGGGTGGCCGATCAACGGGTGGCCGATCACCAGAGGCCCCCGACGACGCGCCGCCAAAAATCAGACTCGTGCTGGCATTCGCGCGTTGCGCCGAAAACCGCGCCGTACCGGTGAACACGGCGTTCGAGCGGACCACGCGTACGTCGGCATCGGCCAGCAGACGCTGCTCCGATGCGCCGGGCACGTAGGCCCCCACGGTGCCGATGTTGAAGCCGAGCCCGAGACTGCGCGAACTGCTGCCGCTGCGAAAGGACAGCGCATGATCCTGCACGAACGCATCACGCGGGGCGTAGGCCGTGGCCGACAGGCCGGCGGTGGTGGACAGCTGCACCACCGCCGCGCCCGTCGGCGTCCCGTCGTGTCGCGTGAGAATGTTCACCACACCACTGATCGCGTCGGCGCCATAGAGCGCCGCGCCTTGCGGTCCGCGAATCACTTCCACGCGCTCGACGCGCGCTGGGTCGAGCTGCGTGACCAGTAACGGGTTCGCGACCTCGATGCCATCGAGATAAATCTTCGGCGCGCTGACGCCGAATGAGCTCGCACCGCGAAGACTGCCGTAGCGCGCCGACAGCGTGCCGGCACTCGCGGTCCACGACCACACGCCGGGCACCGCCAGATCGAGCGCTTCCCCAAGCGTGCCCACGCCATGACGGGCGAGCGTGGCTCCATCGATCACATCGAGCGCGAACGGCGACCCGCGCTGCGGCGCCCCATCCGGGGATCCCGTCACGACCACGCGGTCGAGCACACTGGCCCGTCGCGACATGGCGGTGCCGGTCACGACGTTCGCCGACGGCTCGCCCCCACCACTGCTCCCGCCGTCGGCTACGACGGCCGCGCGCGATGGCGCCAGTACCACCTGCGTGGTGCCCAGCACAATCGATCGCAAGGCCGTGCCGGACAGCAGCGACTCCAGCACGGCCCCCACCGGCACGCGATCGAGCGCCAGGCAGACACGCTTGCCGGCGGGCAGCAGCTCCGCGCTATACGACAGTTCGATCTTCGCCACGACCGCCAGCCGATCGAGCGCGTCGCGAACGGAGACATCGGACACATGCAGGTTCACGATGCGATCGAGCGGCGGTGCCCATAACGACGAGCGTTCCTGCGCCCCGAGCCGTACCGCACACACCGGATCCGACGGGCGCGCGGCCAGCGTTGGCGCGCGCTCGGCATGAACGACCGACAGGGGCGCGATCAAGACTGCGATCGCGCCCGCGGTCACCCCACGACGTACCACCTGCCACCGCCACATATGCGCGTCGATTGCCCCGTTCACGGATTCGGTGTGGAACCCGGTCCCTGCGGCTGAAGAAGGATCGTATCGCCACGCTGCACCACGTCGGCGCCCAAGGCTAACGCAATCACCTGAACCACCTGCGCCGCCGAGTCACCGCGGAACGACGCGGTCAGGGTGCGCTGCGCCAGCACCGCATCCACAACCTGCAATTCGATACCATACCATCGACGGAGGTCGGCCTGCACTTCGGCCAGCGGTGCATCCCGATACGCCAGCTGCCCGCGTGTCCACGCCATGTCTTCGTCGGTGACCGTACCGCGTGTCACCGCCACCGCGCCCGCCTGCAATACGCCGCGGTCACCGGCGTGCAACTCCACAGGTGCGGCACTGCCCGACGTCGTATCGCGGAGCGCGACGATCCCGTGCGTCACCGCCACCGACACGCGACCATTCACATCAGTCTTCACCGAGAAGGCCGTGCCGATATCGCGAATCTCGGCGCCGCGCGAGTGCACGACAAAGGGGTGCGCGCCGTCATGCTTCACCTCGAAGAACGCCGCGCCTTCCAGCGTGACGTCACGGTTGCCGCGATTGAAGCCCGAGGCCACCGTGAGCCGACTGCCGGGCGCCAACACAACCGTGCTGCCGTCGGGCAGCTTCACCGAGTCACGCTGTCCCACCGTCGTGGCATACACCTGCGCCGCCGCCGCGTTACCGCCGCGCCACTGGGCAATGCCGACCATCGCCGTCAGCGCCGCCGCCGCGGCAAACACCGGCCCGCGCCAGCGACGCACCGCGGCGCGCCCCACCGGCGGGGTGACCGCCGTCGGCGCCGCACCACCACGATGGAGCGTCAGCGACGGGGGCGCCGTCATCCGGCTCCGCACCGCCGACAACGCGCGGTCGGTATCCACGAATACCATCGACTGCGTCGCCGCCCGATCGGCCCGCGCCTTAACAATGGCCACCAAGGCAGCGTCTTCCGGATGCGTGGCCAGCCACTCGGCCACGGCGGCCGACTCGACGGCATCGCTTTCCCCCGCGACGAAACGGGAGATGGCCTCCCAGTCGGCGTCGGCCGCGGATGCATCGGATGGACGGATTTCGTCGGACATGCCCATAAGACACGAGTGGATGGCGATACCCTACGTCCCCGCTTTTCCGGGGGGCCCCAGCGCAAAAACGGCACGATTCGATGTAGTATACGCTGAACGCGAGGCCGACAGCACTCCGAGGAGTCGCGTCGACCGCATCCCGACCCAGACATTTCCCCACCCCACGCCCCTCGTGTCCGACGCTGACTTGCTGGCCCGCCTTCGGGGCGGGGATCACGCGGCGTTCGAGGCGATCTTCCGGCAGTGGTATGAGCCCGTCGTGCGATCGGCCAACCGGGTGTTGCATGATCCGGGCGTGGCGGAGGAGCTCTCGCAGGATGTCTTCCTCGAGCTCTGGCGCCGTCGCGACACGCTCGCCCCCGACAGCAGCGTGGCCGGCTATCTGATGCAGGCGGTGCGCAACCGCGCCCTCAATCATCTGCGACATCTGCAGGTGCAGCGGAAATCGGCCGTCTATGTCGAGGCGCTCAGTGAACCCGCCGAACAGGCCGACGCCGATACCCAGGCGGGCGAGCTGCAGGACGCTATCCGTGACGCCATCGCGGCCCTCCCGCCACGCACGCGGGAAGTGTTCCTCATGAGCCGCGAACGGAACCTGCGCTACAATGAGATCGCCGAGCAGCTCGGCGTGACGGTGAAGGCGGTGGAAGCAAACATGAGTCGGGCCCTGCGGCAGTTGCGAGAGAAGCTGTCCCCTTTCTTGCCGAGCGGCGGTGAGTAGCACGTAGGGTCTCGTCGCGATCGCGTGTCTCCAGTTTCGAACGCCTCAACGATGCCCACGTGACGGTTGCGAGGATCGAGAGGCCGCGCCTTTGAGAGGTCACCCATGGCACGTTCCCGTTTTCTGACGCTGGCCGCGACCACGACATTGCTGGGCGCCGCAGCGTGCAGCCTCGACAACAGCAATGGACCGAACGCCTTCCTGTCGGACCTCGCGTTCAGCAGTGCGCCGGCCGGTCTCGACTTGGTGTCCAGTAGCTACGCGAGTTCCAGCGACAACGGCATGCCCTGGGGTGGCCCGGAACGTGGGCGTGGTGGCGGACCCGGCATGGGCAGCTTCATGGGCGGCGGCTTGGGCGATGCTTTCATCGGCAATGCGGCTCCGGGACGTGGGCCGCATGGCGGGCCGTTCGGCATCCGCATCGACGACAGCTGCGTCTTCGCCGCCAGCACCGGTGATCTGACCTGTGGCCCGACGGTCAAGAACGGCCTCTCGGTGACGTCGATCTACACGATCAAGAATGCCGCCGGCACGGCGCAGTCGGCGATCGACAGCCTCACCACCAATTCGGTGCGCGTCCGCACGACCGTGACCGGTACGGCCACCCGCAGCCGCGAGGGCAGCGTGACGGCTACGGTGAATCACGCCGGTGATCGCACGGTCACGGGACTCGCCGCCGGCAGCACGCAGCGTACCGTCAATGGCACGTCACGGGGCAACGAGACCGCCACCGGCACCAACCGCGACGGCAAGACCTTCTCCTCCGTACGCACCGCCGCCGACACCACGACCGGTCTCGTGATCCCGCTGTCGGCCACCGCGCAGACCTACCCGACCGCCGGCACCGTGATTCGCCGTATGAAGGTGATCATGACGATCGACGGGTCGAGCTCCACCAAGGAACGTCGCGAAGTACTCACATACGACGGCTCGGCCACGGCCAAGCTGCAGATCACGGAGAACGGCACGACGAAGAACTGTACCGTCGCGCTCCCGCGGGGTCGCCCGACCTGCTCGTGATCCTGATGGACGGAGCGAATGGCGCGATCATCCGCGACTGACGCTCTGGCATGTCCACCGCGGGAAGGCGGTGGGGGGAGAGAGCCCCGACACCGGATCTGCTGATCCGGTGTCGGGGTTCTTCGCATGCGCGTG
>CANHJV010000043.1 GCA_947461225.1 Gemmatimonadota bacterium | reverse complement strand
TTGGCTTCGACTGCCGCGACAGCGAGCGGTGCCTGCAGCTGCTCGAGACGGCCAGCCGCGACCTGCGATGACAGTTCGCCCCCGATGCTGGTAGAGCCCCAACGGGCAAAGGCGACAGCCGGTGCGCTGAGGGCGATGCGGACCTGGCCACCGTCGCGGACGACGGTGTAACTGCGCGAGCCATCGAGGTCGATGACGAGGCGTACCGTGTCGGCGCGATACTGCGAGAGCCGCAGGTTGCGCACCGGACCGCGGGCCTTGCCGTCGTAGTTCGAACGGATGGCCAGATTGGCGCCACCAAGATCGACGACGATGCGTGACGGATTGTCGAGGGTGAAGTGCGTGAGCGTGACGCTCGAGTCGATCGACAGGACAATGTCGGCGCCAGCCGACGCCGGAGCGACGGCGATGCCGAGCACGCGTCCGCGCGTGGGCACTTCATAGACGGAGGTGATGGCCGCAGGGGCCGAGGAGGCAGCGTCGTTCGCGTTCGCGTTCGCGAGGGCGTTCACCTGAGCCAGCGCGAGCGCGCCGGGCGCCAGGAGCGCGGAGATCACTGCAACGGTCGTCGGTCCCATCATGGGTTCCTCACTTTCGTCGTGTCGCTGCTGAGTGGCAGCGTTTCCTGCCGGTTAAATCCGAATTCTTCGATGGTGAACTGCACGGCTTTCTGCCGGATGGCGGAGACGCGCAGCCGTCCGAGCTGCTGTCCGACGCGCACGCGGTATTGCTGCTTCGAATACATGTCGCGCAGAATGGCGACGGAGTTGCTACCAGTCCCCACCGGGTCGAAGGCGACCGCGGTCAGACGCAGATCGCTGAGCAGTGGGCGCACATCGCTGCTGCTCATGAGCGACTTATAGGGATCGCGCCGTCCGCCACCGTTGTACGCGAACGTTTCGCGCTGCAGCGTGATCTCGGTGGGCATGCCGGTCGTTTTTTTCGGTGCCGCGGTGGCACCGACGATGCCGGCCGATTCCCCGGATACCGTCCGTGCCGGCGTGGGGCGGACCGGCTGCTGCGCGTCGACGACCAGCGCGGACGCGCTGACGGCGAGCGTGGCGAGGACAATGGTCAGGCGTTTCATGACGAACGCTCCTTGGCGGCGGGCTTGGCCGGCGTCGTCTTTTCGACGTAGGTCTGCAGCGTGATCGTGGAGGCGAGCGCCCCCTTCTCCGACGTCTTGATCACGTTGCGCGGGGCGTTGGCCCCTGCGCCGGCGACGATCGAGAAGTTCACCGGCGCGACGATGCGGGCGAGTGAACCGACGTTGGCGAGGAACTCGCCGAATTGGTGATAGCCACCGATGATGGTGACGGTATAGCGGTAGGTGTCGAAGCGATCGCCGCGAATGACCGGCTCGGGCGTCACGCCACCGACGTCGAGCCCGGCACGTCGGGCCGCCGTGCTCACCTCTTCGAGAAGGGCCGGCACTTCGTTTCCGGTGGGCACGAGACGCCGCATGACCAGCAGCGCGGAGCGATTCTCCGCCGCCTGGATGCGCAAGTTCTCGATGCTGCCCGAGGCGAACTCGCGCGCGGCACGCTGATTGGCGTCGTCCAGCTCCGCCACGCGCGCGATGTCCGACGCGAGCTGCGCTTCGCGCGCGGCATACGGATAGGTGTAGTACGCGGCAGCGAGCGCGAGGGCCACGAAGCCGATCAGGAGCTTGACCTGATCACGCTGGGTCTGAGGGAGCAGTGCCATGGTAGTCTCTGGTCAGCGCACAGGAACAACGAGGGGCGAGGTTCGCACCACCCCGGGAGGCGGCACTTCGAATTCCGCCGACAACTCGAACTGCGTGACGTCCTTGCCTTCAACGATCACAATCTCCGACTTGCTCAAGGCAACGCGCTGGATGAACGGCGAGCTCTCCATCTGCCGCATGAACATCGTGAGCGCCTGGATATCGACCGTCTGACCGACCACGCGGAATGTCAGCGCCGGATGCACTTCGATCGTGTCCGGCACAACGGCCTCTTTCGTCGCCTTGGCAGCAGCGCCTGCCGTTACCGGTGTGGTGGCACCGGCGAGCGTGTCGGCGCCCGGCGGAAGCGGCACCTTGCTCGTCTGCTCGAGGGTCGTCAGCCACGTGTAAGCCGGCAACGCGCGGCTGATCTCGTCGAGGATATGCGCCCAGTTATAGCGGTTCTCGTCGATCGTGCGGATGATCTGCAACTGGCGCTGTACCGAGTCACGCTCGGCGGTCAGCTTCCGGCGCGCATCGAGCACCTTGGAGTACCGCGTCGAATCGCGCACGGCGCGATCGATCTTCTCCGACACTTCGCCGGCGCGGGCATTCTGCGCGGTGAAGAGCAGCCCGACAGCCGCACACGCGACGACGACGGCTCCCGCGGCACCAACGAGCCAGGGATCGCGAACCGACGCGCCGATCGATCCGAGCGAGCCAGCGAGACCGCCGACACCACGCGTGGCCTTCTTCGAGCCGGGGAGGAGATTGATTTTGAGCATCATGGTCGGATTCCTCAGGCCGCAGCGCGGAGCGCGAGTCCCACCGGCAGCATCAGCAGCGGAGCGACTTCATCGGTGGACAGGAATTCCAGCGCGCCGTCCCGCACGGTGATCCGGGCGAGGGGGTTGGCCGATTGCACTGGGATGCGCAGGCGATCGGACAGCCAGGCTAAGAGGCCCGGCACGCGCGATCCACCGCCACAGGCGTACACCGCGCGGATCTGGCCGAAGCTGCGTGACGACGAGGCGAGGAACGTGGCCGCGCGCTCAAGACCGACGGCGAGCTCCTCGCCGCGCATCGCGATGCTGCTGTCGAGCATGAACGAACGATCGAATCCGCGCAGCATGTCCTCGGCCTCGTCTCCACTAATGCCGTGCTCACGCTGAACATCCTCGCGGAAGCGTCGGGTGCCGACGCCGAGGTCACGCGTCAAAATGGGCACACCCTCGTCGAGGATGTTCAGGTTCGTCTGTTCGTTGCCGATGTTGAGCAGCGCCACCGTACCGCGCATCGCATCCGGGTGATTCGCCTCGAACGCGTTGTGCAGGGCGAAGGCGTCGACATCGATGATCAAAGGCGGGAACCCTGCGTCCTCGAGGAGATGTCGCTTCGCCTCCACCAGGTCACGCTTCGCCGCCACGAGGAGAACGCTCATGTCGAGCCCGTCGCCATCCGGATCAAGGACCTGAAAGTCGAGTTCGACGGAGTCCATGTCGAACGGCACGTGCTGCTCGGCTTCCCAACGCATCAGCTCACGGGCCTGTGCTTCTTTGACGCGCTCGATCGAAATCTTCTTGACGATCACGTCGCGTCCGCCCACGGCTGCCACGAGGCTCTTGGTCTTCACGCCGGTCGCTTCGAGCGTCTGGCGGATCGCATCGGCAACGATGCCATGATCCATCACTTCGCCTTCGACAATGGCGGTGTCGTTGAGCGGCGTGATGACGACCTTGACGAGTTCCGGCGAGGGTCCGCTGTGGTCGATGACCACGGCTTTCACAAGACCGGAACCGACATCGAGTCCGACGGTGATTTTCTTTCGGCCGAAGAGCGCCATGGCTGTTGGGGTTGTCCTAGTGGTATACACGCTGCCGATCAGCACTGAGAGCACCGAGGGGACAGATTGACCTGCCTACGCCCGGCATGTCATCCTTCAAACGACCATCGCCTCACGAGGTAACGCCTCCCGCAGGGCGGACGACCGGTACGGCTGCCCACACCGTGACAGTGTCGGCCCATGCCCCCACTTTCCGTAGTCGGTCGTTCTGTCCGTTTGCCGGTCAATGCAGCGCGGAATACCAGAGCGAGAACGGCGTTGCGCGTGGCACAGCGATGGTGGCCAAGGCCAGTTGCACGGCACACCGGTCGTACTGCACCAAGGTCTGATCACCGAGCTCCACGTTGCGATTGCCGAGAGAGGCGACGAGCAGCGCACCGCGAACGCGCAGCGCTGCACCACGCGCATCGAGCCGGCCGCGGACCAGCAGCACGCCCTCGACCTCCAGGCGTCCGGTGACGACGAGGTCGCCGCTGACGGCGAGCAGCCCACGCCATCGCGACGGTGCTTGCAGGGCAACGCTTGCGCCATCGAGTAACAGGGTGTGCCAGCCTGGTAACGGTGCCAATGAATGCGGAATCGAATCCGACGCGCGAACGGGGCTCCGCGCGATCACGGAGATCCATGCTCGGTCGAAAGCCGCGCGCACCGTCGCGGTATCCGCGAGCGTGAGCATTGGCGACGGGACCGTCCAGGTCCCGGCCGGTGCACCGACGAGTGCGGCCGCGGCAATCGACGCGAGAGAGAGGGTGTCCCGCAGTGCACCGCACGCGTCGGTGGCGTCGGCACGATCGCGTCCGTCGATCGTCGTGGGATCCTGCCCATGGACCGTGCCGATCGCGGTCAGTGCGCCGACGATCGGCAGAGGAGGTGGCTCGAGGAAGAGCGCGCGCGTGACGTGGCGACGGACGAGCCCCGGTGTCCCCAGCGGGCCCAGGACGACGTCGGCGGTCACCCATGCGACCAGTGGCTGGGTGCGCGTGAGCCGCACGCGAACGCTGTCGCCGACGGCCGTGGTCAGGCGCGTCAAGAGCGTCGTGCCCGGCGACACGGCCGCCAGTGTCTCCGCGGGCCACGCATCGAGCTGTAGGGCGACCCCTTCGTCGCCGGCGAATTGCGCGCGGACGCCGTTGGCGGCGAGGCGACTGGCGCGGTAGCCGCGCCAGATCGTGCTGATGGCCGCCAACGCAAGGACGGCCACGAGCGCCGTCGCCACAACGACGAACGGCAGGACGAAGCCGGCGCGCCGGCGAGGCTCAGCGAGCACGCTGTGCACTTTCCGCTCTGAGCACCACGTCGAAGGCGGCGGTATCACGACGCGGCCGCAGGCGCCCGTCGGGTGCGCGATCGGCCCGGAGTTCGAGGCGCACGGCGGCGGCAGCGTCTAGGCGCAGCGTGACGGCGCCAGCGGCGTCGAGCACGCGCGCGGTCATGCCCCCTTGAGCGGGCGACAGAAACGGACCGGCCACCGGCTGCACGACGTCCCACACCCCACCGGTACGCGTGCGCTTTCCCAGATACCACTCCGCGCCGCTGCGGTAGAGTGACACTCGCGAGCGTCGACGGGCCGCGACCACGGCGCCCACGACGAGGGGTGACGGACTTGCATCGGCCAGGGTGAGACGGACCGTGCGTCGATCCGCCCACGCCGCCATCCACGGCGAGGCCGTGCATGCCGACGCCCAATTGATGTCTCGTACCGTCGTCCGGTGTTCGACGACGGACGACACACTGTCACCGTGTGCGCGCCACAGCGACAGCGCATCGCCACGCTGGAGACTGCTGGCCCAGGACAGGCCGCGGGCGTCGGCGGGGTCTGCGGACACCATGTCGACGCGATCCGTCGCCCCGTTCGGCGTGCCGCAGACCACGCCCGCGCCAAGCAGGGCATCGTATTCCACTGCGGTGTCGGCCAGCGTGTGCAGATCACGCGCGCGCAACGGCCGCAGGTCGGACTCGAAGGTAGCATGGGCGTGCCGCAGCTCGCGTGTGCTGCCTTGGGAGGCCGCCGCCCGTCGCATGAGCCGCCAGCCGCCGAGCAAGGTGGCCGTGGCGGCCACGGCGAGCAGGGACGCGAGCGGCAGCGCGATCAACAGCTCGATGAGCGCTCCTCCGCGCCGCGCGGTGGGGATGCGGGTCATCGGCATCGACCCGCACTGCTCACGTGTAACTCGCGCGCGGCCACGGTGGCGAACGCCGAGCCCGTCCAACGGACATCAGCCCGACCGCGGTGCAGCGTGCCGACGCCGCTCAGCGCCTCGTCAACCCGCAGTCGCGTGGTGGGCCATCGGGTGGTCGCCACGCTTGCCCCCGCGCTATCGCACGGCGCGAGCAGCGCACGGCCCGCCACGTTACCCATTTCGCGTTGGGCGCGGGCGATGTGCAACCCATCGTCGCCCAGCGTGGCCATCGACGCCGAGGTGGCGGCGACCACCAGACTGGCGACGGCGACCAGCACGAGGGCCATGAGACACTCAACGAGCAGCTGCCCGCGGCGCACGTGGAGGCGCTGGCGAGCGGGACGCGAACGATGACGCGGCGGTAACGGGAGAAGCATGGGCGCACGGTACGACAACCGCGGCCGCGACGTGTCATCCGAATCGTGCGCGCGGGGTCATGACGCCGCGGGCGGCTCCTCGGATATCGCCAGGAGTCCGCCGGCCCCCGAGTGCAGCGGCAGGAGGATCACGAACGCGGCGCCACCTTCGCGCGCGCGCTGCACCCAGATCGTGCCCCCGAGATTTTCGATGGTACTGGCCACGATGGCGAGTCCGAGGCCGGTGCCCTTCCCCGGCTGTTTCGTCGAGAAGAAGGGCTCGAAGATGCGTTCTTCGTCCTCGGGCGCGACGCCGGTACCCGAGTCAGCCATGACGATCTGCAGGAACCGTGCAGGCGATTCCGAGCGCGCGAGCCAGGCGAGCGCGCGCTTACTCGGCCGATGTATCCACCGCTGCGGAATCGGATCGGAGCGGCGCTTGTCGATCGACTCCGTGAACGCGTTGGCGTCGTTGATGCGGCTGCTGATCACGATGTCGCCCTCGCGATCCATAGCGTCGACCGCGTTCAGCACGAGATTGACGAACACTTGCTCGAGATCGTGCCGTTCGGCATAGACGACGCCGTCGGGTGCCTCGAGGCCGCGCGTCACGCGAAAGCGGCGCACGATGCCTTGATCCTCGAGCAGTCGGACCACGTCGCAGATCACCTCGTCGACCACGATCGGCTTCGGGGTAAGCCGTCGTGGGCGGGCATAGTCCAGCAGCCCCCGCATGATGCGGTCGATGCGGGTGATCTCGCGCTCGAGCGCGTCAATCGGCTCCGTTGTGCCCGGCACATCGGTCGTGCGCATGCGCAGCACATGCGCATAGTTCGCGATGGCCGATACGGGATTGCCGATTTCGTGGGAGATGCCGGCGGCGATGCGTCCCATGGTGGCCAGCTTCTCGACACGCATGCGCGACTGCGTGGCGGCGAGCATCTGCTCGGTCATACGGTTGATGCTGGTGGCGAGCTGCGCGAATTCGTGCGTCTGCCCCACCGGTACCCGACGGCTGTTATCGCCATCGGCAATCGCCTCTGCCGCCTCGACGCATTGCGCCAGGGGGACCTCGACCAGCTCCAGGACCTGTCGTCTCAAGACGCTCACCCACACCACCGACACCAGGACCACTAGCAGCGCGACCAGGGGCCAGCGCAGGTAGGGCGGCAGGTGTTCGGTCACCCACAAGGTCAGGATGATCGCCGCCAGCGCGCTGCCGCTGGCGAGCACGAGCACCTGCTTGAGCCGTTGATGGATACGGGGCGTCGGGATGGCGATCATGAGCGGAGGATGCGTGTCGCGGGCTCCAGTAGCAACTGGCGACGAGCCGTCGAGCGACCGATCTGGTTGAGGCCGGAACGACCAAGCGAGAACGACCAAGCGAGAACGACCAAGCGAGAACGACCAAGCGAGAACGAGCACGAGGGACCAAGCAATTGCTCGGCCCCTCGTACCATGCCACCGGGAGGCCGTGCAGCGCCCCGAGTGGTCTCCATGCTCCCATCGACGGCGCGACCACGCGCGCCGCCGACGGCATCATGTCGACGTTACTTGCAGTTGGCGCCGCCCGGCTGGCCTTCGGCGAGGCCGGTCGGCGTGCTCGTGCCCGTGCCGATGGTGCAGGTCGCGCCAGAGGCGTTCGTGTGCGTGGCCGTGCCCGACCACCCCGTCGTCGCGCCGGTGAACGTCAGCGTCACGCCCGACGAACCCGTCGGGGCGGTGTAGCCGACGTAGGTGTTGTTGTCCGAGAAGTACGCTTCGGCCGACGACACCATGTTCTTGAGATCCGACTTCATGGCCGTCACGTACGCCTTGCGCTTGGTGTCGGCAAACTTCGGGATCGCGATCGCGGCGAGGATGCCGATGATCACGACGACGATGAGAAGTTCAATGAGGGTAAAACCCTTGCGAGTGCGCTGCATAATCCGTCTCCGTTCGGGGGGTGCGACCAGGCCTCAATGCCCGTTTCGTCACCGATGTACAGGGCAACCGGCGTACCATGCCGGAAGTGTTCTGCAAGTCGTTGGCATTGATAGCGTTCCATACGCGTACGCTCGAGCGCGATACATATTGTCGCTTTCATTTTGCCATTTCCTTGCAATGTGCAAGGTAATGTCCGGTCCCACGGTGGTCCGAGAAGTCGGCCTAAGCCACCTACACAATGTCGTGCAGATCGGCGCGGGCGAAAACGGCAAAGGGGCCGAGCACGCGCTCGACCCCTTCCCCCTTAAGCAGCCCTACACGCGGCGGAGCAGTGCCCCGCCGCTGTGAGGATTTACTTGCAGTTGGCGCCGCCCGGCTGGCCTTCGGCGAGGCCGGTCGGCGTGCTCGTACCCGTGCCGATCGAGCAGGTGGCGCCGGAGGCGTTCGTGTGCGTGGCCGTACCGGACCACCCCGTCGTCGCACCCGTAAACGTCAGCGTGACGCCCGACGAACCCGTCGGCGCCGTGTAGCCGACATAGGTGTTGTTGTCCGAGAAGTACGCTTCGGCCGACGACACCATGTTCTTCAGGTCCGACTTCATGGCCGTCACGTACGCCTTGCGCTTGGTGTCGGCAAACTTCGGGATCGCGATCGCGGCGAGGATGCCGATGATCACGACGACGATGAGGAGCTCAATGAGGGTAAAGCCCTTGCGAGTACGCTGCATAATCCATCTCCGTTCTGGGGGGTGCGACCGAGCCGTAATGCCCGCTTCGTTGCCGACGTACAAGGCAACCGGCGTACCACACCGGGCATTTTCAGTAAGCTATTGTCAGCATTAGCGTTCCAAACGCGCGCGCTCGTGCGCGGCACATGTTGTCACTTTCATTTCGCCATTTCCTTGCAATGTGCAAGGCGAGGCTCTGGCTCGAGGTGGCGCGGGCGAGAACAGCAAAGGGGCCGAGCGCGCGCTCGACCCCTTCCCCCAGGCAGTCCAACCCGCGGCGAAGCAGTACCCCGCCGTTGTCGGGATTTACTTGCAGTCGGTGCCGCCCGGCTGGCCTTCCGCGAGGCCGGTCGGCGTGCTCGTGCCCGTGCCGATCGAGCAGGTGGCGCCGGAGGCGTTCGTGTGCGTGGCCGTGCCCGACCACCCCGTCGTCGCGCCGGTGAACGTCAACGTGACGCCCGACGACCCCGTCGGCGCGGTGTAGCCGACGTAGGTGTTGTTGTCCGAGAAGTACGCTTCAGCCGACGACACCATGTTCTTGAGATCCGACTTCATGGCCGTCACGTACGCCTTGCGCTTGGTGTCGGCAAACTTCGGAATTGCGATCGCGGCCAAGATGCCGATGATCACGACGACGATCAGGAGTTCGATGAGGGTGAAGCCCTTTCGCGTACGCTGCATAATGTGTTCTCCAGTAAGGATCGAACGACGCTGGTCACCCGCGGTGATGTCCGACGAGATGCCATAGCTGAAGGCAACTGCCTTGCCACGCCGACAGCACCACGCTAACCACTTCTGCAGCAGACACTTGTATCATTTCATCGCCGGTCTGCTCGGCGTATTGCTCATGGCCTTTCGCACGGTTCGTTGCAGCCTGCAATGCGCTACCCGTTTGCAGATTCCGATACGATGCCGGTGGCGTCATGACCGTGCCGCCCGGGTGACCCTCAGACCTCCGACCCCGAACGACAACGTGGCACGTACAACCGTACGTGCCACGCATCGCACCAGAGATCGCCCTCGGCCAATCCTACCGACAGACCGGCTCACTTCTCGCATCGGCGGCCAGCATCGTCCCCGCCGCCATCGCGCATTCAACCCCGGGCACGCCCACATGCCTCGCCCTGGCCGTCCATCCGGAGGGCGTACCGGTGAAGGTCAGCGTCACGCCATCCGAGCCCTGCGGCGCCACCACGCCCTCATACGAGTTGTCCGACGTGAATTGGGATTCGGCGACCGTGGCCAACCCGCGCAGGTCCGACTGCATCGCGGCGAGGTACGCCCGACGCTTCGAGTCCCCGAATTTCGCAATCGCGATCGACGCCAGAATGCCGATGATCAGCACCACGACCAGCAATTCGATAATCGTGAACCCGATGCGACGTCGCATCCGTGCGGGCATGATCAGGCGTCTCCGTAGCGGGCAAGTTTGCGGTACAGCGTGGACGGATCGATGCCAAGCATGTCGGCCGCCCGACTCTTGTTCCCCCCTTCGTTCTGCAGCACCCACTGGATATAGGCGCGTTCGATGGCTTCGAGCGTGGGCGAGACCGGCGTGCGTTCACTCACGAGCGGCTCGGCCCGACGGGCCGTCACGCGCTCCGGGAGCGCATCGGGATCGATCACGGAGCCGGTCGACAGGATGACCGCCCGCTCGAGCGCATTCTCGAGCTCACGCACATTGCCAGGCCAGGTGTACGCCATCAGTGCGTCGAGCGTGTCGTCACGCAGCGTCTTCACGCCTTCGTTCCGAAGATTCGCGCTGCGAGCGAGAAACGACTCGACCAGCAACGGGATGTCGTCCTGACGCTGGCGCAGCGGCGGCAGATGCACGGCGATCACGTTGAGGCGATAGAACAAGTCGGGACGAAAGGCGCCGCGCTTGATCTCTTCTTCCAGGTCGCGATTCGTGGCCGCCAGCACGCGCGTGTTGACCGACACCGCTTCCGTGGCACCGACGGGAATCACTTCACGCTGCTGCAACACACGCAGCAATTTGACCTGAATCGATGCCGTCGTCTCGCCGATTTCGTCAAGGAAGAACGTGCCCTGATTGGCTGCGGTGAAGAGACCGGTCTTGTCTTTCACGGCGCCGGTGAACGAGCCCTTCACATGACCGAAGAGTTCACTCTCCAACAGCGACTCAGGAAGCGCGCCGCAGTTGATGGACAGAAAGCTGTTGTCCGATCGCGTGCTCAATTCGTGGATGTATCGTGCGATCACTTCCTTACCCGTGCCGGACTCTCCGGTGAGCAACACCGTGGAATCCGTCGGAGCGACCGTCTCGGCAAGTCGCAGGACATCGAGCCATGGCTTGCTGCGGCCGATGGGGCGGCCACTGGTCGTGCGTTCGCGCCGCTTGATTTCCTGCTTCAGCGTGGTGTTCTCCGCGCGCAGCTTCCGATGCTCGGCGGCACGTCGCAGGATCGCCAGCAGTTCGTCGTTGCGAAATGGCTTTTGGATGTAATAGAACGCACCCTCGTTCACCGCCTGCATGGCCGACTGCAACGTGGCCTGCGCCGTCATCAGGATCACCGGCACATCGGGATCAACCTGACGCGCGGTGCTGAGTACCTGGACACCGCTTACATCGGGCATCCGCACGTCGGTGAGCACGATATCCGGTCGCAGCTCGGGGATGCGTTCCACGCCGGCACGACCACCGTGCGCCGTGAACGGGATAAACCCCTCGTTCTTGAGCAGGATGCGTAACGAATCGAGAATGCCCGTTTCGTCGTCCACGATGAGCACGCGCGGTGCGTCACCGGCGAGCGCGGGAAGGGTCACGGTGCAACTCCAGAAAGGCGAGGAATCTTGGCGTCTGCCGAATCGTCCGGATGCGGCTCGAAAGGGACAGCGTTGTACACGGGCGTGTCACCGCGACGAGACGCGTCGTGGTCCGTGGCGATCGGCAGCAGCATGGTGAAGCGCGTACCGCGAGCCAGCGCATCGACCAGCACGACCCCGCGATGCGCCTCGACGGCACGATGCACCACCGGGAGTCCGAGTCCGGTTCCGCCGGCCTTGCCGGTCACGAACGGTTCGAACAGGCGATCCTTCAGCTCGGGCGGGACACCGGGGCCGTCATCGGTCACACTCACCGTGAGCAGCTCACCCGTGAGCATGGCCGACGCCGCGCCGTACTCGCCGGTTGGGCGGTAGCGGTCGACCTCGATGAACACGTGCCCCTCCGGTCCAACGGCCTGCACGGCATTGAGCACCAGGTTGAACACGGCACGATGCAGCAAATCTTCGTCGCCTTCCACCGATGGCAATTCGGGCGCCACGCTCACCTGGACCTCTACGCCGTCGCGTCGATCGGGATGCGAGCCGGCAATCATCGAGGCCGCATTCACGATCGCGCCCAGATCGACACGGCTCACCCGCGTAACGCGCGCCCGGGCGAAGTCGAGGAAGTCGGCAAGTAATCGGCTGAGTCGATCGGCCTCGCGCACGACCAGATCGTGCAGGATGCGCTCGTCATCCTCGTCGGCGGTTGGCTCAGCTGAGCGCGTACGACGGCGCGCCAGCTGCTCGGTGGCGCTGCGAATCGACGCGAGGGGATTCCGGATTTCGTGCGCCAACGATGCGCTGAGTTCTGCCACCGCCTGCAGGCGCTCGGCGCGAATGTGCAACGCCTGAATGCGCTTGCTGTCCGAGATGTCCTGGAAGATCGCCGTCGCCGTCACGTTTCCATCGTTTCGCGTACCATTGGCGACCGTGGTGGTGACGCCGATCTCGAGCGTTTCGCCGTCCCGGTGAATCACGCCCTCTGCGCGCGTGGTCCGAACGCCATCGCGCGACGACTGCTCAAGCAGCGTGGCGAGCTGTGGGGAGACACCGAGCAGCGTGTGCAGCACCGGCCGCCCAACGAGCGACCGAAGCTCCAGCCCGAGCAGCTCGGACGCCGCGGGATTGGCGTAGAGGAGTCGCCCCTGCGCGTCGACGGTCATGATGCCGGACCGAATCGTGCGCAGAATGTCGGCCGCTTCGAGCTGGACCTTCACCAGCTGCGCGGCGAGGGCCTCGCGACCCATCCCCGCCTGTCGGAGACGTGACGATACGTACCCGGAGCCGATCGCCACCACCACAAAGACCGCGATTTGGACGGTGATGCCGACGTAGGGCGTTCCCGGCCGCAGCAGGAGCACATCGGCCGAGTACAGCAGGCAGGCGCCTCCCGCCACGGCCAGCCCGCCGCGGAAGGGCAGCAGCAAGGCCGCGCTGGCGATGACGAGGATATAGAGGGCGGCGAACTGGGAGCTCCAGCCACCGGTGATGTGCACGACGGCCGTCACCAGCGCCAAGTCGATCACGCACTGGATCGCATAGAAGCCCAGCCCCAGCGCGCGCCGTTCGAACTCGCCGTAGAGCGCGGACCCGATCGTCGCCAGGGTCGCACACGCGAAGGCCAGCGTCGCGATCAGGGTATCGCTGGGCGCCGCCTCACTCCAGACGAAGACCGCCGCCACCAGAATCGCACACGAGAGCACGACGCGGCCAAGCCAGACCCAGCGCAGCACGCGGCGCGGGTCGAGCATCTCCTGAATCGGTTCCTGTGGGATCGCAGGGGTATATCGCACAAAAGTCGTAGGTCTTGCAGAATGCCGCAGAAGCGGGGTGCCCGGCACTCTTGCAGATTGCACTACCCTGACGAATCAGCCGCGTGTCCGTTTCCTTTCAGTATGCTTGCTGACCCTTCTTTGCCCGTGGTCCACGAAATCACCTTCGGGGCGGCTTCGGGACGATTGCTCGTCGTATTGTTGCTGGTCCTGCTCAACGCCTTCTTTGTTGCCGCGGAATTCGCGCTGGTGGCGGTCCGGCGGAGCCGCATCGACCAGATGGCCGCCGAGGGTGACGGCAGCGCAAAGGTGGTGCAGCGTGCTCTCGGTCAGCTCGACCGATACATCTCAGGCACCCAACTCGGCATCACCCTGGCCTCGCTCGCCCTCGGCTGGATTGGCGAACCGGCGATCGCCGTGTTGGTGGACCGCGCGCTGCACGTGGTGGGCATCGAGCCAGCCGCCGGTGCGTTACACACCGGCGCCGGGATCGCGGTCGCGTTCCTGGTCATCACCTTCCTGCACATCGTGCTGGGCGAGCTCGCTCCCAAGTCGATCGCCCTCGCGCGGCCGGAAACGGTGAGCCGATGGGTGGTTCGCCCGCTCATGCTCTTCTCCCGGGTGATGTCACCCTTCATCGGCATGCTCAACGGCACCGCCAACCGGTTGCTGAAGCTGCTCGGCGTCGAGCCCGTGTCCGAAGGGGGACATGTGCACAGCCCGGAAGAATTGCGATTGCTCGTGATGCAGGCGCGCGCGCACGGCACGCTCGATGAGTCCGACTCGGCCATGCTGGCCGGGGTGTTCGACTTTCACAACAAGAAGGCCCTGGACGTGATGCGCCCGCGTACCGACATGATCGCCATCGCCGAGGACGTGGAACTCGACGAGCTGATCGCGACGCTGCGTCGCGAGCGCTACTCGCGCTATCCGGTCTACCGCGAGACGACGGACGATATCGTCGGCGTCTTTCTCGCCAAGGACTTCTGGCTCGATGAACATCCGGAGACGTTCTCGCTGCGCGATCATCTTCGGGAGCCGTTGTTCGTGCCCGCTACGCGCGCGGCCGAACGCGTGCTGGATGATCTCCGGCGCACGCGGGCGCATCTGGCCGTGGTGCTCGACGAGTACGGTGGCACGGCCGGTATCGTGACCATGGAAGATCTGGTCGAGGAAGTCGTGGGCGATATCGCAGACGAGTATGATCCGCTGTCGCGCGATGCCCTGCTCTTCGACGGCGTGCTGGAACTCGCCGGCTCGATGTCGCTGGTCGACGTAAGGTCGGACCACAGACTGCCGATCCCTGAGGGCGACTGGTCCACGCTCGGCGGGTACGCATTCGCGATGCTGGGGCGCTTGCCCAAAGTGGGCGACCGCGTGACGTATCCAGGCGGCGAGCTCGAGATCGTCGCGATGGACGGTCGTCGGGTGGCCGCCCTTCGCGTGCACCTGCGCACTGACGCGAGTGGCTCGTGATCTGCGCCGTTGGAATCCGTGGCGATCTGCGCGGCCCTCGACTCCGCGCCCCGCGCGCTGGGAGGGGCTGAGATGACGGCACCGTCGCAGGAGGACGTGGATGTCGTGCCAGGCGTCCGCATTCCGGCATCCGAACTCGAGATCACCGCGATCGCCGGCAGCGGGCCCGGCGGGCAGCATGTGAACCGCAGCGCCACGCGGATCGCGCTGCAGTGGAACGTGCGCCACACGCGCGCCCTCCGTGACGAGCAGCGCGCGCTGGTCGCGGCGCGTCTCGCCTCGCGCCTGGACAGCGACGGCGCGCTGCGCATCGTGGCCGGTGAGTATCGCAGTCAACAGCAGAACCGGCGTGCCGCGATCGAGCGGCTGGTACAACTGGTGTCGCGGGCGCTGGTCGTACAGAAGCCCCGCAAGGCCACGCGGCCGACACGGGGCTCCGTCGAACGGCGGTTGACCGAGAAGCGCCAGCGCAGCGAGACCAAGCGGCGCCGACGGCCCGACGACGACTAAGCCGCGCCGACCGCCGGACGAGCAGGCGGCACGGGTTGAGGAGGGGTATGCCAACGCCATCCACCGGTGTCACGGCACGGACGTGGCCGACCATGCCACCAGTCTTAACGGCAGGATGGCTTGAATCCCGATTAGAGGTCTCGTATTTGTTGGGGTATATGACTGCAACGCCTCGTCCCACCTGGCTCGTTCGCGTCGCTCTGGCCTGTCTGGCCATGGCGTGCATGTGGCTTGCGGGTGCGTCGATGGCCGATCGGCCGCTCCTGCCGATGCCGCAGTCCGTCCACGATACGGGCGCCAGTCGGATTATCCTTGAATCCGCAGCACGTGCGCTGGTGGTGAGCCGCGACGCGCCGACCGATCACGTCTCGGCGCGACCGGTCTCGACAACGCGCCCGGCTTGGCAGCGCAGCGGCGGGCGCCGAACCCATCGCACCGCGTCCTCGCAGATATCGAGCGTCGAGCGGCCGCTGGGCATGGTCGGCGGCGCCGCGTTTCACGAGCGCGGCGGCCTGTCGGCCACGTCGCGCCTCGCTGTCTTCCATCGCGATGGACGTCTGGGCTCCGCGCCAACTCGAGCTCCGCCGAACCACCGCTGATCGATCGCGGTACTGGTTTCAGGAGTGCAGGCACTCAGGCCCGCCTCTCATCGCGTTCGTCCGCGTCGCCCGTGGCGACGAGCGGACGATCTTGCTCATAGCTCTTTCGATTGCGTTATGTCGGCTCAGGCCACCCGTGTCAATCAACTCGTCACCGCCGCGCTCGGACTCGACGTCGAGCAGGCGCGCTGGCGCGCGCTCACGCGTCAGATCTCGCCCAGCGACCCGCTGCCGAATCGCCTACGCTCCATCGGCAGCGCGGTCGACGTGGGGTATCTCGACCGGAAGATTTCCGGCGACACCCTCAAGCTGGCGATCGCCGAGCGCACCGTCCCCATCGTCCTGATTGACCTGCGTAACGACGATGCGATCGTCTTGTGCCGCAACGCGGACGATCGCGTGCACGCGGTGCTGGTGCCGCGAGATGGGAGCGAGTCCGCCATTGAGGGCCAGGGTGACGCACTCGCCGAGACGCTGATTGCCCGTCTTGGTTCGGGGGACGTGTTGTCGGCGCTGGCCCCAATGGCCCTGCGGCCGGCCAATAGCTCTCTCTCGAGCGACTACCCGCACAGCCCGGTCGGCCATGCGGGGCACGCCGACGAACACGAGCCGAGGAGCGCGCTCGATCGCACCCTCGCGCTCTTCGCCCGGGAGCGCCGAGAGATCCTCACCGTCTTCTTTTACGCGACGTTGTCCGGTGGGCTGAGCCTGATCCTGCCGCTGGCCGTTGGCGGCATCGTGCAGATCGTCCAGGGCCGGCTCTACCTGCAGCCCGTGATCGTACTGATCTCCTTTGTCGTACTGGGCACCATCGTGGCCGGCATCCTGCAAATCGGGATCCTGAAGGTCGTGGAGCGCATTCAGCAGCGGGTGTTCGCCCGCATGGCGCTCGAGTTCGCGTTTCGCATTCCACGGCTGCGCTACGCGGCCTCGCTGGAGTCGAACCTCCCCGAGCAGATGAACCGTCTGTTCGAGGCGATTGCCATTCAGAAGGGTGTCCAGAAACTGTTGCTCGACGTGCCGACCGCACTGCTCACGATCGTGTTCAGTCTGCTGCTGCTCACGTTGTACAGCCCCTGGTTCTCCGTCTTCGCCGTCGGCGTCACCGCCGCGTTGTGGTTGATTATCCGATGGACGGGGCCGGAAGGGCTCGAGACGTCGATCGTCGAGTCGAAGTACAAGTACAAGGCCGTGCACTGGCTGGGGGAAATCGCCCGCGCGTTTCATGCCTTCAAATACGCTGGCGACTCCACGCTCCCCGTGGAACGGATGGATGATGTCGTGACCGGCTACCTCAAGTACCGACGCAAGCACTTCGCCGTGCTCGTGAAGCAGACCATCGCCCTAATCGGTTTCAAGACGTTCATCACCGCGGCCGTGCTGATCATCGGCGCGACACTGGTGCAGAGCAATCGGCTGCTGTTGGGCCAGTTCGTCGCGGCCGAAGTGGTGATCGTGACCGTCCTGGCCGGCGTCGAAAAGCTGATCACGAGCCTGGCCACGGTGTACGATGTGCTTACCAGCGTGGACAAGTCGGGCCACGTGGCGGACCTACCGCTGGAAGCCCGCGGCGGCCTCGCGCCGGTCCACACGCCCGGCGTTGGCGTCGCGATCGTGACGAAGGACTTACGGTATCGCTATCCCTCCGCTCGTTCCGCGTCGGTGGATGGCGTGACGGTGCAGATCGCGCCCGGCGAACGGGTCGCCATCATGGGCTCGGACGGGTCTGGCCAGTCCACGCTGCTCAAGCTGCTCGGTGGCATCATCGACGACTACGACGGCACGATTCGATTCGACGGCATCACCCTGCGTGACCTTGATCGGCCGGCGCTGCGGACGCGCATCGGACAGATGCTCTCGTGGACGGACCTGTTCGACGGGACGGTCGAGGAAAATATCAGCGTGGGCCGCTCGCACATCACGCCGCGCGATGTCCGTGAAGCCCTCGATGACCTCGCCCTCACCGACGAAATCCAGCAGTTGCCGCAAGGCATTCAATCCGAGATCACGAACGGTGGACGCACGCTCCCCGCGTACCTCGCGAGCAAACTGCTCGTGGCGCAAGGTATTGTGGGGCGTCCTCGCCTGATCGTGCTCGACGATTTTTTCCAGAATCTCGACGCCGCGTCGCGTACGCTCATCATCAAAGTGCTCACCGACCGTGCCCGACCGTGGACCGTCATCACGGTGTCACACGATCCCCAGCTGCTCGCCGCATTCGATCGCGTGCTCGTCGTCGATCACGGACAGATCGTGCGCGAAGGCCCGTTCAGCGTGCTGCGTGACGACCCGATCTGCCGCAACCTGCTGCACGAGACGCCAATGACCACGGGAGCCTGAACACCATGGCCTTGTCCGATCTCGATATCGAACGCGAACTCAAGCACCTGCCGTTGGAAACCACGGCGTTGCTGGGCGAAGCGAACACCAGCCGCATTGTGTCCCGATGGCTGCTGGGCATTCTGATCACCTTGTTCTTGGTGCTCTTTCTGCCGTGGCAGCAGAGCGTCCGCGGCGAAGGGTCCGTCACGGCCCTCGATCCCTCCGACCGTCCGCAGGAACTGCCCACGCGCATCGATGGCCGCATCGAGCGGTGGTTCGTGCAGGAGGGGCAGTACGTCAAGAAGGGCGACAGTATCGTCCGCATCTCGGAGATCAAGGAAGAGTATCTCAATCCCAACGTGCTGCCGCTCACATCGCAGCAGCAGTCGGCGAAGGAATCCGCGATTGGCGAGAAGCAGAACAAAGCGGCCGCGCTCAGCATGCTGATCTCGCAGCTCGAAGCACAGCGCGATTTCAAGCTGCAGCAGACGGCGAACAAGATCGAGCAGTACCGCGCCGAAGTGCGGCAGACCGTTCTCGAGGACTCAGTGGCGCGGGATCAGCTGCGTCGCCGCGAGCGGCTGTTCCGCGACACGCTCGGGCTCGTGTCGGTGAACGAGTTACAGGCCTTTCAGATCCGCGTGCAGTCGGCGTCGGCCAAGCTGGTGGAGAAGCAGCAGATGCTGCTCAGCACGCAGACCGATCTCTCGAGCATTCCCGCCGAATACGGGGAGAAAATTTCGAAGGCCCGTTCCGACCGCGCGTCGACGCTGGCCGAGGTCAGCGAAGGTCGATCGGAGGTGGCGAAACTAAAGGACAAGGTCGGTTCGCTCACCATTCGCAACGGCTTCTACCTCATCGAAGCACCGCAGGATGGCTACGTGGTGCGCGCCACGAAGGCCGGCCAGGGCGAGATCGTGAAGGCGGGTGAGCCCATCGTCACGATTCAGCCGGCACGACCCAGCAAAGCGGTCGAGCTATTCGTGAAACCGATGGACGTCGCGCTGCTGAAGCCGGGGCGTCATGTGCGCATTTTCTTCGATGGCTGGCCCGCGCTGCAGATCTCGGGATGGCCGCAGGTGGCCTCCGGCACCTTCGGGGCGCAGGTCGCCGTCATCGATCAGTTCCCGAACCGATCAGGGCAGTTCCGCGTGTTGCTCGTTCCCGACACCACCCACGATGCACCGTGGCCGGCGCAGCTGCGCCTGGGCACCGGCGTGCAGGGCTGGGCAATGCTCGACAACGTCACGGTTGGCTGGGAAATCTGGCGTCAGCTCAACGGCTTCCCGCTGTCGATCAATCCGAACGAAGCACTCCCGGCCGACGCGGTGGCGGGGGGCGCGAGCGGCGGGAAGGGTGACGCCAAGAGCGGAGGTAAGAAGTGACGGGGCCCGCGCGCATGTCGCTCGCGCTGCTGATCAGCGCCGCACTCGCGTGCCCGGCGTCGGCGCAGTCGGCACCCATCAAGCGCGACACACTCGGTACGCCGTTCACCTTTCCCGCCTTCGTGGACGGCATTCTCGCCAATCATCCCGTCGCCACCCAGGCACGACTGGTGGCCGATCAAGCGCGGTCCGATCTGCGCACAGCGTGGGGGGCCTTCGACCCCACCGTGACCGCTTCATGGGATCAGAAGACGTTCGGCGGCACGCAGTACTACAACTACTTCGACGCCGAACTCAAGATTCCCTTGCCGATCGGGGCGGACGTGACGATTGCGTTCGACCGCACCATGGGCCGGTACTTCAACCCGGATCGGCGGACCACCTCGAACGGTACGGTCGAAGCGGGCATTTCCATCCCGCTGGGTCAGCGCATTCTCACCGACGAGCGCCGCAATGCGCTGCAGCAGGCGCGTGCGGCGCGGGACGCCGGCGAGGCCGATCGCACCGCCATCGTGAACAAACTGCTGTTTTCGGCGGCGAAGGACTACGGTGTGTGGTACGAAAGTTGGCGCCGCCGGGTGATCGCGCAGGAAGGGGAGGCGTTGGCTGAATTTCGGTTGCAGGCTGTGCGGCGGCGTGTCGCAAACGGTGAGAGCGCGCCCATCGACACCATCGAAGCGCTGCTGGAACTACAGCGACGGGAAGTCACCCGCTTCGAGGCGGAGGCGTCGTTCTATCTCTCGTCGCTCGACGTCACCGCGTATCTGTGGGACGACGCGGGAAGGCCGGCACCGTTGCCCGCCGATGCGAAACCCGTACTCGTCGGCATCGAACACGTGGGCATCGATTCCACGCGGCTCGAGGCGCTGCTCGACCTCGCCACTCGCCGCAACCCCGACCTTCTGAAGGTGCAGGCCCGCATCAAGCAGGCCGAGGCGCAGCGCCTGTTCAGCACGCAGGCACTCCTACCGCTGGCCGAAGCGAAACTGGCCGGGCTCGGCTCCAGCGATAGCGAGCAATCGTTTTTCGACGGCGAGCGGCTGGACAACAACTACAAGGCCGGACTCAGCATCAAGTCGCCCCTGCTCTTTCTCAGAGAAACGGGGCGATTCGCGTCGGCCGGTCAACGTCTCGAATTCCAGCGGCTCGAGCGGGATCGCCTGCGGCGCGAGGTCGAATTCGACGCGCGCGCCGCCATCTTCGACCTGTTCAATCTGGAGCGACTGCGGCAGCGACAGGTGGCCAACGTGCGGAACGCCAGTCTGTTGCGTGATGCTGAGCAGGTGCGCTTCGAGAATGGCGAGAGCACGCTGCTGATCCTGAACCTGCGCGAACGTCTGGTGCTCGACGAAGCCGTCAAGTTGGCGGCGGTCGAGGCGAAGGTGGCGGGCGCTCGTGCCGCGCTCGCGGTGGCCACGGGCGACCGGACGCTGCTCTTGAAGCAGAACTAGCTCGCCAGAGGTGGACAGGGGCGGCAGCGGCGTTTGATTACGCGCATGCTTTCACTGCGCCAATATGCGTAACCCAAAAGAGTGGGACCTGCCGGACGACGCCGGCGATCCCGATGAGGCCGAAGCGGCGCTCGACGATGAGGACTTTCCCATCGGGGACGGCGTCGCTGACCTCGTCGGCGAAGTGTACTGCCCGTATTGCGGTGAAGCCGTCGAGATCACGCTCGATCCAGGCTCCGGGACGCATCAGCAGTACATCGAGGATTGTCAGGTCTGCTGTCGCCCATGGCTCGTGTCCGTGAGCTATGACGACGATGGCACGGCCCATGTGCACGTCGACGCGAACGACGACCACGACGACCACGATGGCTGACAGTTCGCTCCTGACCGCCGCCGACGTGCGTCGCCTGGTGCCGGAGGCGCTTCGCCGGCCGGCGCAGGAGGGCGCGCGCGTGGTCGCGCTGCACTGGCTCGAACAGCTCTGTGAAGCGCGCGCCCGGTGGCAACCGAGGGCCTTGCCGACGGCCCTCGAGTCCGAGGCGCCCGTGCCGGCACCCAGCGCCGCGTACGGCACCGACGCGGAAACCCTGCACCGTGCGCGCGTGGCGCTGCGACGGCTGCGCGCGGTGCTTCGCGAGCATGAGAGCGCGCTCGACGGCGCGGTCGACCGGCGCACGCTACGCGCCCTGCGGGCACTCGGACAGGCCACGAACGCGGTGCGTGATGCCGACGTGCAGCGCTCCTGGCTTGACGCCGAGATGGATCGGCTCCCGGCCGTTGCCCGCGAGGAAGCGGTCCGCCTGCGGGCGATGCTCGATCGCCGGGCGACCCGTTCATCGGCCGCCGTGACGCGCGCATTCGAGCGACGTCTCGATCCGATCGTGGACCACCTGTTTGCTCGGCTGTCCACCTACATGCTGCTGCACCGCGTGGGGATGCCGGCCGCGCCCACCCCATTCGCGCGGCATCTCGCCACCCGCGTGGAGCGGGCGGCGGTACGACTACGCCGCGATCTCGAAAGTGTGACCAGCGTGGACTCGCGCGAGGCGATGCACCGGGTGCGCATCCGACTCAAGCGCCAGCGCGCGATGCTCGCGCCCTTCGCCAAGTCGCGCCCCGCCCTCGGTGCGTGGTACGAGCTCGCCACGCGCGGTCAGGATTTGCTCGGCGCGGTGCGCGACGCCGATTTGTTGGCCGAGCGGGCGCTCAAGGCCAAGCTGCCGGCGCTTCATGTCGCCTTGGGTGGCCTCGCGCTGGCGCACTACGAAGCGTTCACGCTCGACTGGTGTGCACGGATCGACAGCGTGATGAAGTCGCTCGAGATGGCCGTCCTCGAATTGCGGCGCGAGAGTGCTCCCGCCACCGACGCCGGTGTGCCGCTCGAGATCGAACGGAAGTATCTCCTGTCGCGCGTTCCCCCCGTGGCCGCCGCCGTTCCGCCCACCCTGATCGAACAAGGCTGGCTGCCGGGCACCGCGCTGCGGGAGCGGTTACGTCGCTCTACCAATCCCGACGGGACCGTGGTGTGCTGGCGCAACGTGAAACTCGGGCCGGCGCAGGCCCGCGTCGAAATTGACGAGGGCACCAGCGGCGAGCTCTTCGACGCGATGTGGCCCCTCACCGTTGGGGCGCGTGTGCGCAAGCAGCGACATGTCGTGCGTGATGCCGCGCACGCGTGGGAGATCGATGTGTTTCTCGACCGCGACCTCGTGCTCGCCGAAGTCGAGCTCGCGGGGCTCGATGACCGACCGGTGCTGCCCGACTGGCTCATCCCCTACGTTGAGCGCGACGTCACGGGTGAGCCTGCATACTTCAACGCGGTGCTCGCCTGTGCCGATCGCCCCACAGAGTGATCGCATGAAGAGCTCACGCGCATGCTGACCTCGCTGATGCCGATTCGGGATCGTCGGGATCGCGTCATCGGCTATGCCGTCTCGACCTGCCCGGTCGACCCACGCCGTGTCGGCGTGGATCCGGACAGTGAGGCGCGCGGCTTGGTGGACATGGTGGGGTCGCTCACCCGACTCGCTGGCCGGAGTCTGGTGGTGCCCATCACAGCAACCATCGTGCGCGAGGGCGCCATTACCCGCTTCGCCTCGACCGATGCGGTCTGGCTGCTGGCCACCGAGTCGCTCGACGACGCGGCCACACGGCGTGCCGTCGACCGCTTGATCGGCGCCGGCTTTCATTTCGCGCTCCAAGGATTCCCCGACGGCGAGCCACTGCCGCCCTCGTTGGTGGGCAGCACCATCGTGCTCGATGCGGCGCGAACACCCCCGAGCGCGCTGGAAAGCCGCGTGCGCGTGCTGCTCGACGCCGGACTGCGCCCGTTGGTCCGCGGCGTGGACGACCGCCTGACCCGTCACCGCGTCCTGCAAACGGGGGTGCCGTTGTACAGTGGACGCCTGCTGGCGCGCGGCGCCGGTGTGCCGGTGGACCGCACCGCCGAGGAGAGCGTCATCCGCGCGCTCACGATGCTCGCCGCCTTCGCCGATGGCCGCGCGACCGATTCCTCCTTCGACACGTTCGTGCAGGATGATCCGCATCTGGCGGCGTCGCTGCTGCGGGCGATGGGATCCGCGTCGCTCGGCGTTCGTGGTCCGCGGTCGGTGACGCACGCCATGACGATGCTCGGACGCGACGCCATCATGGACCGCTTGGTGTCGGTCGCGGCGCGACTGATCGGCGAGGCCGCGCAGGATCCCGAGCTCGGGTTCGTCGCGCTGCGTCGCGCGCGTGCCTGCGAGCGGGTGGGCGCGGCGCTCTCCAACAGTCCGCATCCGCGCATGCGACTGATCGCCGGACTGCTCTCCACACTGGAGTTCGCGCTCGGCGCGTCGGCGCCGATTCTGGCGGAACGCTTGGCGCTACCGAAGGCCCTGCGCGACGTAATGGTCGAACGGGCGCTGCCACTCGGGCAACTGCTTGATGTGATCGATGCGCTCGAACAAGGCTGGTGGGATGATTTCGTGTCGCGCTGCAGCCGCATCGGCCTCGGGCCCGCGGTCGTAGCCGACGCCTGGCTGGCGTCGTGGCGCGTCGCGCGCGACGAACTTGGGATTACCCGCAACGACCTCAGTTGATGACGACGACCGCCCGCGATTATCTCGTGAATCGCTTCCAGACCGATGCCGTCGTGCTTCGCGAGCGCGTGGCGCTCATGGCGCGCGGCACGAAAGTCCCCGGACCCGATGCCGCCACATCGCGCCGCATGGCGGACGCGTGTGATGAGGTCGTGGCCATGTTGCTGGCCATCGCCAGCCATGGTGACGCCGATGCCGAGCTCGATGCGATCATGGCGCTGGTTCCCCTGCTCGAACATCGCGCAACCGAACAGCAGGCGAATCCGGCCGTTCGCTCGGTGTACGCCGGTGCCGCGACCCGCATTCGTGAGGTGCGGTCGGCCGAGGCACAATCCTCACCGGCGGATCGTGTGCCCTCCGAGGATGCCGACGACGCCGAGTTCCCCGACGACGACATCGAGGACGACCTCGACATCGACGACGACGATGTCGATGATGACGTGATCGTGTTCGATGAGGATAACGACAGCACGGCCCCCACGACCTAGCCGATGCGTGACGACGACGAGCAGTCTCCTCCCGGCAAAGTCCGGCTCGACAAGTGGCTCTGGGCCGCCCGCTTCTTCAAGACACGGGCACTGGCCGCCGAAGCCATCGATGGCGGCAAGGTTGACGTAAACGGCGACCGGGCGAAGCGCGCGAAGTTGGTGCAAGCGAGTGACGAGATTCGGCTGCGGCAGGGCCCACTCGAGTGGCAACTCCGCGTGAAGGATGTCGCCGAACGCCGGGGGTCCGCCGAGATCGCCCAGCGACTGTACGAGGAAGTGGCCGACGGGAAGCGGAAACGCGAGGCCGCCCAGGAGCAACTCCGGCAGATGCCCACGGGGTTTGCCTTCGGCGACAGCAAGCCGGGAAAGCGAGACCGACGGGCCATTCGTCGACTCAAAGGCGACGGATGACCATCGGCCCCGTACACCGCTGGACCAACTTCATGAATTGGAGTTCATCATAACAAGACTGTGATGCAAACACATTAAAATACCGTAAGAAGGCGAAGGGATCAGCTCGCCTACAACAGCGTCAGCCCTCCCCCCGGCTGCGGCTCCCTCCGACGTTCCCTCCCGTCACGACTCTTCCACCGCATGGCTCCTACTCAATCCGACACGCGAATGCGGATTCTTGTCATCGAAGACGATCGACTCGTCGCTGATCTCATGCGTCAGGTGCTCGTCGACGACGGGTACGACGTCGACATTGCACCGGTGGCCGAAGATGGACGCCGCCTTGCGCTGGCGACCCCGTACGATGCGATCGTCCTCGACCTCGAACTGCCTGACCGTAACGGACTTGCGGTGCTGCAGGATCTTCGTCGCGAAGGGAGCACCACGCCGATCGTCGTGGCCACGGCGTACGATACGACCGCCGATGTGGTGCGTGCGCTCGATGCGGGGGCTGATGACTACCTGCAGAAGCCGTTTCCCAACGAGGTGCTTGCCGCTCGGGTGCGCGCCGCGATCCGCCGCGGCGGGGCGCGATCGATGGAGCGCGTGAGCGCGGGCGATCTCACGCTTAATCGCGTGACGCACGACGTGCATTGCCACGGCAAGCAGGTCATCCTGACGGCACGTCAGTATGCGCTGCTCGAATTCCTCGCGATGCGCGCCGGTGAAACGGTGACCCGACCGATGCTGCTCGAAAATGTGTGGCACTTGCAGTTCGATCCCGGCTCGAACGTGGTCGACGTGCACATCGCACAACTCCGCAAGCGACTGCGCGAGTCGGGCAGCGGGGTCGACATTCGCACCGTGCGCGGCGAAGGTTACTCGCTCGACCTCGGCTGATCCGTCGGCGAGGAGATCACCGCGAGCGCCCGCGCGACGATCTCCTCGATCGATTCGCCGGTCGCTCGCTGCATGATGGGCACCGGTGGCCCGAGGGTCGCCGGTCGCGCGTCGACGAGCTCGCGGGCGACATCCGCATCGCGGCGGTCATCACCCACGATGATGGCCGCCGTGGTTCCGTCCCCCAGCGCTTTGGCGAGTTCTGCCTGTCGGCTGGCGAGACGCACGAGCACCCCCGCCTCGCGCAGTAGCGCATCGCAGTGCAGGCGAAACGGCCGATGCGTGGCATACACCACCATCCGCGGCGGCGACATCGTGCGCGACATCGCGAGTGCCTAGAGCGCGGCGATCGCCGAGATTTCCACGAGGATGCCCCGCAGCGAGGCCCCTACGACGGCGCGCGCGGGGTACGGCGGTGAGAAGACCGTGCGGTACACCCGATCGAAGGTGCCCCAGTCGTTCTCGTCGGCCAGATACACCGTGATGCTGACAACGTTGG
>CANHJV010000042.1 GCA_947461225.1 Gemmatimonadota bacterium | reverse complement strand
GGGGACGCGAGTGGACGGATCATGGGGAGGACATCGCCGGCGCCGAGTTCATCTGGACCGCCGTGATCGGCCCGGATACGCCGGCGCGTGGCGTGCGTGCGCAAACCCCAGTACAGCAGGCGCAGGTGGCCGCCACGATCGCGGCGCTGCTGGGGCGGGATTGGCAAAAGGCGGAGCCGAAAGCGGCCCCGCCCTTACCCATCTTTCGTTAACCCAACGCCCGCTTATTCCTGACCGCGCGCCGGGGCATCGGGTACGGTAATGCCGGCCACCTGCAGGGACTTGAGCAGTGCCGGCAACCGGTCGGTCTTCACCGACGCCACGCGCGCGCCGTGCTGCTCGAGTTCGCGCGTGAGGCTCTGCAGCATGGACTGCTGTGCCGCCGACAACGGGAAGCTGCTGTTCAGCGCACTGTTCAGGAGCGCCACGCGACCGGTGAACGAGCCATCGGCCTGCCCCGACGCGCCCACATCGTCGTCACCACCAGCCGGCGGACCACCCGCTCCGCGCGGGCGTGACGCCGCGGCCTGGCCGACTTCCTTCACATAGCTCGACAGCTCCTTGTCGATTGCCGCCAGATTCTGCTTGAGCTCCGGCGTGAGCTTCGCGGTATTCGCATCGGCGGCCTTCTTCACCTCGGCGAAGCGCGCGATCACGCTGTCACCGCGGGTCTGCTGCGCCGTGATGGCTTTCTGGAACTGCACCACCTTAAACCGAAACGCGTCGAGCGCCTTGAGCTCGCCCGCCGACATCGCCTGCTCGGTGTCGCGCAGCAGCGCGAAGCGCTGCGTGCGCACCGTGCTCGCGCCACTCTTCGACGTGATGGTGAGCCGCGCCGTGTAGTTCCCCGGTGCGGCGGTGTAGGTAGGCGTCGCGCCACGACCGAAGCCGCCACCGAAGCCACCACCACCGAAGCCACCACCGCCGCCAGCCGGGGCACGACCCGCCGCCACGTTGGTATCCACCGCGGCCGTCAGCGGCGCGCCTACGCGCATGTCCCACACCGGGCGGAACATGCCGGGACGACGAGGCACGGGCAGTTCGCGCACGATCCGTCCGCCACCGTCGATGATTTCGAGCTTGGCCTTGTCGTCGGCCGTGATCGTGTTGATCAGATACGCCAGCCGCACGCCATTCTCGGGGTTCTGGCCGGTGAATCCGGTGGAGCCCATCCCTGAGTTGCGGCTGTTGTTGAGCGTCATCGCGATTTCATTGCGCGCCGGGAACAGATACGCCACGTCGGCCCGCTTGGCCTCGGCCAACTTCTCGAGCGGTCCGAGGTCGTCGAGGATGTACACACCACGACCGTGCGTGCCGAGCACGAGATCGTTCCAGCTCTCCTGAATCTGCATGTCCCACACCGGCACGCCCGGAATGCCGGCCTTGAGCTGGGTCCAGTGCACGCCGTTGTCCACGGTGAAGAACGCGCCGAACTCGGTGCCCACGAACAGCAAGTTGGGCTGACGGAAATGCTCGCGGATCACCTGCACCGAACCGCCGTCGGGAAGGTCACCGGTGATCGACGTCCACGTGCGACCGTAGTCGGTGCTGCGCATGACGTACGGTTTGAAGTCGTTGCTGCGGTGGCCGTCGAAGGTGGCGTACAGCGTGCCTTCGGTGTGCGCGGAGAACTGCACGCGGCTCACGAACGTGGTGTCGGGTACGCCGGGGAAGCTGGCGGTCTTCGTCCACGACTTGCCGTCGTTCTGCGTGACCTGAATGAGCCCGTCATCGGTGCCGACGGCCAACAGGCCGGCGCGCCGCGGCGACTCGGACACCGTGGAGATGTTGCTGAACTCGGCCGTGCCTTCGTGCAGCCCCAGGACATCACGCGACGGGATCACGCCGCGCATGGGCAAGCTGTCGCGATCGACATTGCGCGTAAGGTCGGGGCTGATCGTGGTCCACGAGTCCCCGCGATCGGCGCTCTTGAACAGATAGTTCGCCGCGATGTACAAGGTGCGGCCGGTGTGCTGCGAGGGCACGATCGGCGCGCTCCAGTTCCAGCGATGCCGTTCGCCGTTCTTCGGATACGGCTTGATGCTCTTGGTCTGTCCGGTGCGCGCGTCGTAGCGCACCACACCGCCGTTCTGCGACTCCGCGTAGGCGATGTTGTGGTCGAGGGGATCCGGCACGTTGTAGAAGCCGTCGCCGCCCGCCATGCGATACCAATCGGCGTTCGACGGACCGAACGCGTTGCGGGTGCGGCTCGGGCCGCCCCACGTCTGATTGTCCTGGAGGCCGCCGTACACGTTGTAGAACGGCGTGGCGTTATCCACCGCGATGGCGTAGAACTGCGCCCCGACGATGTTTTCCACGTTGTACCAGGTGCGGCCGCGATCGTACGAGATGTCCACGCCGCCGTCGTTGCCAAGCACGATGTGCTCGCGATCTTCCGGATTGATCCAGAGGGCATGCGCGTCGCCGTGCACGCCACCACCACCGGCGAAGTTGGTCCACGACTTGCCGCCGTCGTACGACTCCTGCGAGTTCGCGTTCAGCCGATAGACATGCTCGGCGTCGGTGGGATCGCAGCGCACCTGGCTGTAGTACCACGCGGTGCCGTTGCTGCTGTTCACCAGCTTCCAGGTGCTGCCAGCGTCGTCGCTGCGATAGAAGCCATTGGCGGCGGCCTTGGCGTGCACCGAGGCATACACCGTGGTGGGGCGCGAGCGGCACACCGTGAGACCGATGCGGCCGATCTCACCCGTGGGCAGGCCACCCGCAAGCTTGGTCCACGTCTTCGCGCCGTCGGTGGTCTTCCAGATCGCGCTCTCGGTGCCGCCGGGGAGGAAGCCGTACTCGCGACGTTCACGCTGTAGCGAGGCCGCGTAGAGCACGTCGGGGTTGGCCGGATCCATCACCAATTCGGTGAAGCCCGTCTGCGCCGAGATCGACTTGGTGTTCGTCCACGTCTTGCCGCCGTCAACTGTTTTGAAGAGCCCGCGTTCGCCACCCGGCGCCCAGAGCGGTCCCATGGCGGCCACGTACACGATGTCGGGATCGCGCGGATCGATCACGATGCGGCCGATGTGTTGCGACTTCGGCAGCATCGGCTTCGACCACGTCTTGCCACCGTCGGTGGACTTGAACACGCCCACGCCCCACGACGAGCTGCGCATGTTGTTCGCCTCGCCGCTACCGACCCACACCACGTCGCCGTTCGACGGGGCGGCGGCCACCGCACCGATGGAGCCGACGCCGATGGAATCGGAGACCGGCATCCAGGCGAGACCGCCGTTGGTGGTCTTCCAGACGCCGCCCGTGGCCACGGCCACGTACATGGACGTGCCGAGTCGCCCGCCGCGCAGCGTGCGCGGTCCTTCCACGACCGAGATGTCAGCAATGCGACCACTCATCGAGGCTGGGCCGATGGCGCGGAAGGCCAACGGACGCACGAGCAGCGAGTCGGCGAGCGACGAGGACGCCGATGGCGCCTGAGCGGACACCATGGCGGGGAGTGCCGACGCGACGCCCACCGCGAGGGTGGCCACGGCGCGGGCAGTGGAGCGTGTGAACAGGTGAGGCATGGCGGAGTGAGACGGGGAAACCCGACGAACCGAATGGCCGTCGACAGAGAAAAGTACGCTGCGGCACGGCCGCTCGTTGCCGAGTCCGACCTCGACGCGCGAGCGGTCGGGTCGCGTCAGTGTCCGTGGCCGGGCATCGCCTCGCCGCGGGCGAGCGCCAGGTGGTGCGCCGGGTGGTGATCGCCGCTGACCATCAGGCCGATGAACCCCAGGCCGCGGAGCTTCGCGACGGCGGCGGTATCGGACGGGGTGGGCGCCGTGACGATCAGGCGCACGCCATCGGCCAGTTCGGTGCGCACCACGCGCGGGCCCCCGCTGTGCATCATCATGGTGACATGGGCGGCGGTCATGCGCTGGATCGCCGCGATGGTCTCACCGGTGCCACGCACGAGGAACTGCGCGCCGCCCGTCACGGGCGTGGCGACCACGCGACTACGCACGGTGACCAGGTCCATGTCCACGAGATGTAACCGGAGCCGCTCGATGTTGACCTTCGACCAATCGGTATTCGGGTCGGCCTGCAGCAGGGCGACGATCTCACTGACGGCCGCGAAGGCGGCCTGACCGCCCTGGGTAGGCAGCTGTGCGGGGGACGCCGGATGCGTCATCCCGGGCGTATGCACATGCTCCTGCGCCGGCAGCGCCGACGTGGTGAGCAAGCTGGACCACAGGAGTGCGACGGCGAAGGCGGGGACGCGCATGAGGCACCTCGAAGGGGGAGGTCGAGCGAGCGACAACAATCGCCACCGGGACCGCTGGACGATAGCGGTTGGGATATCGCGGTCGCCACTGCGGCGCGTCGGCCGTCCCCGCCGGCCTCAGGGTGCGGCCACCCTTGCTATTGTAGATATACGCATTTATGTATATCTGCATATGCGAACCTCATCATATTTTCCGCGTGCGCTGGTGGCGGCCGCCCTGCTGGCCGCCGTGTCGGCGGTACCGATGCGGGCCCAGTCGGCCCCGCTCTCCCTCGGCGACGCCATCCGCGAGGCCGACCAGCGCGCGTTCGGCAACCGGATCGCCACGGCCACGACCGCCGGCGACCGCGCCCGCGCCCGCTTGCCGCTGACAGGCATCCTGCCGTCGGCCCGGATCGAGGCCGGCGTCGTCCGCACGACCGATCCGATCGGCGCCTTCGGCACCACGCTGCGTCAGCGGCTGGTTACCCCGGCGGCGTTCGAACCCGCCAAGCTCAACTATCCCAGCGCCGTGACCAACGCGCAGGGTGGACTGGTGCTTGACGTCCCGCTCATGAACGGCGACGCCTGGCTCGGTCTCCGCGCCGCGCGAGCCGCCGCCGACGCCAGCAGGGCCGCCGGCGAGTGGGCCTCGGTCTCGACCCGGACCGACGTGGTGCGGGCGTACTACGGGGCCATTCTGGCGGAAGCGAAGGCCGGTGTGCTGGCGCAGGCGCAGCAGGCCGTCGACGCCGGGGTGCGGCAGGTGCGCTCGATGGTCACGCAGGGGCTGGTCACCAAGGCCGATGCCCTGCAGGCCAGCGTACGGGCGTCGGACGTGGCCGCGCAGCTCCTGAGCGCCCGGAGTGACGCCCTCACCGCGCGCCAGCAGCTCGCGATGCTGATGGGCCGCACCACGGCGGAGCTGCCCACGCTTCCCGACGCGCTCCCCGACGATGCCGCCGTGATCGCCTTGGCGACGCGCGACACGGCTGCGGCGGGCGCATCACGTGCGGCACCCGGTGCCAGCGAACTCCGAGACGATGTACGCGCGGCGCAGGCCGGCGTGCTGGCCGCGACCACGGATCGCCGCCGCGCCGCGAGCACGATGCTCCCGCGGGTGAACGGCTTCGCACGCTACGACTGGAACGACCCGCGCACGCTGTACGCGGGACAGAAGAACTGGACGGTCGGCGTGATGGCCTCGTGGTCGCTGTTCGGCGGCAACGCCGAGCTGGCCGATGTGGCGGTTACCAGTGCCCGGGCCGACGCCGCCCGCGCCGGTCTCGATGCCGCGCGCGCGCAGAGCCGCCTCGAGCGCGACGACGCCGCCCGTCGTCTCACGCTGTCGCTGCAGCGCCTCACACTGGCGCGCGACGCGACCGAACAGAGTCGCGAAGCCTACCGCCTGGTGCAGAAGCGCTACGACGGCGGGCTGGCCACGATCGCCGAACTGCTGGCGGCCGACGCATCGGCGACCGGCACGTCACTGGCGCATGCCGCGGCGCGCTATGCCGTCATCGATGCCATCGCCACGTGGCGACGGGCATCGGGTGGCGATCCCGCCGCCCTGACCGCCCTCGACCCTTCCACCACGACGGCGCGCTGATGCGGCCGAACCGATATCAGGGAGCACTCAACATGACGTCGACCACCACGCGCTTCACCTCCACGCGCGTCACCGCCACGCGCGTCACCGCCGCTGCACTCACGGCCTTCGCCGGACTCACCATGGCGGCCTGCTCTGGCGCCAAGGATGAGCACGCGACGGCGACACCAGCCGCGAGCCAAGTCGAGGGCACCGCGCTGGTTATCCGCGACACGGTCATCGATGCGACGATCACCGCGTCGGGGGTGGCCGAGCCGATGCAGCAGGCCACGCTGAGCACCAAGCTGATGGGCACCGTGACCGCGGTGCTGGTGCACGAAGGGGATGTGGTGCGGTTGGGGCAAACACTGCTGCGCATCGACGCCCGTGATCTGACCGCCAAGTCGGCGCAGATTGGTGCCTCGATCGCCGACGCGCAGGCCATGCAGCGCGAAGCGGCCACGCAGACGGCGCGTATTCGCGCCCTCTACGCCGACAGCGCGGCCACCCGTGCGCAGCTCGACGCGGCAGAGACGGGATTGGCGCGCGCCGAGGCCGGATTGCGCGCCGCGCAGGCCGCCTCGGGGGAACTCGAGGCGATGCGCAGCTACGCCACGGTCACGGCGCCCTTTGGCGGTGTGATCACCGTCCGCGCGGTCGATCCCGGCGCCTTCGCCGCGCCCGGCGCGCCACTCCTCACGGTGCAGGACGGCTCCACATTGCGCATCAGCGTGAACGCCGCCGGTGATGCGGTGCGTGCCCTCACGCGCGGGCAGACGCTGGCCGCCACGATCGATGGCGTGCCGGTGTCGGCGATCGTCGAAGGCGTGGTCCCGGCAGGCGCCGGCAACCTGTTCACGGTGAACGCGACGGTGGCCAATCGGGCCGGGCAGTACCGCAGCGGCAGTGCGGCCATGGTCTCCATCCCGGTGGCGCGCGAGCACGCGCTGCTGGTGCCGCATGCCGCCATCGTGCGGGAGGGCGACCTCACCGGCGTGATCGTACGCTCGGCTTCCGGCGACGAACGCCGCTGGGTGCGCCTGGGTGTCTCGACCGCCACGCATACGGCGGTCAGCAGCGGATTGAAGGTGGGCGAGACGATCGTGGTGCCGTCATCCACGCCGGCGGCCAAGTGAGCACGCCACGCAGACTGGGCATTTCCGGCCGGATCGCGAAAGCGTTCCTCAATTCGAAGCTCACGCCACTGGTGACCGTGGCGTCGCTGGCCGTGGGCGTGCTGGGCATTCTGGCCACGCCGCGCGAAGAGGAGCCGCAGATCTCCGTCCCGATGATCGACGTGATCGCGGCCCTGCCGGGCGCGTCGCCACAGGAAGCGGAGAATCTGCTGGCGCGCCCGATCGAGCAGCGCATGATGGAGCTGCCGGGCGTCGATCACGTGTACACGATGTCGGGCGACGGCTACGCCATGGTGACGGTGCGCTTCAAGGTCGGTGAAGACCAGGAGCGCAGCGTGACCAAGGTGCAGGCCAAGTTGGCGGGCGCCATGGACAAGGCGCCGGCCGGTGCGATGCCGCCGGTGATCAAGGCGCACTCGATCGACGACGTGCCCGTCCTGGCGCTCACGCTGCATGGTGCCGGCGTCGACGCCAACACGCTGCGCGAGATCGCGGCGCATCTCGAAGACGAAATCCGTACTGTCCCCGAGGTGGCCGAAACGTTCGTCACCGGCGGCGCGCCGAAGCAGATCCGCGTGGCCGTCGATCCCACGCGACTCGCGGCGAGCGGCGTGACGCCGGGCGACGTGATGATGGCCTTGCGCGGCGCGAACGCGCGCCTCGCCGCCGGTGAGATCGCGGTGCGCGACAGCGTGCTGCGCATCGACGTCGGCGCACCGTTGGCGACGTCGCTCGATGTCGGCAGCGTGGTCGTGTCGTCGCGCGGCGGCCGCGCGGTCTATCTGCGCAACGTCGCCGACGTGCGCGAGGATTTCGGCGAACGCACCAGCTACGTGTCGCATCGGGAAGGACGTGGCGTGTCGGAAGCGGCGGTCACCATCGCCGTGGCCAAGCGTAAGGGGGCCAATGCCACCGAGGTCACGCATGCCGTGATGCAGCGCGTGGACCAGGCCAAGGGTCGCCTCATTCCCGCCAGCGTGCAGCTGTCGGTCACGCGCGATTACGGCGAGACGGCCGGCGAGAAGGCGCAGGAGCTCATCCTGCACCTCATCATCGCCACGCTCAGCGTGACCGCCCTGATCTGGCTGTTTCTGGGCTGGCGCGAAGCGCTGGTGGTGCTGGTGGCCGTGCCGGTCACGCTCGCCCTCACGCTGTTCGTGTACTACGCGCTGGGCTACACGCTCAATCGCATCACGCTGTTCGCCCTGATCTTCTCGATCGGCATTCTGGTGGACGACGCGATCGTGGTCGTGGAGAACATCTATCGCCACCTGGCCATGGGTGATCGCAGTGCCGACGAGGCCTCGATCGACGCGGTGGATGAAGTCGGCAACCCGACAATTCTGGCCACGTTCACCGTGATCGCGGCCATTCTGCCGATGGCATTCGTGAGCGGCATGATGGGCCCGTACATGCGGCCGATTCCGATCGGCGCGTCGGTGGCCATGGTGGCCTCGCTGGCCGTGGCCTTCATCGTCACGCCGTATCTCGCGTATCGACTGCTGAAGGGGCATGTACAGCCGGCGCAGGTGCCGGCGGGCCACGCGAGCCTGGAGCATCCGCCCGAAGAGGGCGGCCGGGTGGACCGGATCTATCGCAAGATCATGGTGCCGCTGATGGAACAGCAGGGCCGCCGTCGCGCCTTCTACGCGGGTATCATCGCGCTGCTGCTCGTGAGCGTGAGCTTGGTGGGGTTCAAGGCGGTGCAGGTAAAGATGCTGCCGTTCGACAACAAGAGTGAATTCCAGGTCGTGCTCGATCTGCCCGAAGGCACGACGCTCGAGACGTCCAACGAAGCGGCGTCACGCATCGCGGCGTATCTCAGCACGGTGCCCGAAGTGGTGAGCACGCAGGTGTATGCCGGCACGTCGGCGCCGTTCAACTTCAACGGCTTGGTGCGCCACTACTTCATGCGCAGCGGTGCGAATGTGGCCGATGTGCAGGTGAACCTGCTGCCGAAGGGCGAGCGCGATCGGCAGAGTCATGCCATCGCCGTGGCGGTACGTCCGGGCGTCGACAGCATCGCGCGGCTGTATCAGGCGTCGGCCAAGGTGGCCGAGATTCCGCCGGGACCGCCGGTGCTCTCCACGCTGGTGGCCGAGGTGTATGCCGGTGACGACTCCACCCGACTCGCCGCAGCGAAAGCGGTGAAGGAGGTATTCGAGAAGACGCCCGGTGTGGTGGACGTAGACTGGACCGTGGAAGCACCGCAAGCCAAGCGCACCTTCCGCGTGGACCGCGTGCGGGCCGCCGAGTCGGGCGCGAGTGTGGAGCAGATCACGCAGACGTTGTACCTCGCCCTGTCCGGGGCGCCCGCCGGCATTGCGAGTTCGCCGACGGCGCGCGAAGGCATCGACATCGTCCCACGCCTGCCGCTCGAGCAGCGCAGCAGTGTAGAAGCGCTGTTGTCGTTGCCCATCGCCACGATGCAGGGCCCGCAGCCGCTGGCCCGGTTTGTAACGGTGATCAACGGTACGCGGGACGGTTCTCGCATCCGGAAGGACTTGCGGCCGGCGATCTACGTGACCGGCGATGTGGCGCGTGAGATCGAGAGTCCGGTGTACGCGATTCTCGACATGAACCGCCAGCTCGATGCGATTCGCGTGAACGGCGCATCGGTCACGCGATACAACGCGGTGCAGCCCGAGACGGTAAGCGAGACGGCGATCAAGTGGGACGGTGAGTGGCAGGTGACCATCGAAGTATTCCGCGATCTCGGTCTCGCCTTCGCGATTGTGTTGCTGCTGATCTACGTGCTGGTGGTGGGCTGGTTCCAGAGCTTCACGATTCCGCTGGTGATCATGGCGCCGATTCCGCTCACGCTCATCGGCATCCTGCCAGGGCATGCGATCAGCGGCGCGTTCTTCACCGCGACCAGCATGATCGGCATGATCGCGCTGGCCGGCATCATCGTACGCAATTCGATCCTGCTGGTGGACTTCATCCAGCTGGAAGAAGCACGCGGGCGGTCACTGACCGACGCCGTGCTCGAAGCCGGCGCGGTGCGGTTCCGTCCGATCGCGCTCACGGCCGCCGCAGTCGTGGTGGGCGGTCTCGTGATGGTGCTCGACCCGATCTTCCAGGGCTTGGCCGTCGCGCTGATGAGCGGGGCGATCGTGGCCACGCTGCTCACGATGGTGGTGGTCCCGCTGCTCTACTGGCAACTCAACCGGAGCAATACGCATGTGTAACGACAAGATCATCCGCCGCATCGCCGGCGTCTTCGTCATGCTGTCCGTCGCCCTCGGCTACGTCGTGCACCCCGGCTTCCTGTTCTTCACGGCCTTCGTGGGGTTCAACCTCTTCCAGTCGAGCATCACGAACTTCTGTCCGCTTGAACTCATGCTGGGGAAGGCGGGTATGTTCGGATGCACGCCGAAGCGCAGTTAGTCCACTCACGGAATCCCATCGATGACCACCACCAACGCCAAGCAGGCGGTGCTCCCCTGCACCGCCTGCGGCAAACTCAACCGAGTCGATCTGTCACGCGCCGAGGCGCAGCCGAAGTGCGGGACCTGCCGGGTGCCACTGGTGCTCGAGGCGCCAGTGGTGCTCACCGATGCCAACTTCGACACCGTGATCAACAACAGCACCGTGCCGGTGATGGTGGACTTCTACGCCGACTGGTGTGGGCCCTGCAAGATGATGGCGCCGGTGTTCGCGCAGTTCGCGAAGCAGCAGCGCGGGCAGGCGATCGTGGCGAAGGTCGACACCGATCGCAATCCGGGGGTCGCAGCACGATATGCGATCCGGAGCATCCCCACGATCGCGCTCTTGAAAGACGGAAAAGAAGTGGCGCGTCAGGTCGGCGCCGTGCCAATGGGCCCGCTGGAGCAGATGGTGATCAGCGCCCGCTGATCACCTTCTTCCGCTCGGCCAGTTCACTTTCCAATCGTCCGCACACCAATTCGCACAGCTTGAGCACATCGGCGTCGGCGAGCTCGTAGCGCACGTACACACCGTCGCGCTCACGGCTCACCAGCCCGTGATTGAACAGAATGGCCAGATGCCGCGACACGTTGGCCTGGCCCATCCCGGTGGCTTCGACCAGCTCGTTCACCGTGCACGAGCCGCCGCGCAATTCCTGCAGGAGACTGAGCCGAGCACGGTCACTCAGGGCCTTGAAGCGGTCGGCCACCAGATCGAGCAACTCCGGACGCATCATCTTCTGGGCCATCACCCCTCCGGGCTGTGAAATACACGTATACACACGTATGAATATATAACACAAACAACGAGGACGGCAACCATCGCCGTCCTCGTTGTTTGTCCGTGCGACGCGACTCAGGCCAGCGTGGCTTCCAGGCTGATCTCCGCCTTCAGCAGGCGTGACACCGGGCAGCCCGCCTTGGCGTTCCCGGCCAGCGTCTGGAACTGCTCGTCGCTGATGCCGGGGATCGTGGCCGACAGCTGCAAGGCGATCTTCGTGATCGTCTGGGCGCCGTCCACCGGCTCCATGGTCAGCACCGCAGTCGTGTTGATCGCGTCGGCGGTGAAGCCGGCGTTGGCCAGCTGGAACGACAGCGCCATCGAGAAACAACCCGCGTGCGCGGCGGCGATCAGTTCTTCGGGGTTCGTGCCGTTGCGCCCGTCTTCATCCACGAACCGGAGCTTGAACGAATACGGCTGCGCGTTCATTACGCCGCTCGGCGTCGTGAGCGTGCCGCTGCCTTCCTTGCCCGAACCCTTCCACGCTGCCTGTGCTGTGCGCTGCATCGACCAACCCTCGCGTACGAGATCACATCGGACGGGCACCGGACGGCGCCCTCCCTGCTCTGGTGCAAATATGGGGCCTTGCCGTGCAGCGCGCCGGGCCCTCTTTTGCACAAGGTCTCCCCTCTGCCCCGCCTGCCGATGCCTGCACCACGCGCTACGTCCCGTCACGCCCTCGCTGCGCTGCTGACGCTTGCGGCCACCACCCTGCTGGCCACTACCGTCTCGGCCCAACCCACCGAATCCGTGGTGCTTCGTGCCGCGCGGGTCATCGATGGGACGGGGCGCATCCTGCGCAATCAGGACGTGACCGTGCAGGGCGGCCGGATCACCGCCATGCGCGCGTCGGCTGGTCCGCTGCCCGCGGGAGGTGTCGATCTGGGTGCCCGTACGCTGCTGCCCGGACTCATCGACACGCACGTGCATCTGGGGTGGTACATCACCGACAAACAGCGACTCCACGAGGATCGCGACGGCGACACCCCCGAGGTGAGCACCCTGCAGCGCGCCGGCAATGCCTGGGCCACGCTGCGGGCTGGTTTTACCACGGTGCAAAGTATCGGCGAGGCCGACAACGCGGTGCTGCGCGATGCGATCAATGCGGGACGCATCCCGGGCCCGCGGGTCATCACGTCGCTCGGCTCGCTCAATGAGCGCACCGGCGGCGGGTCACCCGATTCGTTGCGAGCCTCAGTGCGTCGATTCAAGGCCCGTGGGGCCGACGTGATCAAGATCTTCGCGTCCAAATCCATTCGCGATGGCGGCGAGGCCACCATGACACCGGAGCAGCTCGACGCGGCCTGCGGCGAGTCCAAGGCGCAGGGGCTACGCTCGGTGGTGCATGCGCATTCGGCGGAAGCGGTGCAGCGCGCCGCGCGGGCCGGCTGCACGCAGGTGGAGCATGGTGTGTTCGCCGACGACGCCACGCGTGCCCTGCTTGTGCAGCGCGGCACCTTCTTCGATCCGCAATGCGGCCTCGTGTTTCACAACTACCTCGACAACAAGCCGTGGTTCGAAGGCATCGGCAACTACAACGCGGCCGGCTTCGCGTCGATGGAGCAAGCAATCCCGCTGGCCGAGAAAGGCATCGGCCTTGCCGCGAAGCTCCCCACGCTGAAGCTCGTGTTCGGCACCGACGCCGTGGCCGGTGCGCATGGACGCAATGCCGAAGAGCTGGTCTGCCGCGTGCGTCGCGGTGGCCAGCCGGCCATGGACGCGATCATCAGTGCGACCAGCCGTGCCGCCGAATCGCTTGGGCTCGAGAAGGAGATCGGCCGCATCGCGGTGGGCTACGCCGCCGATGTCATCGCCACCGACGGCGACCCCGCGGCGCAGATCGAAGCCTCGCAACATGTGTCATTCGTGATGAAGGGCGGCCGCGTGTATCGCAACGACGGTGCACGCGCCACCCGCATTCGCCAAACCGGAGCCCGTTAATGACGTCACGCCGTAGCTTTCTGAAAACCGCCGGGGCACTCACCGCTGGTGTGGCCGCCGTTGGCACCGCGGCCACCGGCTGCGCGGTAAAAGACCCCACCGCCAGCAACGCGACCGGCCAGGAGAATGGCGCCGAGCGCGTGCGTGGCTTCGATCGCGGTCTCCTCGATGCCATGGCCGTGGCCGTCTTACCGTCATCGCTTGGTGTCCCCGGCATCCGCACGGCCACCGATGCCTTCGTGGCGTGGGCCGACGGATACGAGCCCGTGGCCGAAGAGATGCACGGCTACGGCTATGCCGACATCCGCTATTTGCCGGCCGATCCATCGCCGGCATGGCGCGCGCAACTCACGGCGTTGGAACTCCTCGCGCACAAGTACGGCGCGACGGGATTCGCCGCAATGTCCGTCGCGCAGCGGCAGGAGTTGCTCGGCGCCGTCCTGCGTGACCAGCGCGGCGACCGCCTGCCAGCGCCACTCGATGCCAACCATGTGGCGATCGCGTTGCTCGCGCACTGGTCGTCAGGACCCGATGCGTGGGATGCCGCCCTCGGCGCTCGGGTCTCCCCCGGTGTGTGCCGCACGCTCGGCGACGCCACGCGTAAGCCGTTGCCTGTTACCACGGAGCCCAAGGCATGATCACGCACAGTGCCGACATCGTCATCGTAGGCAGTGGCATCACGGCCGCACTGATGGCGGCGTCGCTGGCCGAGAAGACGACCAAATCGATTCTGGTGGTCGAAGCCGGCAAGCCGACCACACCATTCGCCGAGCGTGTGCTCGCCCGCGAGCGCTGGCGTGCGTACGGTGAGAGCCCATGGAAGCAGGATCACCTCGACGACCAGAACGCCACGGGCACCACGTGGGGGTTCTCGCCCAGCATGAACGTGGGCGGGCTCGCGATGCACTGGGGCGGCGTGTCGCCACGTTATTCGCCCGAAGACTTCCGATTGCGTTCGATGTACGGTGTGGGCAGCGACTGGCCCTTTACGTACGACGATCTTGATCCGTTCTATCAGGAGGCGGAGGAGCGAATGGGTGTGGCCGGTGAGCAGGGCCCGGTGGCGCTCGATCCACGTGGCAAACCGTATCCGTTACCGCCGCTGCCGATCAACTACAACCTGGCGCAGCTGCAGCAGTGGGCCACCAAGGCCGGCATCGCCACGTGGAGCACGCCGAGCGCGAAGAATTCAGTAGCGCAGGACGGTCGTGGTCAGTGTCAGCGGTGCGACACCTGCTATCCCATCTGCCCCACCGGCGCCAAGTACTCGCCCGATTTCACGTGGGACGCACTCGTCGCACGCAAGCGGATCACGCTCGTGACGGAAACGCTCGTGCGGAAGCTGGAGGCCGACCCCAAAACGGGGCGTATTACGCGTGCCACGGGCAATCGCACCAACGCCTCGGGCGAGGAGGTCACGATCGAGGGCGGCACGTTCGTGCTGGCCGCCGGCTTCGTGTGGTCGCCGCATTTGCTGCTGCTCTCGAAGAGCAGCGCGTTTCCGAACGGCTTGGCCAATCGCAGCGGCCTGGTGGGCAAGTATCTGGCGGGTCATCGCAATGTGAATGCCTACCTGCGGTTGCCCATGGAGCTGTTCCCCGGCATCAACGTGCAGCATTCGTTGGTGTCGAAGCAGTTCATGCGCGTGCCGCGCTCATCGCGGTATCTGCGTCACGACCTGCGCATCTGGGAGTCGAGTGTGGGGCGTGAGCCGCGCCTGCGGGGGGATGACGGCCAGGTGCAGTTCGGCGATGCGCTCATGAACGACTGGCAGCAGCGCGCGAAAGGCGCGACGGCGCGCGTGCGTGGCTACTACGACGTGCTGCCCGACAAAGACAGCGCGCTCTCGCTTGACGCAAAGAAGACCAACCGCTTCGGCGATCCGATGCCCAACGTGTCGTTCAAGGACGCCCCGGAGAGCGCCGCGTTGAAGGAGTGGCAGGAAGAGCAGCTGCGGGAGCTGTTCCGCACGATGGCGAAAGCCGGTGGCGGTGAGATCCTGCGCATGGAAAACAGCGCCAACGATCTTGGACAGGAACATCCGGTGGGCGGCTGCCGGATGGGCACCGATCCCATGCAGAGTGTGGTCGACGCGTACGGACGCGCGCACGATCACGAGAATCTGTGGGTGGCCGGTGCCCCATCGCAGCCCACGGCGTCGTGCTGCAACGGCACGCTCACCTTCGTAGCGGTGGGGCTGCGCACGGCGGCGGCGATCGGGGGGGCCGCGGTCTAGCGGGACATCTGCCCTCGGGCTTTCCCTGAGATGGGCCTGTGGGGCACCTTTCAGGGGTACGCACCCTCCACCCATCCTGCCGATGCGCCGCTCTCTTCTTCGTGCCGTCCTTGCCGGCCCGCTCCTGGCCGCCCCCCTGTTCGCCCAATCGCGCGCCATCACGGCCGCCGACTACGCGCGCGCCGAGCGGTTCCTCGGCTTCAACACCGCGAATCTGGTGGCGCGTACCGGGGTGCAGCCGAGCTGGCTCCCCGATGGGCGCTTCACCTATCGTGTGCGACTGCCCGACGGCAGTTCGCCGCTCGTGGTCGTTGACCCGACCAAGGGCACCAAGACCGAGTGCACCGCCGCGGGCGCGAACTGCCCGGCGGAGCCCGCGCGCGCGAACGGCCGCCCCGCAGCCCGCCCCGGCGCTCGACCGCCCGAACATGTCTCCCCCGATGGCAAAACAGCCGCGTTCATCCGCGACTGGAACCTGTGGGTGCGCGATGTGGCCACCAACAAGGAAACACAGGTCACCACCGACGGCGTGAAGGACTTCGGATACGCCACCGACAACGCCGGCTGGGTGCACTCGGATCGCGCGATTCTCACGTGGTCGCCTGACTCCAAGAAGATGGCCACGTTCCAGCAGGATCAGCGCAACGTCGGCGAGATGTATCTCGTGAAAACGAAGGTCGGCCATCCCGAGCTGAGTGCGTGGAAGTATCCGCTCCCGGGCGACAGCGTCGTGTCGATGATTCACCGGGTGATCGTCGACCTGTCGGCATCGGCGCCCAAAGTGGTGCGCTTCAAGATGCCGGCTGATGAGCATCGGTCGTCGGTGTGCGATCACATCGCGTGCGGCGGTAGTGAACTCTCCGACGTGGAGTGGTACGCCGACGGCTCCAAGCTGGCGTTCCTGTCGAACTCGCGCGACCACAAGATCGCCACGCTGCGCCTCGCCGACGCCAACACCGGTGACGTACGCGACGTACTGCGCGAAGAAGTGGCCACCCAGTTCGAGAGCGGCGACAACGGACCGAACTGGCGGGTGCTGCCGGCCACCAATGAAGTGATCTGGTTTTCCGAGCGCGACGACTGGGGACAGCTGTACCTGTACGATCTGACCACGGGCGCGCTGAAGTCGAAGATCACGACCGGCGACGGTCCGGTGCTGTCGGTGGAGCGCGTGGACGAGAAGGCGCGCACGATCTGGTTCGTGGCCGCCGGAAAGATCCCGGGTCGCGACCCGTACTTCCGCCATCTCTATCGCATCGGCATGAACGGCAAGGGGCTCACGCTCCTCACGCCGGAAGACGGCGACCACAACATCGCGCTGTCACCCACTGGCGCGGTGTTCGTGGACAGTTGGTCGCGCGCCGACCTCGCCCCGACCGCCGTGCTGCGCAACGCGAGCACCGGCAAGCTGATTGCCACGCTCGAGCAGGGCGACATCTCCAAGCTGGTGGCGTCAGGCTGGAAGGCGCCCACGCGCATCACGGTGAAGGACCGCGCCGGCAAGTGGGACCTGTACGGGCTGATGTGGACGCCCACCACGCTCGATTCGACGAAGAAGTACCCGATCATCAACTACATCTACCCGGGTCCGCAGGGTGGCAGCGTGGGCAGCCGCCAGTTCTCGGCCGCCACGCGCGACAATCAGGCGCTGGCCGAACTGGGATTCATCGTCGTGGCCATCGACGGCACCGGCAATCCCACGCGCTCCAAGTCGTTTCATGATGCGTACTACGCGCGCATGAGCGACAACACGCTCCCCGATCAGATCGCGGGCATGAAGCAGTTGGCCGAGCGCTACCGCTTTATCGATCTGGAGCGCGCCGGCATGTGGGGGCACTCCGGCGGCGGCTTCGCGACGGCGTCGGCGATGTTCCAGTATCCCGACTTCTTCAAGGTCGGTATTTCCGAGTCGGGCAACCACGACAACCGCAACTACGAAGACGATTGGGGCGAGCGCTATCACGGCCTGCTCACGAAGACCGGCGCCGTGGATAACTACGACAAGGAAGCCAACCAGACGTTGGCCAAAAACCTCAAGGGCAAGCTGATGTTGGCGCACGGCACCATGGATGACAACGTGCCCCCCGACAACACCTGGCTCGTGGTCGACGCCCTGATCAAGGCGGGGAAGGACTTCGATCTGGTCATGATCCCGAATGCTGCGCACGGGTACGGGGCGGCCTCGAACTACATGATGCGCCGTCGGTGGGATTATTTCGTGCAGCATCTGCTGGGGGCGACCCCGCCCAAGGAATACCAGATCGGCCCGAAGAGCTGACACCGAGCAACTCGACCGCCAATCCGATCGAGCAGAGGCCGGGATATGACAGACAGGGCCCACGCGTACGGCGTGGGCCCTGTACTTTATGCCTATTCAGTGATATATGCCCTTCGGGGAGTCACTACGGTCAGTGAAGGCGCCGACGCCGAGACGCTGGTCGGGAAACCGTTCCGCTTTGCCTGCCACCGTCCCACGACGTGCCGCTACCCCTCATCGAGCAAGCGCTCTCGAGCCTGAACGACGTCGTCCTCATCACCGAGGCCGAGCCGTTCGCGCTGCCCGGCCCGCGCATCGTGTGGGTGAACGAGGCCTTCGAGCGCATGAGCGGATATACCGCCGTGGAGGTCATCGGTCAGACGCCGCGCATCCTGCAAGGCCCGCGGACGTCGCGCACCGAGCTCGACCGGCTCGTCGCGGCGCTTGAGCGGTGGGAATCCTGCCGCGTGGCGGTGACCAATTACCGCAAGGATGGACGGCCGTTCGACGTCGAGTTCGACGTGGTGCCCGTCGCGGATGAACGCGGCCGGTTCACGCATTGGGTGTCGATGCAGCGCGATACGACCCTGCAGACGGTGGCGGCGGCGATCATCGCCCGGGCCGAATCGGTCGATGCCCTGGTGGCTGGTGTGCTCCGCGAAACGGTGGAGTACGCCGATGTCGATGGGGCCTGCTGGGAGACACGCGCCCCGGGGACCGACGTGTGGCGTGCCACGCATGCCGTGGTGCGTGACCGCGCATCCGACGGCGGAGCCGACCGCTACACCGAAGGCCAGCACAGCCTCCCGCAGGACGCTCGCGAACGCGACGTCATCGTCGCGGCGCTGTTGATGCGTGACAACGCCGGTGCCCGGCTGGTGCTGTGGCGAGAGGGGGCTGGCGACACCACACATGCCGTCGAGCTCGCCAACGCGGTGGCGGGGCGATGCACCATCAGTTACGAGCGACTGCGTGCCGATGCGGCGCGCGAACGGTTGGAAGTGCGCCTCCGTCAGGCGCAGAAGCTGGAGTCGATCGGTCGGCTGGCCGGTGGCGTCGCGCACGACTTCAACAACCTGCTCACCGTGATCATGGGCAACCTCGAGTTGCTCAAGGATCGCGTGGCACCGACCGACGGCGACCACGATGAGATGGACGAGGTGCTTCGCGCAACCGACCGCGCACGGTCACTGGTGCAGCACCTCCTGTCCTTCAGCCGTCAGCAACGGATCACGCTGGGCGCCGTCGATCTGGCATCGGTAATCCGCCAGACCGTCGTGCTGCTGCAGCGCACCCTCGGTTCGAGCATTACGCTGGCGGTCGACCTGCCGGAGGCACTGCCCCCGGCCATGGGTGATGCTGCCCTGTTGGAGCAGGTGCTGATCAATCTCGCCGTAAACTCCCGCGACGCGATCCAATCGGCGAGCCTAGATGCCGGCATCCCGGCCATTGGGCACATCTCGATTCGCGTGAAGGCGACGGTGGTGCGCGATGACGATCGAGGCGACTGGGTGCAGCTGGCGCCCGGGCACTATCTCTGCCTGTCGGTGGAAGACGATGGGCCCGGCATGCCGCCGGCGGTACTCGAGCGCGCGTTCGATCCATTCTTCACGACCAAGCCGGTGGGTGCCGGCACCGGACTCGGCCTCGCGTCGGTGTATGGCGCCGTGAACCAGATGGGGGGCGACGTGCACCTCAGTGGCGGTGCCGCCGGCGGCCTGCTCGCGCGCATCATGCTCCCGGTACACACCGCACGCGCCTGAATCATCGGCAACCCGCGGTTGCCTGCTCCGGCGCTAGATTGCGGGCATGGAACGTCTCTTCGTTATCATCGGCGCGCTCTCCGGCGCCATCGGCGTGGCCGCCGGCGCCTTCGGCGCCCACGCGCTGCGGGCCCGCGTTGAGCCCCGACTGCTCGAAGTGTTCGAGACCGGCGCCCGCTACCAGATGTACCACGCCATCGCGATGCTAGCGGCCGCGTGGGTCGTCACGCGCTTCCCGGGCTCGCTGGCCAACGCGAGCGGCTGGCTGTTCCTCGCAGGCACCGTGCTGTTTTCCGGCTCGCTGTACGCGATGACGCTCACCGGTATTCGCGCGCTTGGCGCCATCACACCGCTCGGCGGTGTGTGCTTCATCGCGGGATGGGGCTGCCTCGCCCTTGCCGCGATGCGGCGATAGTGCGCCGCTGAATGCTGCTGGCCAACCCCTCCATTCCACAGCTCGCGCTCATCGCGGCCATCTCGGCGGTCAGCGGCGCCGTGAACTCGATCGCCGGCGGCGGTACGCTGCTCACGTTTCCGGCGCTCCTGGCGCTCGGTGTGCCCCCAGTTTCAGCGAACGCCACCAGTACCCTCGCGCTGTGGCCGGGATCACTGGCGAGCATGTGGGGCTATCGTCGCGCGCTGGTCGGCGCTGAGCGTTGGGCGTTGCGACTCGCGATACCCAGCATCCTTGGTGGCGGCATCGGGGCGGCACTGCTGTTGGCGACCACCGACGAACAGTTTCGTGCACTCGTGCCATGGTTGGTGTTCGGCGCGACGGTACTGTTCGCCCTGCAAGGCCCCGTCATGAAGCGCCTGCGCACACGCGCGAGTGCGTCACCGACCGGTGTGATCGAACGCCCCCTCAATCCGACCACCGGCATGCTGATCGCACAATTTGCGGTCGGGATTTACGGCGGCTACTTCGGTGCAGGCGCGGGGATCGTGATGCTGGCGGTGTTCGGACTGATGGGGCTCACGAACATCCACCAGATGAACGGCCTCAAGAACTTCAATGGCATTTGCTTCAACGGCATCGCCGCGATCACCTTCGCGCTGATGGGTCAGGTAAACTGGCCGATCGGTGTGGTGATGGCGGTGGGCTCGAGTGCCGGTGGGTACCTCATGTCTGGGCTCGCGCAGAAAGTACCGCAGGCGTGGGTGCGGAATGCCGTCACGGCGATCGGCTTCGCCAGCGCGCTCTGGCTCCTCACGTCGAAGCACTGACGGCGAGGGGATCAGGGAGGAGGGAGCACATCGGCGCGCGGCGGCACCCACGGTGGTATCCACTTGCCCGTGAGCGCACAGGCGGTGCTCGGCGCCACCAACAGCCCCGCGAATCCACCGCCATCGACTCCAAACCGCGCATCGGCGACGATCGCCGTGCCGCCGGCGTCGAGCGACCACACCGGTGTGCGCATGAAGCGCATGGCCGCCGCAAACTCGCATCGCGTGGCGGCCAGCGCCGCAAACCCGGCCCGCGGCACCGCCCACGTTTCTCCCCATGCCACCGCCGGTGACGCCGTGAACGGCACGGCGCGCGACGTGCCCGGCAACGACCCGAGCGTGTTGCGCGCACTCCCCGACCGCGACGCCACGCATCCCGCCACGTTCATCCCCGCACTCCACGGAGCTACGGTCGCCGTGCTCACGCGATACTCCGTGGCGGTGGCCGTGACGACCATCGCCGAGAAGCACCGAGGATCGGCCGCCGCCGGCGTGAGGACCACATCGCGCAGGGAGCCATCGCGCACCAACGCCGTCACGACCGCGCGCGCCTGCATCGACGACAGGAAAAACATCGTCGTCACCACGACCCACGCCGAGATGCCCGTAAGTGGGCGCGCCGCCGGCGGCACCGCACGCTGCAGCACCATGCCGATCACCGCCATGATCGTGGCGCCGAGGGCGACGGCGGGCGACACCTCCCCAGCAAACCAGCAGAGCGCCACGATGGCGACGAGCGCCAGCAGCAACACGCCGCGGCCGAACGCACGTCGCGGCCCCCACACCAGCGGCGGAATCGCCACCACCATCAGCCACGGCTCCACGATGAACACCGCGTCGCCATAGTACCAGCGATTGTCGAACGGCCAGAACGGGTGCACGCCGTAGCTGTTGGTGAAATCGAGCAGCAGGTGCGACAACGTGCCGGCGACCGCCAGGACCAAGAGCGCGCGTACACCAACCCGGGACACGATCGCCGACGACGCGTCGGCCCGCTCGCGTCCGGTGAGGCCACGCTGCCACCACCAACGCGTGATCCACCACAAGACCAGCGCGCTCACCAGCGCCCACACGATGGTGTGCGTGTGCCCGCGATGGTGCAGCAAGTAGCCGAGCTTCCCCATCGCCACCATCGGCCCCGAATACACGAGATCCGCATCGGGGAACTCGGCCGCCGCGATGCCCAGCACCACCGCGGCGCGACGGAAGCGTGCGAGCGACGGCGCTTCGGTCCCTGACGGGGAGGCGCGCCCTATCCGGCGCTGAACATACGAGACGGTGGCATCGGCCATGAGCAGGCCGGCCAATGCGTGTGTGACGTTATCCACGCGTGGTAGTTGAGCGTCGGCCGACGGGCTGTCAACCGACGGCCAAGGCGCTCAGCGAAGACGTGTGGGGCGGTACACGGTGACCGGCGATCCTTCGGCCACGAACATCGAGCGCGGCGGCACCGACAACGGGCCTTCGAACGCCGCGCCATACAAGCCGCGCACATCGGCCTCGAACGACGGGGCCGACGCCGGCCAGACCCGCCACGACGGATGCGCCACCTGATACTCCACGGTACTGCCATCCCGCTGCGGTGTGTAGCCCCAATAATGCTCGGCGATGAACTCCGGCTCCGAGCCGGGCACCAACGGCTGTGGTGTACCCACCGCGGTCGCGCTCACCTGTTGGTGCTGCGCGTTGCCGAACCAGCCATACATGAGGCGACCGGGCGACGACAGAAGCCTGGGGGGCACGCGGCTGTGCATCGGCACCGCCATGTACGGCTCGTTGTAGCAGAGCCGCGCGGTCCACGCGATCGCCGCCCGCGGCACGAGTTCGCGCACGAACACCACGCCGCGCCTGGCCGACCCATCGGGCATCGGGCGCCTCACGTAGAAGCGCAGGTTGACTTCGTCGAAATCACGGTGAAACGGCACCGGCACGCCAAGCACGCGGGTGTTCAGGAAGCGGAAGCCCACAATGCTCGCCAGCGCGCGCCCCTCGAACAGATCGAGCACGGTGTGCTTCGGCACGAGCGGTTCGAGCACGGCCGGCGGGATCTCGTAGTTCAGCATCACGAGATACCGCCATTCGGCGGTCAGAAACGGACGGCGGGCGACTTGATCGGGTGTAGTCACACCAGATCAACCCGCCCGCCGTTGCTGCGTTCCCACGCAGGCCGTCCCGCGGAAACTACATCGCGGTCTTCACCGTGTTGCCGAGGGTGAAGCGCGCCAGCCATTCGTACTCACGCTTCATGCGATCCATCTGGTGATAGTACTCGGTGAAGCCGTGGCCTTCGCGCGGATAGAACACCAGCTCCGTGGTCTTGCCGCGATCCTTGAGCGCGCGATAGAACTCCATCGGCTGCCCGATCGGCACGCGCTCGTCGTTGCCACCGTGCAGAATCAGCAGCGGCGTCGTGACCTTGTCGCTGTAGCTGATGCCCGAGCGCTCGAGATATTTCCGGATGTTCGCGTTCACGATCGAGCCGTCGTACTGCGGATCGCCGAAGAACGTGTTGATGTACCCCGGAATGTCCGTGGTGCCCGCCATCGACAGCAGCGACGGCAGGCCGGCGCCCATCATCGCGGCCTTGAAGCGTCCGGTTTGCGACACCACCCACGACGTCATGTAGCCGCCGTAGCTCCAGCCTTCGAACGCCATGCGCGTGGAGTCGGCGATGCCGCGCTTGATGAGATCATCCACGCCGGTCATGATGTCGCGGTAGTCACCACCGCCCCAGTCACCGGTGTTGGCGTGCATCCACCATTCGCCGTAGCCGGTAGAGCCACGCGGGTTGGGATAGAACACCGCCCAGCCGCGGGCGGCATACGTCTGTCCGGGGCTCGTGCCGGCCTTGAATCCGTTGGTGTGCGCGCCGGTCGGTCCACCGTGCGCCGAGACCACGAGCGGCACCTTCATGCCGTCGCGATAGCCCACGGGGAGCAGCAGCACGCCTTCCACTTCGCGGCCGTCCTTCGACTTCCACGTCATCACGCGCGACTCGCCGAGCGCCCGCTCGCTGAGCCACGCGTTGGTGGTGGTGATGCGCGTGGGCGCCGCACTACCCTTCTGCACATACACTTCGCTCGGCAGGTCGGGCGTATCGAGCACCATGGCCAGTGTGCTGCCGTCGCTGTTCGGCGAGAGCGCCTGCACCAGTACGTCCTTCGTGCGCTTACTGTAGCTCTTGCTCGCTACGTCGTACGCGTAGAGGGAATTCCACACGCGATCGCTGGCGGTGAACCACAGCTGCTTGCCATCGGGCGACCAGCGCGGCGCGCCCGGGCTCACGTCAAAGTCGGCGCGCGCATGATTGGTGATCGCGCGTGTGGCAAGGTCGAACGTGACCAACCGCGCATTCCGCAGCGTGCGCGGCATGATGCCGTCCTTGTGGGGCGCCATCTCGTGCGGCAGCATCGTGAACGCCAGCGTCTTGCCGTCGGGCGAGAACTGTGGCGCCGATTCGGCGTCATTCGTGGTCGTGATCGCATCGAGCGCGAGCGAGGCGACATCCACCACGTACGCGTTGCCGCGTTCATCGCGAATCATCGGCGTGGGCGACGCGCGGAAGCCCAGCTTCTTCCCGTCGGGCGACCAGTTCGGCACACCGCTCACGGTGTACGCCCCCGACGTCACCTTGGTGGCCTTCCCAGAGGCCACATCGACCACCCAAATGTGATTGAGACGGAAATCGTCTTCGTACACCTTGGGGTCGTCGCGACGACGAAGCTTCGCTTCCGCTTCGCGCGTGAGCGTATCGGTGGTCACGATCGCGATGCGCGAGCCATCAGGCGACCAGACATACGACGACACGCCATCACGGACGGTGGTGAGCTGACGCGACTCGCCTCCATCGGCCGGCAGGAGCCAGATCTGCGGCTTCGGCGCATCCTCACCGGTTCCGCTGCCGCGGGCGGTCACGAAGGAAATCGTGCGCCCGTCGGGTGACCACTGCGCCTGCGACTCACCGCGCTCACCGAAGGTGAGCTGACGCGGCGCGCCACCAGCGGCGGGTACCATGAACACATGCGAACGACGTTCATGCCGATCGCCGAGGGCGGTGTCGCCCTTGGCGTTCGGATGCTCCCATGCACTGATGGCGTAGAGCACGCGCGCGCCGTCGGGCGCCATCGCCACGCCGCCAACCGACTTGAGACGCATGATGTCGCTTTCGTCGAGGCCCTTTGACTGGGCGACGGCGCGTGCCGGCAGGAGCAACGGCGCAGCGACGAACACCGCCGCCAGCACGGCAGCGGGACGTAAACGAAGTGGCATAGCGGCCTCTGACGTGGAGATGTGCAGCAAGGGGAACGAGACGTGATCTGCTAAGAAACGCGCCCCTCACCGGCATCCGCAAGGACGTGGCCGCTATCGCTGCCCCCCGCTACGGCGCCACGGTCGCGCGGGCGTAGGGGATGATGTCGAGTCGTGCGAACGGGATCTCGTCACCCGACTGCTCGTCGAGGCCGAACGTTTCGGGCGACGCGGCCAGCCGTTCCAGCGCGGCGTCGATCTCGGCAAGCTCGGCCGATCGACGCGTGGACACCGAGGCCTCGAGCGCTTCATTGGCGACGTCGGTGCCGAGGTCGGCCGGGTGGGTCGGGAACTTCGAGAGGTCACCAGCCAGATGCTGGCTGTCCTCCCTCGATTCTTCGCCCACGAAGTCCTGAAGCTCCGCTAGGAGTCGGGTGCGCTCCTCGTGGAGGCGCTGCTCAAGGTGCTGCAGCTGCGACGCGGTCAATGCCATAACGACTCCGGATTCGGTGGTTGCAGCACGCGGCGGGCCACCATGGAGTCCGGCGCGGTGTGCTGAGTCGTCCCCTCCTGCATGGATCGGTCCAGCTGGGCACGGCGTGGCGCCTGGTGACCAGAGAGGGCGCTAGGTTTCCGAATGACTGCGGCGGTGTGCGTCGCGCACGACCCGTCCCATCCCCCGCAGAGGAGTCGCTCCATGCCCGATCAGAGTGTGTTTACCGCGGAGCACCGCTCGTTTGAATGGGAACTCGTCCTCAAGTACGAGGACCTGTCGCTTCCCGCGTCTGAGTGGACCGAAGCGACGCTCGCCGTCGTTGCGGCTTGGTATGCGAAGAACCTGCCGAGCGCGCAGGCCGAAGCACGGTACGAGAAGGCGTATCACCGCAACCGTCGCCGTTTGTCGAACCGCCTCGATCCCGCGTCGGTGGATACGGCTGCGATCGAAAAACTCGACGGCGTGTGGGAGTCGTTGCTCACGCGCGCGCTGCAGGCCAAGACGTAGGCACGTACGCTGAACCGGTTCCTTCCGCGATACCGCGGCTGGCCGCCGGCGCCAACGCAAAAAGCCCCGGCGCGAGGCCGAGGCTTAGTGCTTACAACACAACGTCTTACTGCATTGCCCCTCTAGGAATCGAACCTAGAACCTTCTGAGTCAGAGTCAGACGCTCTGCCAATTGAGCTAAGGGGCAGCTGGCATCCAGCGGGCCGAAACCCACTGGAATAGCAAATATAGAAGACTCACGGCTGGACGGTAGTGCCCGCGGCTCCGTCCTTGTCTGCGCCGAGCACGAGCCCGAGCTCAGCGATGCAGGCGCACCGCCACGCCCCTCACGCGACGCGTGCGAGGGCCTCCCGCAGGTGAGCCGCCGCAGCGCGCAAATCCAGCGATTCGGTCAGCTCCGTGATGATTGTTCGGTCGGACTCGTTCAGGGTACTGAGCAGGTCGCGACGGCCACGGAGCATCGTCAGCGCGTCGGCGTTGCTGGCGCTCAGCAACGCCAGAAACGTGTCCATCGGGCTGCGGCTTCCGTCTGTCGCCGAAACAGGACGCGCTTCACGCGCGGCAGATTCGCGCTCCAGAACACGGCGTAGACTGCCTACGAACGGCTCGAATTCCTCTCGAAGCCGCCCCAGGGCCGCCATCATCACCTCGCCGCTCTCACCGTCATGCATCAACGCCTCGAGTGCCCGCGCGGCGCCATGCACCTTCGTCGCCCCGAGCGTGCCGGAGACGCCGTTCAGCAAGTGGGTGATCCTGCGCGCTTCCTCGAGTTGATCGTCGGCGAGTGCGCGCGCGATGAGATTCATATCGTCGTCGTGTCGC
>CANHJV010000041.1 GCA_947461225.1 Gemmatimonadota bacterium | reverse complement strand
TCTCGAACATCCGCCAGCTCACCAATGGCGGCGAGAATGCCGAAGCGTATTTCAGCGCCGACGGCCAGTGGATCACCTTCCAGTCCACCCGCGACGGCCGCACCTGCGATCAGCAGTTCGTAATGCGTCGCGACGGATCGGGGCTCACCAAGGTATCGGTCGGTGGCAAGACCACCTGCGGCTGGTTCCTGCCGGGCAGCCAGCGCCTCTTCTTTGCCTCCACGCACGCCGCCGATAGCGCGTGCCCCGTGAAGCCGGATCCGTCGCAGGGCTACGTGTGGGGTATCGATCCGTTCGACATCTACACCGTCGGCCGCGACGGCAAGGATCTCAAGCGCCTCACCAATTACGGCGTATACACCGCCGAGGGCGTGCTCTCACCCGATGGCAAGTCGATCGTGTTCACGTCGCTCAAGGACGGCGACCTCGACATCTACACGATGAACGTCGACGGCACCAACGTGAAGCGCCTCACCACGACGCCGGGATACGACGGCGGTCCGTGGTGGTCGCCCGATGGCAAGAAGATCGTGTATCGCGCGTGGCACTATACCGACCCGACCGAACTCAAGGCGTACCAGGATCTGCTCGGCAAGCGCATGATCCGCCCGAATCGCATGGAGCTCTTCGTCATGAACGCCGACGGCTCCGACCAACGTCAGATCACCAAACTGGGCGGCGCGAACTTCGGCCCGTCGTGGACGCCCGACGGCAAGCGGATCATCTTCTCGTCCAACCACGTCAATCCGCGCAGCCGCAATTTCGACTTGTACCTGGTGGGGCTCGATGGAACCGGCCTCGAGCGAATCACCACCAACGGTGATTTCGACGGCTTCCCGATGTTCAGCCCCGACGGGAAGTCCCTGATCTGGGCATCGAATCGACACGATGCGAAGCCGGGAGAAACGAACCTCTTCCTCGCCGACTGGAAAAACTGACCACCGACGCGCAGCAGTGCCGTGGAGCGAAGGTCGGGCGGCGACATGCCGCAGCGGCGTCAGCGCGTCTCGTCCGTGGGGCGCGCGCCGCCAGCGGCGAAGAGACCGAGCGCCCGCATGAGATCGGCCGCGGTGCCCTGCTCGTCGACCGTGATCCCCTCCATCACCTCCGTCAGCATCGCGGCGTGCTCGGGGAAAATCTTCACCACGAGCTCCGTCCCGGCCGGTGTCAGCGCGGCGTAGCGGGCTCGACGGTCCTCAGGACAGGTGCGCCGCTCGACCAGTCCTTTCGCGGTCAGGCGATCCACGAGGAACGTGATCCCGCCGCTGGACACCAGGATTCGGCGCTGCACCTCACCCAAGAGCATCGGCCCCCGATGGTACAGCGCCTCGAGGATCGCAAACTCGGCCAACGTCAGCCCATGGCGCGCCACGTCGGCGGACGCATGCGCCGCGATCGCGGAATGCGCGCGCGACATGATCACCCAGAGCCGCAAGGCGGTTGCAGACGCTTCGTCGAGCTTCGGTTCATGCGCTTCGGGATTGGGGAGCGTTTCCGAGGCGACAGCATCAGGACGGGTACTGGTTGCCATGTGGTACACGCTCTCCATCCCGGGCGCATGGCGCAAGGGCGCCTGCTCACCTTCCCTCCGTCAGACGGGTCCACGAGTTTTCGGTATGTCGAGATTTGATCTGCGTACCGCCGCCGTCGGCGACCGGGTACAACACGAGTTCCTCGTTCGCGACCGCGCCGAGAAGATGACCAAGGCCGGGATGCCGTTCGTGGTGCTCACGCTGGCTAACGGCTCGGGCAGCATCGAGACGGCGCCGATTTGGTCGGAGAAGCTGGATTGGTGCCTCGGCGCCGACCGCGGCAAGGTCGTACAGGTCATCGGCGACATCGGCACGTTTGGAGACAAGGGCGCCGGGAAGCGACAGCTCTCCCTGTCGGCACCAATGCGGGTGCTGCCCTCGGATCAGTTCGACCCCACCGACTTTCTCCCCCGGATCGACGTGGAAACGGAGCGCGTGTGGGACGCCTTCGACGACCTCCGGGCCAAGATTAGCTCGCCGACGGTGAAGGCGGCGGTTGATCTCTTTTTTGCGGATGATGAGTTCCGGGTGCGTTTCGAGCGCACCCCGGGCGCGGTCAACGGGCACCATTCGCAGCTGGGCGGACTGCTGCTGCACGTGTTCGAGGTCACGAAGATCGCCAAGTCGATTGCCACGACCGTGCGGAAGGCGAACGCCGATCTGGCGGTGGCCGGCGCCATGCTGCACGACATCGGCAAGGTCGAGGCGTACTCCACGTCACCTGAAGGCTTTGCCCATACGCCCACGGGCATGTTGCTGGGTCATGTCACGCTCGGCGCGCTGATGTTCGACCGGAAGCTCCGCGACTCGGGACTGGCTCTTTCCGTCGCCCAACGCGACGAGCTCCTGCACTTCATCCTGTCGCACCACGGTGCGCTCGAGTTCGGGAGCCCAGTGCAGCCGATGACGGTGGAGGCCGAGATCGTCCACTGGGCCGACGAGGCATCAGCGAAAGCCACGGACATGGTGGACGAGTTGGCCGATCCGGAGCTGTTCCCCCCCGGCAGCGACATCGAAGTCTCTGCCAAGCGGTCATGGCGACTGGGGCGGAAATTGTGGCGCCGACCGGCCGCGTGGGATTAAGCGTTACCGTCCGAATCGTGCGGTCCTAATACCGCGTTCCTAGGAGAAAACCGTCATGGTCCCGTGCGAGGCGTCCTCCTGCAAATGAAGTTTTGGTTTCGATGGTGCCAGATTTCGCAAGGGTGTTTTACATTTTTCCTCGCCGGCCGCTGGATCATGGTCGGCGCTCTTTGCGCGAGGAGTCGAGATGCGTAAGCCACGACCGAACACATACAACCCAGCGCAGGCGCTGCATCTCATTGCGGCCGACCGTACTGGACTTCCTCTCAGCTGTCCGTCTTGCGAGGGTCACATTGAGCGTGATCCCGTGTTGCATCCACCGGCCCAGAATTCGCACGTCACGTTGACGTGCGCGAGTTGTGGTCGACTCGCCCGCTACATCGCCGGCGTGAACTGATCGTCACGCGGTTGATATGAGAACGCCCCGCTCCGGAGTCATCCGGGCGGGGCGTTTCGTTGGCGTGCACCGACCGCACCGTCGCACGATCTCACCAGTTGATCGTGCCCTGCTTGGTGGTGTCGACGTCTTCGGCATCGCCCTTCTTGAACAGGAAGGCATCCATGTTGCGCGTGAGAAACGTGCGCGCCTGCGGATCCATCACGTTGAGTCCGTAGTGATTGATCAGCATGGTCTGCTGCTTCAACCACTGCCCCCAGCAATCCTTGCAGATTTCACCCAGGATTCTGGCGCCGACGGCCCCAGGAAAGGGCGGTCGTTCGAAGCCCTCGCGGGTCTGTCCACAGCGCGAGCAGGTTACATCAGCCATGCGTTGACTCCATGTAGTTCTTCGCCCGCGATGAGCCTACCGATCGGGGAGATGTCTTGTCGTTTGTCGTGCGCGTCGTGAAAGGGCAACGGGCACGTACAGATCGTATAAGCTAGCTCTACGCACGGGTCGCGCCAGCCTGCGTGACCGCGTCCATCGGTCAAGGAAGGACTCAGCGGCCGGTCACGGATACGAACAGGAACAGACGATTCCGGCCTGAACGGATACCAACCGATACCAACGGACACCAAGGATTCGCTCCACCCGTACGACGGATCCCCGCACGTGCCGTGGCTCGGGTGTGTGATCCGTTGTGCTCCGTTCCTATCCGTTCATATCCGTTCATATCCGTTCAAGCGGGAGTCGCGTGTTTCCGCTCGTATCCCGAATGCGACGGTCCGCGAGAAGTCGGTCGCGAGCCGCTAGGGAACGTCGCTCACAAGTCGACGTCCGGTCCAGATCACCCGACGAACGCCGGCTTTTTCGCCGAAGTTCAGAATGAGGCCGACGCCCAGCGTCGAGGCGCGCAGATAGTTGAGCACCTGACTCTCGTGCGCCGCCACGATTCTGTCCGCGACCTTGAGTTCGACGATGATTTTGCCGTCGACGAGGAAGTCCGAACGAAAGTCGCCGATCACACGACCCTTGTAGCGGACCACCAATCGTCGCGCACGATCGAACGACAGGCCACGATCGCTCAAGGCGAACATCATCGCCTCGCCGTACATCGCCTCGGGAAAGCCATACCCGACGTCGTTGTAGACGTCGTAGAACGCACCGATGATCTGGCGCGAGAGATCGCCGTGCGCCAGTCGCAGATCGTCAACGGACATCGGCATGATACACCCTCCGCAATGAGAGATAGACCGCTCGCCACATGGCGCTCGGTCCGTCTCACGATGCGATCGATCCACCGTCGGATTGTCATCAGAACGATGCGCGTGTGTCCCGCCGAACGCGGCCGTCACACCACGTGCGCATCCAGCCAATCGGCCGTCAGCGACGCGACCTCGTTTCGGCAGAAGTCGGCCGAAATGATGTGTCCGCATCCGGTCAACCATTCCTGTCGCTTGTCGGCGCTGCCGAGTGCGGCGAAATGGGTCTCGGCGTCGCGCGCCGTAATTCGGTTGTCGTCGCGAGACTGCAGATAGAGCGTCGGCACCCACACGCGGGCAAGCGCCGCCTCGGCGTCTTCGGCCACGCGGCGCAGTTCCGTGAGCGTTCGCGCCGTTACCACGCCGGGGCCAAGACTCTCGGCGCGGGCCGTAGGATCGTGAATGGACGTCTCCCCACCCACACTTCGCAGATACGGGAGCGCCACACTGGCGATCCAGGCACCCAGCACCTTCCACTGCAGATTCCGAGGCATGCCCACGTACGGGGCCAACAACACCAAAGCGGGCAGTTCCGGTCGTTCGATGGCCAGCAACAACGCCAGCGCGCCACCCATACTCTGACCGACCACCGTCACCGTGTCGTACTCGCTGCGAAGGGCGTCGTATTCGGCGAGCACGGCCTCGCGCCAACGGTCCGCACGCGACTCGGCGGCCATCGTCGCGAGATCACGGCCGTGACCCGGCAGCAGCGGCGCGCGCACCGTGTAGCCGCGCGCGTGCAGTTTGGCGCCGAGGTACGCCATCGATTGCGCGGTGTCGTTGAAGCCGTGCAACAACAACGCCGCGCGCCGCGGGATACCGCTGTCCGTGGAAACCGGCAACGTAAAACCCGCCGCACCCTGCACGATGCCCTGTGCATCGAAGCGAAAACGACGGGCGTGCGCGGCCTCGAAGCGCGTGCGCGCGGCGGCGCGCCAGAACGTCAAGCGGGTGCCGGTTGGCGCGACGTATCAGTAGCGCGGCAACGAGGGATCAACGTCCATGCTCCACGCGTCAATCCCGCCATCGATGTTGATGAGTCGCGAGAATCCGTGCTGCATCAGCCAATTGGCGGCCATTTCACTGCGCATGCCGTGATGACAGAGCAGCGCATACGAACGCGAGGGATTCAGGTCACTCGCCTTGGACGCCAGCGTATTGAGCGGAATGAGCGTGCTCACTGGCAGATGCACGAGATCGTACTCCCACGGTTCGCGCACATCGATGATGATGGGCGCGTCGTCACCGGTGATCAGGGCGGCGACATCGGCTGGATTGAGATGCTGGATCGACATGGAAGGAAGAGAGGGAGTGCGGACGTCGCCGCACGTGGGGCAGTCATGGCGCCTGGCGACGGCGATGCGGTGCGAGTCCTGCGCCAACAGGTCCACCAACAACAGCTGACCCACCAGCGGAGTACCAATCGTGGTCAGGAGCTTGATCGCTTCCGTGGCCTGATGCAACCCGATGATGCCGGGCACCACGCCCAACACGCCTTCCTCGGCGCACGTCGGCACCGTGCCCGGCGCCGGCATCACGGGAAAGAGACAGCGATAGCACGGACCACCCGGCGCGGCGAACACGCTGACTTGCCCGTCGAATCGCGCCACGCTGCCGTACACGAACGGAGTGCCGTGCGCGAGGCAGGCATCGTTGATGGCGTAGCGCGTGGGGAAATTGTCCGTGGCGTCGATCACCACATCGTGCCCGGCCACCAGCGACGCCGCGTTCGCGGCGTTGAGCCGCGTATCGTGCGTCTGCACCACCACCTGCGGATTGATCGCGTACAGACGCTCACGCGCGACATCGAGCTTGGCCCGTCCCACATCAGGCGTGCTGTACAGCAGCTGCCGGTGCAGGTTGGTCACATCGACCACATCGGTATCGACCAACGAGATCGTGCCCACCCCCGCCGCCGCGAGGTAGCTCGCCGCGGGCGAGCCGAGACCGCCAACACCGACGATCAGGACACGCCCGTTCGCCAGCCGTTCCTGTGCGGCGGGGCCAAAGCCCCGCAGCACCAGCTGTCGGGCGTAGCGCGGATCCGAGAGATCGTACACAGCCGAACGATCAGCGCTTCACAGGCGTCACGAGCGCCTTGCGCGCCTCGTCCACAGCCGACGCGGCCGCCGTGAACCGCGCCGCCAGATCGGTGATCTCCGCCTGCGTCTCGGCCTCACTGCCGTACCGGATCGATTCGTTCACACCCGGGAACGTCATCGTGGAATAACCGTTGTCCACGTCCGACGCGTAGATCAGCGAGCGATACCAGGGACGGCTCTTGAGCCCCGAGGGACGCGCGAACGCGCGCTCGACCTTGAGCAGCGACTCGTTGACCAGACCGGCCTGCGCCCGCACGAGGCCGCGCTCGAGCACCGAATCACGCGTCGTCGCGAACGTCGCCGCCGACCGCTCGAGCGTAGCGATCGACGCCAGCAGCGGCGCCGTGGCCGACGCGTTCCACTGCTTCTGCGTCAGGCCGCGCTCGACCGTGGCCACGAACTTCCGCATCGTCTTCGCGAACTCGACATAGTCGTACGGCAGGATCTCGGCGTTCGCGATCCGCAGCGCCATCGCCGCACCAATACGACCCGATGCCGCATGATACAGGAAGTCCGGGTCGCCGAAGCGCTCCATCCACGCGTGCGTGTCATACTGCGAGTGATACGTACCGGCCGGGCCACCGAAGCCCCACTCGGCGATCGGGATGCCGAGGTGATTGTAGAAGCCGGCGAAGTCGCTGCCTCCACCCGGATCGCCCATCGGCGGCTCGAGCGTATCGGCCCGCGTGCCGGTGACGGCGCGCCACGCCTCGTACACGGACCCCTTCCCCTTCGGCTCCGGCACGCTCTTCACCACGTCACGCAGCGTCGCGCGCATGGACGGCGATCCACCGCCGCCGAACTGTGACCCCTGTGCCGACACGTCTTGATTGAGATAGGCCACCGCGCCCTTCTTGAGGCGGAGCGAGTCTTCTTCCACGTACTCGCTGCTGCCCACCAATCCCCACTCTTCCGCATCCCACGTAGCGAATACGATCGTGCGCTTGGGACGCTCGCCGCGCTTCGCCATATCGGCCAGCGCGTTCGCTGCTTCCAGCACCGACACCGTACCGCTGATGTTGTCGGCCGCGCCCGGGCCCCACGAGTCACGATGGGCGCCGATGTAGACATACTGATCGGGGAAGTCCGTGCCGCGCAGATAGCCCAGCGTGTTGTGGATCTGCTTGGTGCCCTTCGTGGCGGCATCGGTGGTCACCTCGACCTTCACGCGCGTCGGGCCGGGTCCCACGTGGTAGCGCAGCGCCATGCCGCCCTGCCAGTTGCGCGGCACATCGGTGCCCCGCACGCCGTCAAGCAGCAGCTGGGCGTTGAAAGCACTGATCGGCACCACCGGAATCTTCGGCAGCGACGTGTCTTCCGGCTTGAGGCGCGGCGCGCCGGGCTTGCTGGCATAGCCCGGTGTGAGCGGGTCGCCGGCGCCGTTGTACACACTGCCGCGCTGCAGCCCCTTGAGCGGGCGCATGGGGCCTTCGGGATACACATCGCCCTGCACGAAGCCGTCGTCGAGCGGATCCGTGTAGATCAGCAGCGCCACCGCCCCGCGCTTCTCCGCCTCGCGCGACTTGATGCCGCGGAAGCTCCGGCCGTATCGCGCCAGCACCACCTTCCCTTTCACCGACACACCCATCGAGTCGAGCGACGCGTAGTCCTCGATCAGGCCGAAGTTGACGAACACCAGTTCGCCTTCGCCCACACCGGCGCCGCTTGAGCCATTCACGGTGAGATACTGCGGCAGCATCGTGGCGGGATCGCTGGCGATGCCCGGCTCGGCGAGTTCAAGCGCGGCCGTGTCACGTCCCATGCGCGTGATCTTCACGCTCGTGGCGTGCGGCAGCCACACGTCATACGTGCGGATCTCCGTCTCAAGTCCCATCGCCTTCATCTGCGCGATCACGTAGTCACGGGTCCGCTCCTGCGCGGGCGTCCCGGCCACGTGGGGCTCCTTCGACAGCGCGGCCGAATGCGCCTTGGCTCGGGTAGCGAGCGGTCCGCCAATGGCTTCCTGCTCGAGGCGACGCTGCGTGAGCGCGGTCGCTGGCGAGTAGCCAGTGATCGACGACGTGCTGCCAGTCTTCGCTTGCGCGTGGACGACGGCGGGACTCGTGGCCGCCAGCGCCGCGACGACGGACAGCGAGAGCGGCGGCGGAAATCGAAAGAGGGACACGACGTAAACTCCGGTGGAGTGAGAATTAGCCCGCTTCGTACTCTTCCGCAGCGCGCAGGAGTGCCTGCTGGAGCAGGGCTTCGCGGTCGCCATCATCGGGGAGCGCTGCACTGAGCGCCCCGAACTGACGCTGCATTTCGTCGTCGAGCTGCAACGCCGTAGGCGACTGAATGCCGAGCACGGCTAGCGACATGGCGGAGAGGTCGCGCAGTTGACGCACGGTTTCGTCGTCCAGCGCCTTGAGCGACGGAGGTACCGGCTTCGCCACGATCCGCTCCCGCCGGCGCTTCGGCGTTTCGAACAGGGCCCGCACCGGCGCGAACGTGACGACGAACGAACCCGGGGTGTGCTCAGCATACCCGGTAATCACATTCCGGCGACGCAGCGACGGCAGCAGCTTGACGATCGCTTCGCGCACCGGAGAGTACCCGTCCACACTGTTGTTGCCGCGTCCCGTGATCACCAGCGCTTCGTCGGCACCGAGCACCTGTTGCTGCCGGAGCCAGGAGTCGGCGAGCGTGGAGGCCTGCGACGCGGTCGGTTGCATCGCACGCAGGTTCAACGTACGCGCTGCGCCGAAGCGCAGCTCGTCGAAGGCACGGTCGATCCGTAAGGCCATCAGCCTACGGGCGGCGCAGGGCTTCGGTCAGCACGCGGCCGTCCACCTTCTCGGTGGGCGGGATGCCGAGCATGTCGGCCAACGTCGGGGCGATGTCAACCGAGAACACCGGCTTGCCGTAGCGCCCTGGCTTCACCAACGGCCCCATGAGCAGGATCGGGATGCGGGCGTCGAGGTCGTGCGGGGCACCGTGCGCCGCATAGCGCGTGCCCGACCAGTAGTAGCCAGGCTGGAACGTCACCGTGAGCTCGGCCTGAAAATCCGTGGGAATCGCGTGCAACCATCGACGCGCAATGACGTCGCCCTTGGCGGCGGCAGCAGCCAACGTGGACACGCGATCGACCCGCAGCATGCCGGGCAGCTTGAGGAGCTGGCCACGCAACGCGGTGACCACCGAATCGGCATTCACCCGCTTGGCGGCCAACCGACGGCGATCGAGCGACACGATGCCCGCCTGCAGCATGAGGGCATCACCCTCCACGCCGCGGCTGGCCAGTGCACTGCGGGCGGCGTCGATGATGGGCTGCGGATTCACGCGGCCGCGGTTGGGATCGGCACCCGGAAACGCGACCTCGGGGAACGGCGACACGCCGTGATCGGCGCTGAGGGCGAACACGATCCGCGTGGAATCACGCAGCGTGTACAGCGAGTCGATCAGGCGGCCGAGCAGGCGATCGACGCGTAGCACCTGATCATGCAGTTCGCGCGAATCGGGACCGTACCGGTGTCCGACGGCATCGGTGGTGGACAGCGATACGGCGAGCACGTCGGTCGTCGGTCCCTTGCCGAGGTCGAGCGCGTTCACCCCGGCCAGCGCCATGTCGACCGTGACCTCATCCATCCACGGAAATTCCGTGAAGTTGGTCCCGCCCGCGCGCAGGTCGGTATCGAGGGTGTGCGGGAAGACGTAGTCCTTACCCTGGTTTTCGATGGCGACCGAGTCCTTCTCGGGATACTGCGAGGCCGCGAGCAGCGGATTCCATTTGGCCCCGAGGTATGGCTTCAGGAAATCGCGCGCATTGAACTGCTGCACCCAGGCCGGCAGGGTGTCGGCGTAGTAGCGGCTGGTGGTGAAGCGCCCATCGAGCGAGTACCAGTACACCTGCTGCTTCGACCGACCCAATGGCAGGATCGCGCCGCGATCCTTACGCGACACCGACAGCGCGCGGCTGAACTGGTCGCGGGTGCGCATCCAGTCGAAGAGCGCCGAGCCGCGGAACCGGTACGGCGAGGCACCGCCACCGCGTCCGAGCAACAGCGGCGACTGCGGATCGGCCACGCCGATTTCGTTCAGGACCACCCCGGTGTGCGCCGGATAGCGTCCCGACCACAGCGTCGCATGACCCGGCGCCGTCTCGGTCGTGGCATGATCGTGCGAGGCATTCGTGAAGAACGCACCCTGCTTGAGCAAACGGCCAAGTCCGCCCGTGAACTGCGACGCCCACTTGTCGAGATAGTCGGGGCGCAGCTGGTCGACGGTGATCTGCACGACGAGCGTGGGCGGCGCGGCCTGGGCGGCGAGCGACGATACGGAGAGCGACGACGCGGCGGCCGTGGCAGCAAGCATCGACGCGGCAATCGCGGATGCGCGAAGAATCGGTCTGGAGACGAGCATAGCCGAAAGTTACGCACCGTGCCCGTCACGCGCAGCGTCAGAGCCCTGACGTGACCAAATCGCTGCAGGAGCGAACTCCACCAGCGGCCCTGTCCGGCCTCGAGCACGTCGCCGGATCGACGCGCCAGGACAGGGGCAACACCGCCGGTGATCGAACCACGCGAGGTCGGTGCGCTTCGCGGACGACGACACGCGAACGCACCGCGTGAATCTCCCGCACCGTTCACGGAGGCACGTGAAGGCGACGACAATATTGTGCATTCGGCGCGAATGCACTAGGGCACGCGAAAATATTATCGCGGCGGGACTTCCGTGTGCACGTGCTCGCGCACGTGCACACGACGACCTATGCCTGCATCACGGATTCCAGAATCGCGAGTCCCGCGGCGAGTTCGTCCTTGGTAATCACCAGCGGCGGCAGGAAGCGCAGCGTGTGCTCGCCCGCGCTGACCAGCAGCAATCCCTTCTCGAACGCGCGGCCGATGATCGCCGCCGCCGGCTCATGCACATCCATCCCCCACATGAGACCCTTGCCGCGGATCGCGCGGACCTGACCGGTGCGATCGGCGATCCCCTGCAGCTGTTCGCCGAACCACGCGCCGGTCTCGCGCACGTGCTGCAGCATGGCCGGGTCGGACAACCGCTGCACGACGTGGTGCGCCACATGCGCCAGCAGCGGACCGCCGCCGAAGGTGGTGCCGTGATCACCCGGCTGCATCGCGCGGGCCACGGCGTCATTCACCAGAATCGCGCCGATCGGCAGGCCGTTGGCCAGCGGCTTCGCGATGGTGAGCATGTCGGGCACGACACCGATCTGCTCATGCGCGAAGAACGTCCCGGTCCGACCCAGTCCGCACTGAATCTCGTCGAGAATGAGCAGCACGTTCCGCTCCCGCGTGAGCGCGCGCAGACCGCGCAGGAACTCGGGGTCGACCACGCGCACACCGCCTTCGCCCTGAATCGGCTCCACGATCACCGCCGCCGTTTTCTCGGGGTGCAACGCCAAGGCGAGTTCGTCCAGGTCGCGCTCCACGATCGTCACGCCACCCATGAGGGGACGGAACGGCAGGCGATAGGCCGGACGGTCGGTGGCCGCCAACGTGCCCGGCATCCGGCCGTGGAACGCGCCGCGCACCGCGATGATGTGGTGCTTGTGCGGGAAGCCCTGCGTGCCACCCCAGCGACGCGCGAACTTGAACGCGCCTTCGTTGGCCTCGGCCCCCGAGTTCGCAAAAAACACGCTGCTGGCGAACGAGTGATCCACGAACCACTGGGCCAGCGCCTCACCGGGCGCCGTGCGGTACAGGTTCGACGTATGAATGAGCCCCGTGGCCATCGCCTCCTGCATCGCCTGCATGACGCCCGGGTCGTTGTGCCCAAGCGACGTCACGGCGATACCGGCCACGAGATCGAGGTACTGCTTGCCGTGCTCATCGAACATGTAGACGCCGTCGCCACGGACGAACAGCGGGGCCTGTCGCTTGTACGTGCCGAGGATCGCGGGCAACGCCGGGGTGGCCGTGAACGCGGTGGTCGGAGCAGGCGAAGGCATCGTCGAAGTCATGGGCAGCTACCTGGAAAAGACGGCATCCGTTGCGTCCACGCGCGCAACGATCGCGGTTCCCGCCTCGGGAACAGTGAGTGCGGCGAGATCGCCAATCCGCACTCGGTGTACACCACCGGCCAGCGCCTGCGCGCACGCATCGAGCTTGGCGGCCATGCCGCCTCCCGCCACCCCACTGGCGATCAGCGCCTGCGCGTCGTCGAGCGACAGACGCGGCACGAGCGCCTTGTCGCCATCGAGCACACCCGGCACATCGGCCATCAGGAACAATTCATCGGCGCCGAGTGCCGCCGCGATGGCCGCCGCGGCATCGTCACCGTTCACGTTGTACGCACCGGCCCCACTTTCCGCTTCACGCGCCGCCACCGGCGAAATCACCGGCAGAAAGCCCGCCGCCAGCAACGCGTGCACCAGCCGCGGATCAACCACCGCCGGCGTGCCGGAGTGCCCGAACGTGGCCACGTCGATCGGCACCGCACGCAACAGCGCCGCGTCCTCACCGGAAATACCCACCGCCGGCGCACCGGCCGCCACCAACGCCGACACCATCTGCTTGTTGGCCAGCCCCGACAACACCATGCGCACCAGCTCGAGCGCCGTGTCGGTGGTCACCCGGCGACCCCCCACGAACACGGGCTCCTCACCACGCAGCCGCTGCAACGCGCTGATCTGATCACCACCGCCATGCACGACCACCACGCCACCATGTGTGGCACGCCACAACGCGGCCAGCGCCGCAGGCAGTGCGGGATCGTTTTGCGTGCGACCACCGAGTTTAACGACAAACATTTCTGATAACTGCAGAGTAGGGAGTAAGGAGTCGGGGGTATGGGGATGACAGCGAAGTAGGGAGTACGGTGTCGGGGGCGGAGCGCTACTCCCTACCCCCTACTCCCTACCCCTTACTTCGCCGTTATCGGACTACTTCGCCGTTATCGCATCAATCCAGCCGTCTCGTCGAGTCCCAGCATCAGGTTCGCGTTCTGGATCGCCTGACCCGCCGCGCCTTTCACCAGATTGTCGATCGCGCTGAACACCAGCAGCGTGGGCGTGCGCACTCCCGTGGGAATCCGCGCGCCGATCCGCACCACATTGCGGTGCTGCACGTCAGCCAGCGCGGGGAGATCGGCGGTGAGCTCCACGAATGGCTCGTGGGCGTACATGTCCCGGAACGGCGCCAGCGCATCATCGAGCGGGCGCGTGAGCGGCACGGTGATGGTGGACAAGATGCCGCGGTCAATCGGGAGCAAGTGCGGCGTGAACAGGAGGTCGCAGTCGGCGCCGAGGGCGGCGAGGCTGGCGCGCATCTCGAAGAGGTGCCGATGCGAATTGCCTACGCCATACGGTCGGAAATTCTCCGTCACCTCGGCGAACAGCAGTTCGAGCTTGGGCGAGGCACCGGCGCCGCTCACGCCACTGGCCGCGGCAATGTTCACCGTCGCACCCGGCGCGATCAGCCCAGCCTTCGCCAGCGGCGCCAGCGCTACCAGAATGCTGGTCGCGTAGCAGCCGGGGTTGGCGACCACGCGCGCACCCAGCAACGGCGCCCGGAACAGCTCTGGCAAGCCATACGGCGCATCATTCGGCACGCCGGCGGGGGCATGATCGGTCCCGCCGTGCCCCGGACGCAAATCGCTCGACAAGTCGACCACGCGGGCACCGGCCGCGATCACCTTCGCCACCCATTCGGCCGACGCGCCATGCGGCAGCGCCGCGAACACCAGATCGGCGCTCGACAGATCGACCTCCTCCGGACCCACCATCGGAATGGCGTGTACGCGTCCTCCAGCCTGCACGCGCAACGTGGTGCCGCGCTGGGCATTGGCCGTGGCAAACGCGAGCGTGAGATGGGGATGACCGAGAATCAGGGCGCACAGTTCGCGTCCCGAGTAGCCGCTCGCGCCCAACACGCCCACGCGGTACGTGGGTTCGGTAACGGTCGGTTTTGGCAGTTGCGTCAAGTCCGGTAGAGTATGCACAATTAATGCATAATTTTGCATCGCCGTGCTGTCAATCTTGTTTGTGTCACAGCGGTGCCTCGTTTCCCTCCCGGTGGCGCAGCCTTCGGCGCCGAACCGATCCGCAGGAGCCCGCCCCGTGTCCGACAAGCACCAGCGCCACCAGGTCATTCGCGAGATTGTGTCCGCGAAGGCCGTGGCCAGCCAGGAAGAGCTGCGCCGACAGCTCGCCAAACGCGGCTGGGACGTGACGCAATCCACCCTCTCGCGCGATCTGCGCGAACTCCGCCTCGCCCGCATCCCCGATGCGCAGGGCCACTCCCGCTACGCGTTCTCGGACACCAGCGGCGACGACGACGAGCTCGCGCAGCTCGAGCGCATGCTCCCGCAACTCCTCGCGCATGTGGAAGGCGTCCAGGTCCTGGTGGTGGCCCGCACGATCAAGTCGGGGGCACAGCCGGTGGCCAAGGCCCTCGATCAACTCGAGTGGCCCGACGTCGCGGGCACCATCGCCGGCGACGACACCGTCCTCATCATCTGCCGATCCACCGAGGGGCGCGAGCGCGTGCTCAAGAAGCTGCGGGCGTATCTGCGCGCCTGATCCCGAGCCGACCCTCTAGATTTCCCGCGTCGTCATTCCTTCGAACCCTGTCGTGAGTATTCCGTGAGCACTTCCGAAGCCGGAACCCATAAGCTGTGGGGCGGTCGATTCGCCGGTGGCCCATCGCCGCTCCTCGATGCGATCAATCGCTCCATCGGCACCGACTTCCGTCTCTGGCCGCACGACGTGCGCCTCTCCAAGGCCTGGGCGCGGGCGCTGGGCGAGGGGGGGGTGCTCACCCGCGAAGAGAGTGACGCGCTCCAGCAGGGGCTCGATCGGGTGGCGCAGCGGATCGCCGACGGCGCGCCGCCGGTCGCCACCGACGAAGACATCCACACCATGATCGACCGGCTCCTGCACGAGGAAGCCGGCACGGTCGCCTCGAAGTTGCACACCGGCCGCTCGCGCAACGATCAGGTGGCCACGGCCTCGCGCTTGTGGACGATCGACGCCTGCCATCGGGTGGATGCCGCGATCGCCGAGCTGCAGCAGGCGCTGTTGATGCAGGCCGAAACGCTCACCGATGCCGTGCTGCCGGCCTATACCCACCTGCAGCGCGCTCAGCCAGTGAGCGGCGCGCATTGGCTCCTCGCGCACTTCTGGCCGCTGTCGCGCGATCGCACCCGGTTCGCCAACGCCGAGCGCGGCACGTCGGTGATGCCGCTGGGTTCGGGCGCGATTGCCGGTTCGGCGTTCCCGGTGTCGCGCGCGCTGCTCAAGGAGTCGCTGGGTTTCCACGCCATCTCCGCCAATAGCATCGACGCCACCGGCGATCGCGATTTCGTGGCAGAAACGCTGTTCGCCTGCGCCATGACCGCGGCGCACTGCTCGCGTCTGGCCGAAGACATGATTCTGTACGGCACGAGCGAGTTCGGTTTCGTGAAATTCGGCGACGGCTTCTCGACCGGCAGCAGCATGATGCCGCAGAAGCGGAACCCCGATGTGTTCGAACTGGCCCGTGGGTCGGGCGCCCGCGTGCTCGGCGACCTCGTATCGATTCTCGGCACGATCAAGGGACTGCCCAGCGGCTACAGCAAAGATTTGCAAGACGACAAGCGCGCGCTGTTCAACGCGGTCGACTTGCTGCTGTTGGTGTTGCCATCCATGGCGGGCGCGATTGCCGAACTGCGATTCGAGAAGGCGCGTATGCGCGCGGCGTGCTCGAGCGCGATGATGGCGACCGACCTGGCCGACTATCTTGTGAAGAAGGGGGCCACGTTCCGTGAGGCACACGGCGCCGTGGGTTCGCTGGTGCGTCAGGCCGAAGAAGGGGGCATCGAACTCGACCAGCTGCCCGCCGACGCGTTCACCGCCGCGCACGCGCTCTTCGGCACCGATGCGCGCGATGCCCTGGGCGTGGATGCGTCATTGGCCGCGCGCAACATCGACGGTGGCACCGGCCCCGACGCCGTGCAGCGCCAACTCGCGCAGGCCCGTGCCAGTCTCGCACCCGTTGACCTGTCGCACGACGATGCACGCGCCCTCCGCTGAGGTGCTCCGGCACACCGTCGGCAGTGCCATCGGTGGTGCGATCGACGGCGTGATCTTCGATTGCGACGGCGTGCTGGTGGACAGCGAGCGCATTTCCAATGGCACGTGGGCGCTCCTGCTCACGGAGATCGGCCTGCCCATGACGATGGAGCGATCGCTCGACATTTTCATGGGCAACTCGATGCCGCGCTGCGTCGAGATCGTGACCGAGATGATGGGCCACGCGCCGCCCGATGACCTGCTGGCGCGCTTCACCGCGAACGTCACGGTGGCATTGCAGCGTGACCTCGAGCCGGTACACGGTATCGTGGCGCTGCTCGATACGCTCGACGCTGCGGGGATCCGCTACGGTGTGGCGTCGAACGGCGAGCACGAGAAAATGCGCACCACGCTCGGCAAAACAGCGCTGCTCGATCGCTTCGAAGGACGGCGTTTCTCCGCCGTCGATGTCGGCAAGCCCAAGCCGGCGCCTGATCTATTTCTGCACGCCGCGCGCGCCCTCGGCTTCGATCCAGCACGCACAATCGTGGTGGAGGACAGCCCGCTCGGTGTACAAGGGGCGACTGCCGCCGGCATGACGGTGATTGGCTACGCCGAGATCGTGTCGGCGGAGCGACTGCGGGCCGCGGGGGCCGTCGTTACCGTCGATCGGTTGGCCGACGTCGCGGGGCTACTCGGCGTCGGCTGACGCCTTCAACCGAACGGAGAGCAACGGAAACACGTAGCGAACGGTCAGTGAGGCTGCAGCACGGCACGCGCGGCATCCTGCCCGCCGCGCGCCGCACCTTCGAGGGAGCTGGAGTGCAGCACTTCACTGGCGCGCCAGAGCCCGGGGATACCACACGCGATCGTCGGGCGGTGCTCCCGCCAACCCGGTGGCTGCGCGAATTGGGCGTAGGGCACCCGCCAGATCGCCGCGCGCGCCAGCAATGCGGTTTTCGCATCGGCCGCGGCATCACCGGCGGCTTTAGCCATCGCGGCGAGCTCGCGACGTGCCGCCGATTCCAGATCGGCATCTGATCGATCGGCGGCGTCACCCACAGCGCTGGCCGCGATCAACGACACCCCGCGCGGCGCGTATTCCGGCGCCACATCCGTCATGGTCACGGCGTGACTGATCACCGCCGACGCATCCGCGTTGAGCCAGAGCGCGCGGCCGTGAATCGGTGAGGCGCCGCTCGTGGTGAAGTACAACGTGGTGGTACCGCGCGCTCCGGAGGGCGTGGCAATCTGTACGCCGGCCGTGGCGGCCAGCCGCGCCGCTGCCGGTGCGTCGGTAGCCATGATGACCTGGGCCGCAGGCATCACGTTGCCGCCGGCCAGCACCACGCCCGTCACGCGCCCGTCGTGCACGGCGAGCGCGTGCACGCCGACCTCCGTGCGAACCGAACCCGCCGGCAGTTGCGCCGCCAGCTGCTTCGTGAGCGCTCCCATCCCAGCCGCGGGCACCACCGTATCACCCTCGGCCAGCATCTTGAACGTGAACAACAGCACCGAGGCACTGGTGGCGAGGGTGCGATCCAGCAGAATACCACCGTAGAACGGTGCGAAGAATCCGTCGATCACCGAGGCACTGAATCCGCGCGAGGCCAGAAAATCGCGCGTGCTCACACCGGCGAAGCGTGCGGTGAAGCACTCGTCGATCGAGAGCTGCTGGGCAAAGCGGCGCAGCGCGAGCAGGCGCAGCTTGTCACCGAGCGGTACGGCGCGCGCCATCACCGTGTCGATCAGCAGCGACGGGTCCCTCAACGCATCGCCGATCAATGCGGCGCGACCACCCTGCACGATGCGGGCGGCCGGCAGGAACTTGCGCAGGGCGAGAGCGTCGAGATCGAGGTAGCGGCGCAGCGTAGGATACGCCGTGAACAAGACCTGAAAGCCGTGGTCGAACACGAGGCCGTCGCGCGTCGTACTGCGCACGCGACCGCCCACCACCGACGCGGCATCGAGCACAAGGACAGGCTGGCCGGCGCGATGGAGCTCAATCGCACATACGAGCCCGGCCACGCCGGCGCCGACAACGATGATGGGAGCAGTCTGGCTAGTCATGCTGCTGAAAAGTGGCATTGGATCGCACCCAACAGTATCGCCTGACGCACAACAGCCCGGTATCCTCGCGGATACCGGGCCGTCCCGTGTTGCATCGCCGCCTAGAACCGAATGCCAAACGTGATCGGGAGATAGCCCGCGCTGTTCCCGTCCGTGAACACGTTCACGTACTTCAGTTCAAAGAACGTCGAAAAGCCGGAGAGCTGAAAGGTCAGGCCGCCACCGACCTGAATACCGACGTCGGTGCTGCTGGTCGAGACCACGGCCGCCGATCCGAGCTGCGTGGACCGCTTCCCGTTGAACGCACCGAGCCCACCCAGCACGTACGGCTTCACGCCGCCACTGGTCGACAGATCGAGGAGCGCGTTCCCGACAAAGCCGAGGCTGCGGTACGACGCATCGATGTTCTTGTAGTCGAATCCGCTGTAGCTCACGTCTCCGCGGAAGCGCACCGACGTCATCGAGGCGGGCTTCAAGAACACATGACCAGCGATCGAGTAGCCGGCATCGACGGCATCACCGAGATCTCCCGTCGGGACTGACAGGCCACCGCTCACGCCGAAACCGACGGCGGACGACTGAGCAGTAACCATCGCGGGTGTCAGGAGCAGCGCGGTCACCGTAGCGAACGTGGCAAGGCGATTCATAGCAATCTCCGGATCGAGTAGGGGAAACCGGCGACCCGGGACCTCGTGTTACTCCGGAAGCGCGCTCACACCGGTCACGAAGTACTCCGTATCGCCAAAGCAGGACGTCGGCACGTAGATGTGCTGCTCGTAGTCCACTGCAACTCTCTTGCCGCTGAGTGTCTCGATCACGTGGGCGAGCGAATCGTTGCGCACCGTGAACGAGAAACTGTCCGACCGGAAGCCCTTCGCGATATCGGTGTAGAGGGTGCCTTCCCAGGTTTTGCAGACGAAGCCTTTCCGGGAGATCTTCTGGACATATCCGGCCCGCTTGCCGCTGGAGTAGCTCCAGCTGAGCGCAATCGTGGCCCACAGGGCAATGCCAAGGGCCGGAAGGCCGAACACCCCGAAAACACCGACCGCCAGCCAGTGCCGCCGCAGGAACGACTGGCGGGGCTTGGACGCAGGGGCGGGGGCGGGCATCTCCTCGGGAGGCGGCGACGTTGGATCGGTCATGGCTGGAACTTGGGGAGGAGCCCCTTCCCGCGCTACCTTATGGCTGCCACTCTCAACCGGGTTCAATGGTGTCTTCCGTTCACGGCTTTAGCGCTCGTCGTCCCACCGTCACCACTCAGGTGCGCGGTGTCTCTGTCGGCTCCTCCGCACCCATCGTGGTGCAGTCGATGACCAACACCGATACGGCGGACGCCGCCGGTACCGCGAATCAGGTCGCCGAATTATTCGAGGCCGGCTCGCAGAAGGTGCGCATCACGGTCAACAATGACGAGGCCGCGCAGGCCGTCCCGGAAATCCGGCAGCGACTGGTCGACCGCGGGCTCGACGTGCCGCTCATCGGCGACTTCCACTACAACGGGCACTTGCTGCTCACGAAGTACCCGGAGTGCGCGGCCACGCTCGACAAGTACCGGATCAATCCGGGCAACGTGGGCACGAAGCATCGCGACACGAACTTCACGACAATCGTGCAGGCGGCGATCGACCATAACAAGCCGGTGCGTATCGGTGTGAATTGGGGTTCGCTCGATCAGAATCTGCTCACCGACATGATGGACGCCAACGCGAAGTCGGCCGAGCCGCGCGACGCGAAGGACGTGTACATGGACGCGATGCTGGAGAGTGCGCTGCGTTCCGCCGCGCTGGCCGAAGAAGTCGGGCTCGGTCACGACAAGATCATCGTGAGCGCCAAGATTTCCGTCGTGCCCGATCTGGTGGAGTGCTACCGTCGTCTCGCCAAGCGCTGCGACTATCCGCTGCACCTGGGCCTCACCGAAGCGGGCATGGGCGCCAAGGGCATCGTGGCGTCCAGCGCCGCACTGGCCATCCTGCTCAGTGAAGGGATCGGCGACACGATTCGCGTATCGCTCACCCCCAAGCCCAACGGCGATCGTCGCGAAGAAGTGTTCGTGGCGCAGCAGATTCTGCAGTCACTGGGGCTGCGTTCCTTCGCGCCACAGGTGACCGCGTGCCCCGGCTGCGGGCGCACCACCAGCACGTTCTTTCAGCACATGGCCGAAGACATCCAGGGCTATCTGCGCGAACAGATGCCGGTGTGGCGTGAGTCGCGTCCGGGCGTCGTGGAAATGAAGGTCGCCGTGATGGGCTGCGTCGTGAACGGACCCGGTGAATCCAAGCACGCCAACATCGGCATCTCGCTGCCGGGCACGTTCGAAGAGCCCAAGGCGCCGGTGTACGTGGACGGCAAGCTCTTCACCACGCTCAAGGGCGACAAGATCGTCGAGGAGTTCCTCGTGATTCTCGAGAACTACGTTGAAACGAGCTACGGCACGACGGTCGGCGCGTAAACGTGTGACACCGTGTTGTCGGACGGATCGCTACTGCCGGAACACGGATGACGCGGAAGACGCCGAAACCACACGGATAAGCAACAGCAAAATATTGGACTCGTAAATCGAACGACACGGAGCAGCGGCAAAAGACCGCTTATCCGTGTCGTTTCCATTTTACATCCGCGTCATCCGTGTTCTGGCAGTTTGGATGTCGCCGCAAGCACACTCAGATCCGTCCCAGCTCCGCGGCGGCGTGCGCGAGTTCATCCACGATCGGGGCGTTGAAGCCGATCTCGCGCAGTCGCTCGCTCACGCGGGCATACTGGCGCACCGTGCCATCGCGTCCGGCGGCGAATCGTCCCCACACGGTTTCGGGAAACGCCGTGCGGCGCAGATCGGAGAGAATGGAGTTCGCGTTGTGTAGCTTGTCGGCGGCGCACACCCACCGTGCATCGTCACTCGCGAGGGCGAGCCGCGCGAGGTAGTCGTCCTTGCGATCGTCGGCCGACAATTCGACGCCGTCGTCGTCGGTGCGACGCTCGGTGACGGACAGCAGCATCTCGAGCATGCGGTTGCCGAACTTGGTGCCGATGCGCTCGTCGAGCGTCTCGCGCGTCCAGCCGTCGCGAAGGCAGTCGCCCACGACATCGTGCAGGATGCCCGCGACCACCGCGTCGTCGTCGCACCCGTAGCGGGTGAGAATCACCGCGACATTCGCGGGATGCGTGAGATACGGGAGCCGCGTGCCTTTGCGGACCTGCTGATCGTGGTGCTTCGCCGCATAGGCGAAGGCGTGGTTGATCCGATCGGAGTAGCCGGTCATCGACGGGGCGACTGAGGAGTCAGGCGGGGACGGGAACATACGTCGCGCGGGCGAACCAAGCCACCAGCTGCTCAAGCCCGTCGCGATCGACGTCACCGAACGCGGCCGGGACCGAGGAGTCGATATCGAGCACGGCCATCAGCGCGCCGGACGCGTCGAACACCGGCACCACGATCTCGCTCTGCGAGCGCGGATCGCAGGTGATGTGTCCCGGGAAGTCATGCACGTCGGCCACCACCACGGTGCGGCGTTCGGCCGCCGCCGTCCCACAGACGCCGCGCCCGAAGGTGATCTCCTGGCACCCCAGCGACCCCTGATACGGGCCGACGCGCAACAGGCGACCGGGCTCCACCACCCGGTAGAACCCCGTCCACAGATGACCGAACGCATGGTGCAGCAGCGCGCTGACCGTCGCCATGCCGGCGATGGCGTCGTCACTGCCCTCGAGCAGCAACGACTGCATCTCGAGCAGCTGCGCATACGCGCTGGCGCGCGGCTCAGCGCGAAGATCGGGAATGACGGGTTCCATGGGAAAGTATGGAGTACGGGGTATGGAGTACGGGGTATGGAGTATGGAGTACGGGGTACGGGGTACGGGGTACGGGGTACGGGGTACGGAGTATCGCTGAGGACATCCCCTTCCCTACCCCTTACTCCCTACTCCCTACTGCAGTGGCCCAATCGCTAGGATGAGCCGCAGATCAAGTAACGCGAGAGCGACGCCCTGCACCACGACCCCGAGACCCGCCCCGATACCACCTGGGCGCTGTCCCCAACGCCACGCCGTCAGCGCCAGCGTGACACCGACCGCGGCATACCCCACGTCGAGACCGGTGTTCAACCAGAGCACGTTCAGCAAGCGCTGCGTACCCGCAAAGTCGCGAAACGCGAGGCCGCGCCACGCCCAGGCGACGATGGCCAGGTTGACCGCCCCCCATGCAGCCGTCTGCATCGCGAAATGCCGTAACAGCGGCGCCGTGGTGCGACGCATCATCAACCACGCCAGCAGTGATGTCCCGCTCAACACACACGCGCCGGCCCACAGCGCGAGGCGGATCAGGTGACCACGTTCGAGTGACAACAGCGTATCGGCCCACATGACTCGGAGACTAGCCAACGACCACGCACCGCGCCACGGACTGCGCGACGCGTGTTCATCCGGCCAGCGGCAGATCGGCCGACCAGAGCACCACCGCGCGCACCCGACGTCCGCGATCCTCCAGCTGCCATACGGTGCGGGACAACCAGTCCAACGTGGTCACACCGAGACGCGCGCACAGCACGACATCGGTCTCACTCGGCACCGGCTCATCGAGATCCTGGTCGGTGATGAACACCGCCAGATCGTGGTGCGCCGCCACGCGCTGCAGATCAGTGACCAGCGAGGCCGCGCCCAGCGAAGCACCGAGATCACGGCCGGTATGCCGCGAGCGCACACGACGGGGCAACACGATGTCGATGAACATATCGCGACCGATCGGCATCGAGCGAGGGGCGTCCCATGGGGTATGCCCCGAAGCGTCCCGGGCAGCATTCGACGCCATCGTTGCCGACGCCATCGAGGCCGACGCGCTCGTGAGCACCGACGTGGGGAGCAAGGACACGAGCGCACCGCGGCGCGGCGCGGCGTCCACTAACACCGTGGCCCGCGACTCGTGGGCCGCGACAGCGGACAGGTTGAGCGCCACCGCTCCGGCCAACACCGGCTGTTCGGCCACGACTTCGACATACCGTGACACGTCGCCGATGCGGCTCAACGTGAGATGCAGCAATGTCCAAGCCGAATCGGTGGGCTGTAGGATCGGCGGCAACTGCTGATCCGTACGTCGGCGCGCGCGCGCGGCGCGGACCGATGCGGTCACCGCACGATGGACGATAACGCGGGCGCGCGTGAGCGCCGCGAGTTCCTGTTCGTCACCCACCGTGGGCCGACGCAGTTCGAGCCATAACACGACGGCGAAGCCAAGCACCAAGCCGAGCACCAGCGACGCCAGCAGCATCGCCATGGGCGGAATGTCGAGATGCATGCGCGCACGCAGCGCCTGCCGCTTGGCATGCAGGTCGTCATTCAGCGCCACCGCATCCACCAGCGCCCGTTCGGTGCGGGCCACCGTGCCGGCGGCCGCCCCACGTGCCTGCTCGAGCGCACGGTCGGCCATCGGCAGCGGCACGGCAAGCAGCGGCGCGGCACGTCCGCTGTCGGCCGAGGTACCGGCACCAGTCTCGACCACATTCGCATTCGCGGACACCACCGCGCTGACGTACGCCGATTCCGCGAGCCGCGTGAGGCGTTGTCCCAGCTGCGTCAGCTGCGCGGTTATCGCGGCGTAGCGCGCATCAGGACCACTCAGGGCCGCGTACGCTTCGCGCTCGGCATGCCGCTGTTCAATCGCATCGAGCAAGGCGCGTGCGCGCCCATCATCACGCAGCAGCCGTGTATCGGCGAGGGCCCGGTAGCTCTCCACCAGCGGGGCCTGACGAACGCGCAGCAGTTGTCGTTGCAGATCGTTCGCGACGCTGTCACGCGCCGCCAGCAGCGGTGTGACACGCGCGCTGTCGCCCGTGATGGCGAGCGGTCGCGGTCCGGTGGCATCGGCTCGCGTCGCGATCGCCGCCGCTGCGATCGAGGTCTCGAGACGGGTCAGTTCACCGCGCGCGGCGCGCAGTGCCACCTGCAACGACAGCGTATCGCGTTCGGGCGGCAGGGCGTCGAGCTGCGCCGTGAGGGCGCGATCGGCCTGATACGGGACCAGCACGAACAGCAGCAACGTCGTGATGACGACGAGGGCACCGACCGAGGCAATCAGCAAACCGTGCCGTGCCGCATTGCGCGTACGAGCCGCGAGCCAGCGGGCACGCTGACCCGCCCGGGGGCGGCGAGGCGTGGGGGGCGTCAACGCGGGCGGGACCGCGGACGCCGGATCCGAAGGGGGCACCGTGGGAATCATCGATATGGGCCTGTGCAAACGAACGCGGGGGCTGGCGATGTTCGCCAGCCCCCGCGGTTTCCTGCCGAACGGAGACCGTTCGAATTACTTGACCGTGATCACGCCCTTCATGTTCATGGCAAGGTGCGGCGTGCAATGGAACGCGTACTCGCCAGCCGGCACGCCACCGAACGAGATCGTGTACGACTCATCGGCGTTCAGCATCATCTTGCCCGAGAGCTCACCAGCCTGCTCCGGCATGTTGGCCGAGAGCTGCGCCTTCGCGGCGGCCGGAACCACGGCCGGATCGAACGCGACGTTGTGCGGGCCACCGCTGACCAGGACGAACTTGACGCCGTCGCCGGCGGCAATCGTGAGGGCGGCCGGCTCAAAACGGTAGCCAGTGCCGTCGCCGATCATCTTGATTTCGTGCGTGGTGCCCGTGATCGGGGCCATCGCGCCCGCCACCGGAGCCGCTTCAGCCGGAGCCGCTGCGGCTTCAGCCGCCGGAGCCGCCGCCGAATCCGTCGCGGGGGCCTTCTCTCCACCGCAAGCGCCGAGCACGATCGCCGCGCCAGTTACTACTGCAAAGCCGAGAAACCGCATGTCGAGAGGCCTCCTAGAGCCTGATCGAAAATTTTTACCGTTCTACAGGACGAATCCTGTGCGCGTAGGGCCCTACGAGCATTGTGAAGTTATTCACAAGCTCCGCCAACGCCAAGGCCCGTCGGGCTTTTCCTCCTTGACGGAGGTCCGGAACGCCACTACGCTCCTCTACATCATGCAGAGCGTCAGCCACCATCATGCGCATCGCAGCCACGGCCATACGGGTCGGGGCGCTTCGTGTATGCCACGGTGACCAGCGCAGCTCGCTGATCCCGAAGCACCCAAGCGATCCTCGGCCCGTCCCTTCGGACGGGCCGTTCGTTTTTTCCAGCCCTGCTCTCCTTATCACCGACCGTCATGCTACGCATCGCGCTACCCAACAAAGGGCGCCTGAGTGAAGACACCCGTGAGCTGTTCAACGACGCCGGACTCGAGGTCCGTTCGTCAGGGGAACGCGCCCTCACGGCCTCCCTCGGGGGAGAGTTCGAAGCGATATTCGTCCGCGCTCAGGATATCCCGGAGTTCGTCGCCGACGGCGCGGCCGATGTGGGCGTGACCGGCATGGACCTGGTCAAGGAGTCAGGACGCGACCTTCGCTCGCACCTCGACCTCGGGTTCGGCAGGTGCCGCGTCGTGGTGGCCGCCAAGGACGACTCGGGCATTCGCTCGGTCGAGAACATCGGCGCCGACGGCACGCCGGCGCGCGTCGCGACAGTCTTCCCCCGCATCACGCGCACCTTTTTCGAGTCGCGCGGCCGCCCGGTGGAAGTCGTGCCGGTCTCGGGGGCCGCAGAAATCGCGCCCCACCTGGGCATCGCCGATATCGTCGTGGATCTGACCTCGACCGGGTCCACGCTCAAGATGAACGGCCTGCGAGAGATCGAGACGATCATGCAGTCGAGTGCCCACCTCGTGACCGCCGCCAACGGTCCCCGCAACGGCGACCCGTCGCGCGTACAGGAACTGAACGACCTCGTCACCGCCCTCAGTTCGGTGATTCGGGCCCGCGGCCAGCGCTACCTCATGGCCAACGTGCCTCGCGCAGCGCTTGAGCAGGTGCGCGCCGTGCTGCCCGGCCTCAATGGCCCCACCGTGATCGAGATCGCCGATCATGGGAAGTACGTCGCCGTCCACGCCGTGGTCAGCGCCGACACGATCTATCGCACCATCTCGCAGCTGCGAGCCCTCGGCGGCGAGGGCATCCTCGTGACCCGCATCGAAAGGCTCGTGCCGTGAGCCCCGCCCCTGCGCTTGGGCTGCGTGCGCGCGGACCGCTCGCGGCCCTCGATGCCACGACCCGTCAGGCGATCGTGGATCGCTCGTCGACCACCGACACGACTGTTCGTAGCCGAACGACGGCTATTATCGCACGTGTCCGTGAGGAAGGCGATGCCGCGCTGGTCGCTTTCGCCCGGGATTTTGACCGCGTCGAACTGCCGGCCATCGAAGTGCCGCGGGCAGCATGGGACGCCGCACTGGCATCGCTGGATCCCAAGCTTCGCCTCGTGCTCGAGCGGTCGGCCCGCAACATTGCCGCCGTCCACGAGGCCTTCCGCCCGGTGGCGACTGAGTGCTCGCCGGAACCCGGTATCCGCGTGGGACGACGCCCCGATCCCTTGGGTCGCGTGGGCATCTACGCCCCGGGCGGGCGGGCCGCGTATCCGAGCTCGCTGTTGATGGGCGCCATCCCGGCCCGTGTGGCCGGCGTGGGTGAAGTGATTGTCTGCTCGCCGCCCGGCCCCGACGGTCTGCCGGCGCCCGTCGTGCTGGC
>CANHJV010000040.1 GCA_947461225.1 Gemmatimonadota bacterium | reverse complement strand
TCGTCGATGTTCGGCACGCGACGGAGCGCGATCTGCGAACCCGGGAGGAACGCATCGACGCCCATGAGGTCGACGACCACGCCGCCCTTGATCTTCTTGACGAGCGTGCCTTCGACCGGCATGTCGCTTTCGTAGGCGACGCGGATGCGCTCCCACACGCGCATGAAGTCGGCCTTCTTCTTGGACAGGACGACGGAGCCTTCCTGGTCCTCGAGGTGCTCGAGGAGCACTTCAACTTCATCGCCGACCTTAAGGTCGGGCATATCCTTGAATTCTTCGAGCGGGATCGTCCCTTCGGACTTGAAGCCGATATCCAGGACGACCAGGTTCTCGCGAATCTCAAGAACGTGCGCCTTGACGATCTCACCTTCTTCGATCGAGGCGAGGGTACCGTTATACAGCTCCAGCATCCGCTCGTACTCATCGGACGAGAACTCATCTTCTTCGTAGAGTTCCGGGCGACGGTTGGCGAGGGGGCGGAGCTGGCTCTTCTGCAGGTCGCGCTTTTCGCGCGGCGTGAGCTTATTGTGCGCCGGCTCCGCGTCGAGTTCGTCCATGTCCGCATTGAGGGCGGCGTTCAGCTCGGCGGCGAGCTCAGGGCTCAGTTCAGTGCTCATACGTGTGGGTCTCTCCGAATCGCGGAACTGCACTCGCCGCGCCGAGATGAGGGTGGAACGGATTAACAGCGGGAACCCAGAAACGTAGGAGCATCAAGCCCCTGCGGCAATGGGTGCACCGGTCCATTCCATACGCTCGCCAGCGCTCACGGCCCGCGCAGACGATCCCGGGTGGCCTTGGCCAATGCCACAATACGCTGCACCTGCTCTTCCTGCGTCACCGTCGTGGTGTCGATCGTAATCACATCCGGCGCCGGGGCGCTCTGGGCCGCATCGAGGGCGTCCCGGGCCACCAGCGCCTCGGTCTCCTCGGCAATCTCGGCGTCGTTCGGCCGACGTCCGAGCCGCTGGATCAGGCGGCGCCGCGCGCGCTCCCAGGGATCAGCCACCAGAAACACCTTGAGCGCCGCCGTCGGGAACACGGCCGTGCCGATATCCCGACCATCGACGACGACGTCGGTGGCCGCTCCGGCCGCCCGGACCTGATCGTTGACCCAGTGTCGAACGGCGGCCATCTGCGCCACACGCGACACCTGTCTGGTGACCGGCGCGTCGCGCATGGCCTCGTCCTGCGCGGTGCCGTCGACCAAGGGGAGGACCGAGCGCTCGGTCAGGCGCCAGGTGATCCGGTGCGCCTGCGCCAGCACGGCCTGCGGCGTCCACTGTTCGGGGGCGACGCCCGTGCCGAGTGCCAAGAGTGTGATCGCGCGGTAGAAGGCTCCGGAATCGACGTGATGGACGTTCAGGATCTGCGCGACCCACTGGGCCGTCGAGCTCTTGCCGCTCGCGGCCGGTCCGTCGATCGCGATCACGAGGGGCTTCGGACGGCTCGTCACGGCTGGCTCCTGGTCCGAGTCCGGAGAGGCTGGGCCGATGGCCTGTGCGAGATCCCGCCAAAAGGTCGGATACGACACGGACACGCAGGCGGGATCGTCGATCGTGATGCGATTTCCGGGGACCGCACCGAGAATACCGAACGCCATAGCCAACCGGTGATCGCCATGCGTGACAACGTGTCCGGACAACGACGACTGCGAGCCGACGATCCGCATCCCATCCGGGAGTTCCTCAACATCCACACCGAGGCGCCGTAAGTTCTCGACGACCGCCCGGATGCGATCACTCTCCTTCACGCGCAGTTCGCCGGCGTCGGTGATGCGCGTTTCTCCCACGGACCGCGCCGCGACGCACGCAATCATCGGCAGTTCATCGATGCAGCGCGGAATTTCCTGGCCACCGATCGCCGTGGCTTGCAGCGATGCGGGGTGAACGACCAGGGTGCCGATGGCTTCGCCGCCGACGGTGCGCTCGTCCTCGACGTCGATGCGCACCCCCATGCGCCGCAGCACGTCGAAGGCGCCAGTGCGGGTGGGATTGAGGCAGACATTCTCGAGGCGCAGTACGCCCTCGTCGGCAAACGCCGCGAGTGCGGCGAAAAATGCGGCGGACGACGGATCGGATGGGACCACCACATCGACCGCGTTCACCGTCTGCGCCGGCAACAGCACAACGTCTTCCCCGGCGACCGTGAGCGCCACGCCACGCGCTTGGAGCATGCGTTCCGTGTGATCGCGCGACCGCTGCGGCTCTCGCACCGTGACTCCAGATCCGGAGGCCAGTCCGGCGAGGAGCAACGCCCCTTTCACCTGCGCACTCGCGTGCGTGTTCACGACGGTGATCGCCGAGAGCGGCCTCCCATGCACGCGCATCGGCAATCCGTCGTGCCCGTCGGCACCCTCGAACTCGATATGCGCGCCCATGTCCGCGAGCGGTGCCGCAATGCGTCGCATCGGTCGCCGACTGAGGCTCGCGTCACCCTCGAAGCGCGCCACACGGCCTTCGAGTCCGGCCACGAGTCCGGCGAGCAATCGGGTGGTCGTGCCGCTGTTACCGCAATCGAGTGCCGACGCCGGCGAATGCAATGACGCGACGCCGCGACCGTGCACGATGAAGTCGTCGCTCAACGCCGGAATCTCAGCACCCATGGCGCGCAGCGCGCCCGCCGTGGCCTGCACGTCGGCGGACGCGAGGATGTCGCGAATACGTGTGGGGCCACTCGCCATTGCGGCCAAGATCAGCGACCGATGGCTGATCGACTTGTCACCGGGAGCGCGAACGACACCGCGCACCAGCAATGGCGAGCGGGTGCGGCTCACCGCAACCACGCCTCGAGCGCGGTTGCGGCATCCGTCTTGTCATCACGGTACTTCACGATGACCGGCGTTTGCAACGACAGCCCCTGCGCCTCGCCAAACGCTGAGGTCACGCGACGGGCGCCAGGCACCACCACGGCGCCTTCCGGAATGATCAAGGGCTGATCGGCCGTGGCGCGATGCACCGTTTCCTTCACCAGGTCGTACACGGGCGTGCCGCGGGTGAGAATCACACCGGCGCCCAGCACCGCCTTCGCGCGTACCACCGTCCCCTCGTACACGCCGCAGTTTCCGCCGACAATCACATCGTCCTCGATAATGACCGGCGACGCGTTGATGGGTTCAAGGACGCCACCGATCTGGGCGGCCGCGCTGAGGTGCACGCGCTCACCGATCTGCGCGCACGAGCCGACGAGTGCATGCGAATCGACCATGGTGCCGCGGCCGACATACGCCCCGACGTTGATGTACATCGGCGGCATACACACGACGTTCGGAGCGAGATACGCGCCACGGCGCACGGTGGAGCCACCGGGCACGATGCGCACCTGACTCTCCAGCCGGAACTCGCGCGTTGGATAGGTGTGCTTGTCGAGAAAATGAAACGGTGCCTGGCTCGGCATGTCCACGACCCGACCGATACGAAAACCGAGCAGGATCGCGCGCTTGACCCACGGCACCGCGTGCCACGTGCCGTCGGCGTCGCGATGAGCCGCGCGAATCTCGCCGCGCTCGAGCAACGCCAGCGCGTGATCAAACAGATTCTGTGCATCGGACGGTAGCGCCACACCTCCATCGAGCAGGAGCGGATCGTTGAAGCGCGCTTCGAGGTCGGTCAGCGAGAAAGCCATGAGAGCAGAATCGTGTGGGAGTGATGAGGGAGAGACGTGCGGTTACGACGCGAGCGCGCCGGCCTGAACGAGCGCCGCACGCACCAGCGGATGGTGCGCGTCGAGCAGCGAGACCAGCGGGAGGCGCAGCTGATCACGCATACGCCCCATCATCGCCAGCATCGCCTTCGTCGGGATGGGATTCGATTCGATGAAGGCCGCATGGGCCACCGGCGCCAGTCGCGTATCGATGCGCCGAGCCTCGGCCAGATCACCACGCGCCATCGCGTTACAGAGCGCCGACATGAGGGCCGGCACAACGTTCGAGATCACCGAGATGATGCCATCCCCGCCATGCGCCATGACGCTGAGGGTGAGACCATCGTCTCCCGAGAGCACGGCGAAGTGCTCGGGGCGCTCACGAATGATCTGCGTAATCTGGGCGAGATTGCCCGAGGCTTCCTTCACCGCCACGAACCGGGGGTCGGCCGCCAGCTCAAGGCAACTCCGCACATCGAGATTGATCGCCGTGCGACCGGGCACGTTGTAGATCACGATCGGCAGATCACACGCATCTGCGACGGCGCGAAAATGTGCCACGAGCGCGCGCTGCGGCGGCTTGTTGTACATCGGCGTGACCTGCAGCAGGTGCGTGGCACCGATCGCCTTCATTTCGCGCGACGTCGAGATCGCGCGCTGCGTGTCGTTCGAGCCAGCGCCAGCGATCACCGGCACCCGACCGTTGACCTGCTCGACCGTGATCTCGACCACACGACGATGCTCGGCTGGGGTAAGCGTGACCGCTTCACCGGTCGAGCCGCACGGGATGACCATGTGCACCCCTTCGCTGACTTGCCAATCCACGAAGGCCCTGAGGGCGACCTCGTCGATGGACCCATCTGCCATGAACGGCGTGACGAGTGCGGTGCCGCACCCGAAGAGTCGCTGCGCCATCGTCGGTCCGCGCTGAGGGGTCAGGAAATCGCCTGGCGCGATGCCAGAACGTCACGCATGGTATACACGCCCGGTGCGCGCGTGGCCGCGAGCCACCGGGCCGCAGTCAGGGCGCCGTCGGCGAAGACCCGCCGGTCGCGGGCTTCATGCACAAGTCGAATCTGTTCGAAGGGCGCATCGAAAATGATCTCATGCGTGCCCGGTACCGAACCGGTTCGCACGCTCGTGATCGGCACCTCGCGGCCGAGGCCGTCCCGCAACCGGTCAGCGATCGCGAGACCCGTTCCGGAGGGCGCATCGAGCTTCGCGATGTGGTGCGTCTCGACCACGTGCGCGTCGAAGCCGGACACCTGCCGTGCGCGATTGGCCGCATCTTCTGCCATCGCCAGAAACAGCTGCACGCCGATGCTAAAATTGGGTGACCAGAGCGCGGCACCATGCGTCGCCTGCGCGGCCGCCTCGATGGCGGGGAGTTGCGCGGACCAGCCCGTGGTACCGATCACCACGGGACAGCCCACCTGCAGTAACGCGATGGCGTTGGCGACCGACGATTCGGGCGTGGTGAACTCGATCGCGACCTGTGCGCCGTGGAGATCGGCAGTCGAGATGCCGTTCGACATTTCGGCCGCGTCGAGACGGGCAACGACTTCGCAGCCCCGCTCGGGGGCCAGCGCGTCGAGCGCGCGCCCCATCCGTCCCATCCCGATGAGGGCGACACGCACTGGCGCGCCGCTCACGAGGCCCGCTCGAAAAATGCCGCGTGCAATCGCTGCATCGCCGGCACGACCTGCTCGTCGTCGATGACGAGGGTAAAGTTGATGCCGGTGGCGCTGAGTGACGCCATGTACACCGGAATCGGACCGAGCGCGATCAGCGCATCGGCAATGGCTCGGCTGCCATCAGCGATGCCCGCACCCACGATGGCGACGATGCCGCTGCGTCGCTCCACCGCCACGTCACCGAAGGCGGCGAGGTCCTGCAGGATCGCACCAAGGTTCGTGGCATCGTCGAGCGTCACGGAGACCGAGACTTCCGAGGTCGTCACAACGTCCACCGACGTGCGATGCGTTTCGAACACTTCGAATACGCGGCGCAGAAAGCCCGGTGCCAAGAGCATGCGGGAGGAACGCAGCTTGACCAGCGTCGTGCTGCGCTTGCCGGCAATCGCACGCACGGCAAGACGCGGCGCGTCAAACGCGATCATCGTTCCCGTCCCCTGCGGATTGCGTGAATTGAAGACGAAGACGGGGATACCCCGCTGCACCGCCGGAGCGATCGTCGCGGGATGCAGCACCTTGGCGCCGAAGGCTGCCAGTTCCGCCGCTTCCTCGAAGCTGATGCGCTCGATGAGCTGCGCACCAGGAATCACGCGAGGATCGGCCGTGAGCATGCCGTCCACGTCGGTCCAGATTTCGATGGCGGTGGCTGCGATGGCCGCGCCAATCAACGAGGCCGTGTAATCGGAGCCGCCACGGCCCAGCGTGGTGGTGACACGCCCAGGCGCCGAGCCAACAAACCCTCCCATCACCGGGATCTTTCCCTGCTGCAGTAGCGGCAGCAGGTACGCCTGTGCGGCCAGCGCAATCGCCTCCACATCCGGCTCGGCGCGCGTGAAGGCGTCGTTCGTCTTCATCACATCGCGCGCGTCGACCCAGACCGCCGGATAGCCGCGGTGACGGAACGCCGCCGCGACAATCTGCGATGACAGCAATTCTCCGAGCGCGGCCACGGTATCGAGGGAGCGTGGCGTGAGGTACCCGAGCGTACGGAACGCCTCCGCCAGGTGGGCAAGCTCATCGAAGCTGGCACTGATCTCGAGCGCGAGTTCATCGGCCTCCGTCGATCCATCGAGCAGGGCATGCACTTCGCGGAGGTGACGATCGCGCAGTTGCTCGACCAACTGCAAGGCCGCGAGCAGCTCGCCGCCGGCAGCCTTGTGTGCGAGGTCGAGCAACACGTTCGTGGCGCCACCGAGCGCCGAGACGACTACCACCGGTCCACTGGCCAGCTTCCCAACGATCACGTCCACGACGTTCGATATGGCGGCGGCGTCGGCCACCGAGGTGCCGCCGAACTTGGCCACGATCACGACGCAACCAGCCCGTCGAGCTGACCGGTGGCGACCAGCAGTTCGGCGTTAAGGATCGATCCGCCGGCGGCGCCGCGCACCACGTTGTGCGCCATGGCGACGAGCCGCAGGTCAAACAGATTGTCTGCCCGCACACGACCGATCGTCACGGCCATACCGCCTCCGGCATTCACATCGCGACGCGCTTGCGGCCGATCCTGCTCCTCGCGCACGATCAGCGCCGGCACCGGTGCCGAGGGCAAGCCCTGCACTGCCGCGCATCCCGTCCAGGAACGCAACGTCTCGAGTGCCTGCTCCGGCGTTGGCGCGCGCTCGAACGCGACCGACAGGCACACGGTGTGGCCATGCTCGACCGCGACGCGATTGGCATGCGCGCTCGTCACGATCGGCGCGGGCACGATCGTCTCGCCGTCGTACGTGCCAAGCAGTTTGACGAGCTCGGTCTCGATCTTCGGCTCTTCATCACCGATGTACGGAATGACGTTGCCGAGGATGTCGAGCGACGGCACCCCGGGATATCCGGCTCCCGACACGGCCTGCATGGTGGTGATGAAGACCTTCGTAACGCCGTACGCGGTGTGCAATGGGGCCAGCGCCATGGCCGCGACCGTCACCGCGCAGTTCGCGTTCGTGACGATGCCGCCGGGCCATCCGCGGTTCACCCGCTGTTGCGTGAGGAGGTCGAGATGGTCCCCGTTCACTTCGGGAATCACGAGCGGCACATCGGATTCCATCCGATAGTTCTTCGCGTTGCTGAGTACGAGCCGTCCGGCGGCGGCGAACGCCGCTTCGACCTCGCCGGCGACCGACGAGTCCAGCGCCGAAAAGACGATCGGTGCCGTAACCTGTTCCGGCGTACATGCTTTCACCTCGAGCGCAGCGACGGCCGGCGGCATCGTGCCTTCGAGCCAACGGGTCGCAGACGCGTACGATTTGCCGGCGCTGCGCTCAGAGGCGGCGACTTCGACGAGATCGAACCAGGGGTGGCCGGCGAGCAGGCGGATGAAGGCCTGTCCGACGGCACCGGTCGCGCCGAGAACGGCGACCGGCCAGCGTGTCACGGGCGTAGTCATGCGAGCAGGGTGCGGACGATACGTTCGTAAGCGCCAACGGACGCTTCGAGTTCCGCCACATCGATGTATTCGATAGGCGTGTGGGCCACGTGAATGGAGCCGGGCCCGAAGAGCAGCGGCGTCCCCCAGCGATCGAGCAGCGGGATGTCGCTCGTGTACGCAACGGGCACCACCTCGAAGCCGTTGAGCACGTGGAAGTACTGGGCGGGGATGTGCGATCCCCAAATCAACTCGGCTCGCGTGCCGGCCCAGTCGCTGAAGGCCTGCTTCACGGGCGCGATGTCGCCGACCAGCCGGATCATGATCTCGGCTTCAGCGAGCCCAGGGACGATGTTGGCCTCGGTGCCGGCGCGCAGCACACCGATGTTGTACGTGGTCTCGCCGAGCACCGGATCGACCGGAAGCACGAGGTCGCGCAGCTGGGGGAGCATGTCGAGCAACGGCTCGAGCGCACTGCTACCCAGATGGGCATACGCCGAATGGGCCTCGCGCCCGCGGACACGCACGATCACACGCTGGGCCCCTTTACAGCCCGACGCGAGCTTACTCTCCGTCGGCTCGCCGTTCACCAAGAATTTGCTCGTGGCGGGGAGGCGATTGGCCGCGAGCGCGCCAGGCGACCCCTTTTCCTCACCCACGACAAAGAGGAGGTCGACACGTTCCTCCCCGGCGTCGGCCAATCGCTGGGCGGCGATCATCATTGCCGCGGCAATGCCTTTCGCATCGGACGACCCGCGGCCGTAGAGCCGATTCCCCTCGAGCCGAGGCGGCACATAGGGGGGAACGGTGTCGAGGTGCGTCGAGAGCGTCACCCCGCCACCACGACGGGTGGCCCAGACATTCGAGCGCCCCGGCTCGACTTCCTGGAGTGACACATTCCAGCCGCGCGCGACAAGCCAGCGCGCGGCCAGATCCACCGCGTCCCGTTCGCGGCCGGTGGTGGATTCGACGGAGAGTAATTCGGTAGCGAGCGTGACGACGTCGGACATGTCTGAAACATACAATCGCTGCTGCTCGCCTCCTACTGCATAAACTCCGCGATCGTCTTCGAGAGCGCCGCGTCGTCCATGCTGTCATCCCACCCCGGTGCCACCAGCGCAATCACTCGCTCCGCACCGGAGTTGCACTCGATCGCCACGGTATCGGCGGGGAGAACGGCGGCCGCCTCTCGCTGATCAACCGGCACTTCCGGCAATTCGAGGCAAATCCACGTGGTACCGCGCGGGTCGCGCACTGTTCGCATCTGGGCTCCAGGCCACTGGGAGTACTCGGTATTCGCGAAAATCTCGCACGGGCAAGGACGCGTGGTGCGGCTGAGCGACGACGACAACGTACCCGGAGCGGGACTCGAACCCGCACGCCCTTTCGAGCAGGAGATTTTAAGTCTCACGCGTCTACCGGTTTCGCCATCCGGGTATCGCGCCGTCGTTAGCTCACCTTCACACTACGCTCGCCGAGCCATCGCCGTGCGCGATGGTCCTGCAGAGCTTAGCGCGCCCCGCCACCCAACGCAAAACGGGAGCGCCAAAGCGCTCCCGTTTTGCGAACCATTACGCTGCTGCACCAACGATCAGAGCGGGAAACGGGACTCGAACCCGCGACCCCAACCTTGGCAAGGTTGTGCTCTACCAACTGAGCTATTCCCGCACAGAAGTGATTTTAGCAGGATGGCCTGAACCGGACAAGCGGCCCACGTCAATCAAGCACGAAGTCCGAGCGCGTGTGCCGCATACCAGACCGTGTGCGCCAGTAACCCGGCCAAGGCGGCGTCGCCACCATTGCCGATCGCCCTCCCCTCGGCATCCACGAACTCCGCAGCGATCCCGTTATCGAGTGGTGCGCGGCGAAGCCACGCGAGCACCTCCTGTGCTTCCGGGCCCAGGAGGCGCGCGATCTGCGGCAACAGCGGCGACACGGACGCGTCCGGAGCGGCTCCCTCGGTACGGAGGGCGCGCACCGAGCGACGATACAGCGAATCATCGCGATCGAGCGCCTCGTACAGCGGCAACCACAAGAGCGAACCGACGGCATCGTCGTCAAGCGACGCATTCCCCGTGAGGTCGACCGCCACGGCCAACCGCGCCTTCTCACCCCGGTCCACGGCAAAATGCCGACGGATCGCCGCACGAACCGCGGCCGGATCTTCGACACCGGCCGCCGCCTCTTCATCGAGCGTGCGACGGAAGACATCCAGGGCAAGCGCCACGACCGCGTTGCCGTGCAGGGTGAACGGATATTGGGCCGGTGCGCCCGATGGCATCACTTCGGTGGAGTACAACGGCACCCGTTCATCGCGACGCGCCGTGATATCCTCGGACGCCAGATACAGCGTGTCGGCTACGACCGGATCCTCGACGATCTGATCGTCTTGGGAATCGCGGATGTACCGATCGGTGGCGATGGCGAACGCCGCTGGCCCTTCAATGCTGAAACCGGGCTGAAACAACGTGCCGTCGATGTAGTGCACCCCCTGTCCGGGTGCGTACCCATGCAGCTCGCAGGCGCGCACAAGAAGCTCTCGCGCGAGGCCGGTGTCCGCCAACTGCACCGCCGGTAAGGTCCACATCAGCGCTTCCCAATCGCGCACCGTGCACCCCATCGAGTGCCACGGCGCCCGCGACCGCACGAGGTAGTAGTGGGCATCATCCAGCCCACGACCGACGCCATAGAAGTACGCGAACAACAGATTCCGGTTGACGATGCGATCCATGACATCGCTCCCGGTGCTCTGTTCGAGCGCCGACAGGGCTTCGCGTGTTGCCGTCAGCAGTGCGCGCCACCCGCGGCGGCGGAGTACCGCGACGGTGGCCTGCGCGCCGTCGCGCTCTGGGCCGACGGCGAGGTAGAACGCGACCTGCACGGCGCCGTTCGCCGGTGCGACGAGGGCACGCCGAATAGCGAACGGCCGCGCATCGCGAGCAGCCCCGGTGGGTGCTTCGAGTGTGGCCGGACCGTCACAGCCGATCGCGATCGCGGCGAGTCCGGGAATCGCGGCACCCTCAAGCAGCAACACGTCATCGGGCCCGACGCTCACGAGATGGTCGTCGTCGAACGGGCGAGGCGTCCGTACGCGCTGCTGGCGGTGGCCCAGCGCGCCCTCAAGCGCAATCTCCAGCTGGATGTCGCTCGCCCCACGATTCTCAACCGCGAAGGTGTAGACGGCGCCGGCCATATCGGCATCGCGCCCGTACGGCGCAAAGAGGGTCCCGCGTACCACCAGGGAGCCAATCGTACAGGTGAAGGTCGGTAACCAGCCGACGGCCCGCTCCCAGGCAATGCCTTCCGCCGCCAGCACGCGAACTTCTCCATCAACGCGCAACACTGGGCCCATGAGCGGGGTACCCTGCCCAGACATAAAGTCCGGCGACCCGGCAAACTCGATGGCCGCCCGCGCCCCACGATGCAGCACCCCGAGCGCGTGAATCGCGCCATCGGTTGGGTTGATGCACGGCAGGGTCAGCCAGTGGTTTCCGGTGAGTTGCCAAGGGACAGAAGGAAGATGCACAGCACGCTCTCAAGTGACGGGACGAGGGGTTTCGTTGACGCCCCCTCTGATAGGGGCTAATCTAGCCGGTTCGGCGCACGACGCTCCCTGACTGACGCCTGACCGTGGCGTGAGTGAGGGGCGGCCTGCTTCACCTTGCACATGACCACTCGCCTTGGCCTTCTACCGATTGCCGTCCGCGCCTCGTTTCGTTTGCTCGCTTCGCGCGTTGCTCGCCTTCAGCGGTGTGCTCTTGGCGAGCACTGCCGCGCGACCGGGCACCGTCCACGCGCAGACCGTGGCGGGACTGGGGGATGACGCGATTCCCCTGCCGAAGGGGAGTAAGCGGTTTCTGATCTCCGGACTGTGGAACGACTGGGACGCCGTGTACGCCCCCTCAGCGAGCGGTGGCTCCAACCGCCGGCCGCTGCTCGGCGCACTGGCCACGTCGAAGGCGGGCGTCGGGACCTTCCCGCAGCTCGCGTCAGCCGAGGCCGGCGTCCGGACGTTGACAGGTCAGTCGAGCTTCGCGCTCTCGCTCGGCGCGCTCGATGCCACGGGCGAAGTGCGGCAGAGCATCGCGCCGCTCGGGGTGAGCCTTGGCCTCACACGCCGCCTCTCGCTCCGGCTGCTCGTGCCGTACGTGGAGTCCCGCGATGTCTCGCAGCTCCTGCTGAATCGCGTCGGCTCGACGGCCAACGTGGGGATGAACCCGGCGTACGTTGCCGCTACCGGTGCCACGGCTCGCGCGACGAACGGCGCCGTCCTGTCGCAGCTCGACCTCGCGCGCACGCGCCTCGCCGCTGAGATCGCGCGGTGTGCCTCGACAACCGCGACCGGATGCGAGACGATTCGCGCCAACGGGGCCGCCGCGCAGGCGCTGCTGCTCCGCGCCAGCGCCACCCGTACAGCCATCGTCGCAGTATACGGGAACGCCACGACTGGCGGCGCGCCGGTGGTCCCGATCGCGAACGGGAGTGCACAGGCCGCGGTCCGAACGACGATTGCCTCGCTCCGAACAGACTTTGCGGCCTTCGGTGTTACGAACATCGCCGAGGGGGCTGCACCGGCGGGCGCGAGCACCGTGTACGGCCCCGGCGGCATCACAGGCATCGTCAGCGATACCGCGTGGAAGCTGGGCTACAGTCGGCTTGGCAACACGCGGCGTGCCGGCATCGGCGACATCGATCTCACCGCATCCTATCTGATCTTCGACAGCTTCCAGGCCGATCAGGTACGGCGACTGCTCACGCCGTCACGCGGTGTGCGGAGCATGCTCACCGCTGGCTGGCGTTTCGGCACCGCCGGAGCCGACCGCACCGACGACCCGTTCGATGTGCCAATCGGTGAAGGCGCCAACGCGCTACTGGTGCGAAGCACCACCGACCTTGTGCTCACCCGATCGTTCTGGATGAGCGCGACCGTTCGCGCGGTGAAACCGCTGTCCGACGAGATCGCTATCGCCTTGCCCGTCCGCAATGACGCGAACGTCTTCGACGCCTTCTCGGTCGCTCAAGCCACGCGGTCGCTCGGCACGCGCCTTGAACTCGAGGTCGCGCCACGCGTGTCGATCGGTCAGTTCTTCGGCATCTCGGCCGCGTATCTGGTCCGGCGGTGGGGCGCCGACCGCTACGACGGCGCCGATCCCACCTCGGATGCACCGCTCATGCGTGACAACGAGGTGCCGTCGCGCACGATGCAGGCGGCCGCATTCGGCGCGAGCTTCTCGACCTTAGCCAGCTACGTGCGCGGCCGCTCCCGCTTCCCGGCCGAAATCATTTACTCACATACGATTCCGGTCGCAGGATCCGGAGGGACGGTCGCCTCGTCAACGAGCGACCGACTCGAATTGCGCGTCTATACCGGCTTCCCTCGACGCTGACGCGCCAGAGCAGGGACCGCCGTCTCGCTGTCCTCGTCTTCACCACGCTCCAGGAGTTCGCGCGCATGCGCCCGGCTGACCTCCCGATCAGCGTCGCCACCGAGCATGCGCGCGATCTCGATGACCCGCGGTTCGTCGCACACGACCATCGTGTCCGCCGTGGTGACCGTACCGATGGCGCTCTTCCGCACGACGACGTGGTGATGCGCGCGGGCCGCGATCTGCGCGAGGTGTGAAATCGCGAGGACCTGATGATGCTTGGCCACCCGGCGCATCAGCGCGCCAACCTGCCACGCCACCGCGCCGCCAATGCCCGCGTCGACTTCGTCGAACACGAGCGTCGGGACCTGCTGCAGGCGCGCGAGCACCGTACTGAGCGCCAACATGACGCGCGCAAGTTCACCACCCGAGGCCAAGCGACCGAGTGGACGCGCGTCGCTGCCAGCATTGAGCGCGGCCACGAACGTGACCTGTTCTGCACCGAACGCGCCGATGTGCTCAACCGGCGACAGCACGACCTGCAGGCGTCCTTCCGGCATCCCCAGCTCGGGCAGCAGTTGCGTGACGGCACGGGCGAGTTGTTGTGCACCAGACTGCCGACGGCGTGTCAGTTCGGCCGCCGCCTCGACCAGAGCTCCCTCCGCTGCGGCCCGCGCGTCAGCGATGGCCGCCAGGTCAAGCGTGCCGCCATCGACGAGCTCGAGTTCCGCGCGGGCTTGTGCTCCGGTGTCGACCACCTGCTGCAGCGTGGGACCATACTTGCGCATGAGGGAGAGCAGTTGATCGCGACGCCGCTCCAACGTGCGTAACCGAGACGGATCAGCCTCGATCGACTCCGCATACGTCTCAAGCTCGCGCACCAGTTCATCCAGCGCGTACACCGCCGCATCGAAGCCGACCTGCCAGCGCCCCGTATCAGGATCGATGCGTTCGAGGGAGACCAGCGCGCGGCGCACACTGGCGAGTCGCGTCAGCGCGGCGCGCTCGTCTCCGGAGATCGCGGTGGCGGCCTGCGCGGCCAGCGCCTGTAACTCCTCGGCGTGCGACAAGCGACGGATCTCACCATCGAGCGTTTCATCTTCGCCGACAACCGGATTCGCCTCGTCGATTTCGCGCGCCACGAAGCGGAGATAATCGGCACGCTTCGCGGCATCCTGACGGCGCACCTCAAGCTCACGTTCGCGGACGCGCAGCGCAGCGAGCTGCGCAAAGGCATCGGCCACGCGCGCGCGGACCTCGATCGCGCCGGTGAAGGCGTCGAGCACATCGCGTTGATGCTCGGGATCGACCAGTTGACGTGAATCGTGCTGCCCGAGCACGCTCACCAATCGCGCACCGACTTCGGCCAGCACGGCAGCGGTGACCGGCGATCCATTGATCCACGCCCGAGAGCGTCCGTTGCTGCCGATCTCTCGCTTGAGCACCAACGTTTCCTCGTCGGCGTCGATACCGCGCTCGTCGAGCATCGCGCGCAACGCCGGCATCGAGCCGGGTTCGAATACGCCCTCGACAGTCGCCTTGTCGGCCCCGCTGCGCACACGATCGGTGGCCGCCCGCTCACCCAGCAGCATGCCGAGCGCGCCAACGATGAGCGACTTGCCGGCGCCGGTTTCGCCCGTCAGCACGTTGAGCCCCGCGGCGAGGGGCAAGGCGACCGTATCGATGACAGCCACGTTGCGTATGCGGAGCTCAACGAGCATGCGCTACCTCCTCAAATCGTCTCGCCGTCGCGCTCGGACAGTCCACCCCACCCGAGCTTCCGGCGCAATCGCGTAAAGAACGTGGTGCCGGGAAAGCGAACGATCTGCACCGCGTTGCGCGCCCGGCGAACCACCAACGTCTCGCCACCCGTGAAGGTAGTCCCGACCTGACCGTCGATCGTCACCAAAAGTTCTTCGGGCCCATCATCCGCACGCACTTTAACTTCGACCTGCGGCGGCAGCACCAGCGGGCGCATGGCGAGCGTATGCGGCGAGACCGGCGTGAGCACGATGCTCTCCACCGTCGGCACCACAATCGGGCCACCCGCAGACAGTGAGTAGCCAGTGGAGCCGGTCGGCGTGGAGACGACCAGCCCATCGGCCGAGTACGACCCGATGGCTTCATCGTCCACAAACACCGTGAACTTCACCACGCGGGCGAAGCCGCCCTTATGCAGGACGACGTCATTCAACGAGAGCCAGCTGCAGCGTTCGACTCCATCGCGGTTGAGCGCACAGGACTCGAGCGCCATCCGCGGCTCGGACACGAAATCACCCGCCGCAAAGCGACGCACACCGGCCTCGAACTCATCTCCGCTGCACGCCGTCAGGAATCCGAGGCGGCCGAGATTGATGCCGAGAATCGGCACCGTGCGCCCGTTGAGGAACCGGGCGCCGCGAAGCAGCGTCCCGTCTCCGCCAAGGGTGAACAGCGCATCGACCTGTTCCGGCGTCTCGAGCTGTTCGCCTTGCTCCGCAATGTTCCAGAGATCCTTTTCAAACAGCAACGTCAGTCCGAGCTCGGGCGCGATGTCGAGCAGCGTCCCAAGGATCGCGGGCAGTCCAACGTACCCCTTATGGCCGATGACGCCGACGCGCATCAACCGGCGAGTGCTTCAGACTCGTGCAACGCGCGCACGCGATCCGCGATGCCGGCCGGGTCGAGTCCGAGTGACGAGAGCTGTTTCTTGCGTGGCGCGGAGTAGATGATGCGATCGGGCACCCCGTGTACGGCGGTACGCACCGTCGGCGCCTGACGATGAATGACCGAACTGATGAACGCGCCGAATCCATTCACGACCGTGCCTTCCTCAACCGTGAGCACGTGCGAATGACTGGCGAGAATCGCGTTCAGCGTGATCTCGTCGTACGGCTTCATATACCGGCAGTTCACAACGCTGACGTCCATGCCGTCGGCGGCAAGCAGGTCGGCGGCCGCCAGCGCCTGATTCACCATCGTGCCAACGGCGAGGATGGCGACGTCCCGGCCCTGACGCAGCACTTCCCAGGTCGCATACGGCGTCGCGGCGATCTCCGACATCGCACCGGGAATGTCCGGCGACGCATCACGCGGATAGCGGAAGCAGAATGGCCCATCGGTGTGATCCACGGCCGCACGCAGCAAACCGAGCATCTCCGCGCCGTCCTTGGGCGCCGCGACCGTCATCCCAGGCACGGTGAGCATGTAGGCGATGTCGTACAGCCCCATGTGCGTTTCACCGTCCTCGCCAACCAATCCGGCGCGGTCCATCGCGAACACGACCGGGAGTTTCTGCAGCGCCGCATCGTGGATGATGTTGTCGTAGCCACGCTGCAGGAACGTGGAGTAGATCGTCACGATGGGCCGCACTCCGCGTGTGGCCAGCCCGGAGGCAAACGTGACGCCATGTCCCTCGGCGATCCCGACATCGAAAAACCGATCCGGGAACGCCTTGGCGAACGGCACCGTGCCGGTACCCGTTGGCATGGCGGCGGTGATCACCGCGATATCCTTGCGCTCTGCACCGAGCTCGGCGAGTCCCTTGCCATACACCGCGGTGTACGCGGGATTGGCCGTGGAAACCGCCAGCTGCTTGCCGGTGGCCGGATCGTGTCCCGGCGGAAGCGCATGCCACTTCTCGCCGTGATCGCCGGCGGGAAAGCCTTTGCCCTTCTTCGTAATCACATGCACCAGGCGAGGCGTGTTCATCGCGCGAACGGCGGTGAACGTCTCCAGAAGCGCATCGAGGTCGTGCCCGTCGATCGGGCCGAAGTAGCGGAACCCGAGTTCTTCGAAGAGCACACCGGGGGTGAGCAGCGACTTCACGCTCTCCTCCCACTTCCGCACGAGCGTGCTCACGCCGGCAAAAGGCGCCGGGGCATTGTCGACCAGGTCCCCGATGCGTGAACGCAAACGGTTGTACAGCGGATTGCGCTGAATGCTGGTGAGGTACTTGTGCATCGCACCGACGTTCGGCGCGATCGACATCTCGTTGTCGTTGAGCACGACGATGATGTCGCGGTCCGAATGCCCCGCGTTGTTGAGCCCCTCGTACGCGAGACCGGAGCCCATCGAGCCGTCACCGATGATCGCGGCCACCTTGAACTGCTCACCGAGCACGTCGCGTCCGGCGGCCATACCGAGTGCAGCGGAGATCGCCGTCGCCGCATGTCCGGCGCCGAACGTATCGTATTCGCTCTCGGTGCGCTTGAGAAAGCCCGACAGTCCGCTTTCCTGTCGCAGTGACTCCATCTCCGAATTCCGGCCCGTCAACAGCTTGTGCGGATAGGCCTGATGTCCGACGTCCCATACCAGCTGATCCTTCGGCGTTTCAAAGACCGTATGCAGCGCGATGGTCAGCTCGACCACACCAAGCCCGGCGCCGATGTGGCCGCCGGTGCGAGAGCAGACGTCGATCAGGCGCTCGCGCATATCCTGCGCGAGCGTGCGGAGCTCGTCGCGCGACAGGCCACGGAGATCCGCGGGTGAATTGATGCCTTCGAGAATGGACATGGCGGAGTCAGGATGTGCGTCGCGGGAGACGTTCGCGGCGGTCAGGTACAGCGGTCAGGAATGACGATCAGCTTCGGCGAATTTCGGCAGAGCAGCGACGCGGGCCTTGGGAGCATCGCGCCACCTTATGAACGCCGTTCAACGATATAACGGGCCAACTGGTCGAGCGTCGGCGTCAGCAACCCTTCGTCGGCCAACGCACGGCATCCTTCTTCGACCAACGCGACAGCGCGCTCAATCGCTCCATCCACGCCCAGCAGAGCGGGATAGGTGCTCTTGTGCAGCGCGATGTCGCGACCAGCCGTCTTGCCCAACTGATCGGTCGTCGCCGTGATGTCCAGCACATCGTCGGCGATCTGGAACGCGAGACCGATCGAGGCGCCATACCGCGCGAGGGCGAGACGGCGCGACGCCGGAGCCAGAGCGGCACGAGCCCCCAGGGTTACGGAGGCCATGATCAACGCCCCCGTTTTGAGCCGGTGGACCCGCTCCAACGCTTCGAGGGTGAGGTGCACCCCTTCCGCCTCGAGATCAAGGAGCTGCCCGCCGATCATCCCGCCCGCGCCGGACGCGTCCATCAAATCACGCACAATGTCACCGGCGACCGCGTCGGAGAGCCCCATCACCTTGGCGGCGTGCCACGCGCTTCGCGCCGCCATCGGCACCATCGCCAGTCCCGCAGCGGTTGCCACCGGGACCCCGTACACCCGATGTACCGTGGGGCGCCCGCGCCGGACGTCGTCGTCATCCATGCACGGCAGGTCGTCGTGCACCAGCGAATACGCGTGCACGACCTCGACCGACGCGGCAAGATCTCGCGCATCGCCGGTGCCGCCGCAGGCCCGGTAGGCCTCCATCAAGAGAATGGCGCGCAGGCGCTTCCCTTCCCCGAGAAGCGAGTAGCGGATGGCCTCTGCGGTCAGCGGCGCGATATCGCCGAGCCAGCGGGCGCAGAACGCATCGAGCGCCTGCTGCACCGCCGCGCGCTCGGAGGCGAACGACGGGGCGGACGTTTCGGTACTGGTTCCGACGGGAGTCATCGGCTCAGCCACCGAGTTCGACGACAGAAAACGAGCCGTCGGCCGCCTCGACGAGCTGCTGCACGCGCGCGTCGACGGTCTTTAGCGCCACACCGGCCGACCGGAGATGGCTGATGCCTTCCTCGAAGAGGCGCAACGCCTGCTCAAGATCCACGTCGTTACGCTCGAGCTCGCGCACGATCTCCTCCAAGCGGGTCAGTGACTGTTCGAAGCTCATACGCCCTCCTCAGACGGAAATCCTGGAATCGACTCGGGAAGCGGACGCCCCTCGCCAGCGATCGCGGACACAATCCCGTCCCGGAGCCACAGATCGAACGGGGCACCGGGTACGAACTGATCCCTCCCGCTCAAAGTAGCGCCCTGTTGCGTTCGCGCCACCGCAAACCCGCGCGCCAGTGTGCTCAAGGGCGAGAGCGCGTGCAGCTGACCGGCCAGTGATTCCACCCGGGAGCGGCGACGCTCCACGATGCGCGTGGCGGCGAGGCCAAGCCGCTTCTGCACCTGTGAGAGCGAGGCGATGGCGCGGTCCTCGCGACGGCGCGCCGCCGCCACCAGTCGACTGCCGAGCGACTCGACCCGGGCAATGACCTCGCGACGCGATGGAACCGCCAATTCGGCCGCCGCCGACGGGGTCGCCGCCCGCACGTCCGCGACCAGATCACAGATCGTGACGTCTACCTCGTGCCCGACGGCCGAGATCGTGGGCATGGGACAGGCCGCGAGCGCCCGGGCCACCCGCTCGTCGTTGAACGCCCACAGATCTTCACGTGCCCCTCCGCCACGACCGATGATGAGCAGATCGGCGTCCTGCCACCGGCTCACCCGTTCGATGGCCGAGACGAGCGACTCCGGCGCCCCCTCACCCTGCACCTTGGCGGCGACGATCACGATCTCGACATCGGCACTGCGAGCGCGCGCCACCGTGATGATATCGTGCATGGCGGCGCCGTCGGGGCTGGTGATCACCGCGATCCGACGCGGAAACGCCGGGAGCGACCGCTTGCGGGTCGGATCGAGTAAACCGTCGTTCTCGAGACGGAGTCGGGTGCGCTCGAGTGCCTTGCGCCAAAGGCCGTCGCCCTCCGCCTCGAGCGCCCGTACGGAAAACTGGAGATCACCACGCACCGGCCAGACGGTCATCTGACCGTAGGCCAGCACTTGCATTCCGTCGTCCGGCGGGGCGGGAATACGCTTGGTGGCCGCGCTCCAGATCACGCACTTGACCTGCGCCTCGGCGTCGCGCAGCGCGAAGTACCAATGCCCGTTCCGGTGCGCCTTGAAATCACTGACCTCGCCGCGCACCCACAGCGGCGGAAACGCGCCTTCGATCAGATCCTTGGCAGCGCTGGTGAGCGTGTGCACGGCAATCGCCGACTCCGGCGCACTACCAGGCGCCTCATCCGAAGGCACCGGCGGTCCGTAACTCTGAGATCCGCTCGTACGGCGTCCGGCCACGCGACTCAGCTCACCGTGCGTTCGGCCGCGCGCACCGTGTTGCGCAACAACATCGCGATGGTCATCGGTCCGACGCCGCCGGGCACCGGAGTAATCCGCGATGCGACGTCCACCGCGCTCGCGAAATGCACGTCACCGCACAGCCGACTGCCTTTGGCGCGGGTGGCATCGGGCACACTGTTCATGCCGACGTCGATCACCACGGCACCGGGCTTGATCATGTCTCCCGTGATCATTTCCGCGCGCCCCGCGGCGACAATCAGGATATCGGCCCGACGCGTGTGCGACGCCAGATCCTTCGTACGACTGTGGCAGATCGTCACCGTCGCGTCGCCGCCAGCCCGCGCCTGCACGAGCAACGCCGCCATCGGCTTGCCGACGATGTTGCTGCGACCGACCACCACCACTTCCGCGCCGCGCGTGTCCACACCGCTGCGCAGCAGCATCTCGATCACGCCCGCCGGCGTGCACGACACAAAGCCATCGGTATGACCGATGAGCAGCTTCCCCACATTCTCCGGATGGAAGCCGTCGACATCCTTGTCGGGCCGAATGTGCCGGATGACCGTGTCAGGATCGATGTGATTGGGCAGCGGCATCTGCACGAGAATGCCGTGGACCGCCGCGTCAGCATTCAGCTGCTCGATAAGCGTCAGCAACGCCGCCTGTGTCGTCTCGGCCGGCAGACGAATCGTTCCGCCAGCCATGCCCGCCTCGCGCGAGGCCTTCTCCTTGGCACCCACATAGGTCGCGCTGGCGATATCATCCCCAACGAGGACCACCGTGAGCCCAGGCACGACGCCGCGCGCACGCAGCGCGGCCACCTCGCGCGCTACATCGGCCCGCACGTCGGCCGCAATGGCCTTTCCGTCGATCAGTTCAGCGCGCAAAATCCACCGCCCGGCTCTCGCGAATGACGACCACCTTGATCTGCCCCGGATACTGGAGCTCGGACTCGATACGACGCGCGATCTCCTCGGAGAGCGCCGTCATGCGCGTGTCGTCCACCTGTTCCGGCGTGACGACGACGCGGATCTCACGACCAGCCTGGATGGCAAAGACCCGTTCCACGCCGCGATAGCTCGACGCGATCTTTTCCAGCCCCTCGAGCCGCTTGACGTACGTCTCGAACGCCTCGCGGCGGGCACCGGGACGGGATCCGGAAATGCTATCGCCGGCCTGCACGAGGACGGACACCTCACTCTCGTGAGGCACGTCGTCATGGTGAGCCGCGATGCAGTTCACCACGAGCGGATTCTCACCGTACTTCGTGGCGACTTCGACGCCGAGTTGCACATGCGTGCCTTCATGCTCGTGCGTGAGCACCTTGCCGATGTCGTGCAGCAGAGCGCCACGCTTGGCGAGCGCGACATCAAGCCCGAGTTCGGCCGCCATCATGCCGGCCAACCAGGCCACTTCCTTGGAATGCGCCAGGATGTTCTGCCCGTAACTGGTACGCCACTTCATCCGGCCGATCAGCTTGATGAGCTCGGGATGCAGCCCGGCCACCCCGACATCGTACGCGGCCTGCTCGCCGGTCTCGATAATCGCGACTTCGACTTCCTTCCGGGCCTTCGCGACCACTTCCTCGATGCGCCCCGGATGGATGCGGCCGTCGCTCACGAGCTTCTCGAGGGCGAGGCGCGCCGTCTCGCGACGAACGGGATCGAAGCAGGACACGACGACCGTGTCTGGCGTGTCGTCGATAATCACGTCGACACCGGTTGCCAGTTCGAAGGCGCGGATGTTCCGCCCTTCGCGGCCGATGATGCGCCCCTTCATCTCGTCATTCGGCAGCGAGACCGCCGACACGGTACTCTCGGCGGTCGTTTCGGCCGCCACGCGCTGCACGGCGAGCGCGACGATCTTCTTGGCTTCGCGATCGGCGTTGCGCTTGGCCGACTCCCGAATCTCTCGCAAACGGCTGGCGGCATCCGCCAGCGCTTCGTCTTCCAGACGACGAACCAGCTCAGCCTTGGCCTCATCGGCGCTGAGACCGGCCAACTGCTCGAGCTTGCGCCGCTCGTCGGCAATGAGCTTGTCGAGCTCCTGCTCTTTGGACGTCGCCACCGACTCGCGTCGGCCGAGTTCCGATCCACGCCGCTGCACTTCCTGTTCGCGGCTCTCGAGCGACTCCCGGGCACGATCAAGTTGCGACTCCCGCTCAAGCACCCGCTTCTCTTCACGTTCAAGCTCGACCCGACGTTGCCGCATGTCCTGCTCATGCGACTCACGGAGTTGGAGCACCTCCTCCTTGCCCGAGACGATGGCGCTCCGCCGAAGCGTCTCCGCCTCGCGCTTCGCTTCATCCAGCACGCGCACCGCGCCTTCCTCGGCGACGACGAGCGCCCGCTGCTGCTCGGTGGTTTCCACCTTACGCCACGACTGTCGTCCGACAACGTACGCGACGACAGCCGCGATAAACCCAAGGGCGCCAACTAGCGCCGCTGTAGGAATCTCGCCCATGAGGATCTATGCTCCACCGCGCCTACGCGCAGGTTCTTGATCGTTATTCCAGTGGATCTATCGTGCGCACGGCACGGGCGACTGTCACGATGCGCCGCGACCGGCGGAGAGGGAGCGACCTCCGCTGCCGCGGCACAGGGGTGCGCGCATGCCGTTGACTTTCAGAACGTACGGACGCGTCGAGGGGCCCGCAACGGGGAGCACCCGTCGGCGCCCCCCCGCCCGCCCCTTTCACCGGACGCGTCGCCCCTCAGATCGGATGGCCGTCCTCGCCTCGCTTCGCCGGCGGGAGGAGCGGCCGAATGTCGGCAGCGAGTTGTCGAATGTCGGTCGTAAGCGTCTCCACGGCCGACCGTTCACGGAACAGCTCGTCCGTGATCTGCAGCGCGGCGAGGATGGCCGCCTTCTGCGTTTCCATAGTTGAGCCGCCGCCCATGATGGCCCGGATCGTCCGGTCTACGTGTTCGGCCACCGCTTTGGTGTGCTCGGGAGAGGCTTCCGTACGAAGGGTGTAGTCCTCGCCAAGGATACGGACTTTTACCACCAGCTTGTTATCGATCACCGTTCCGCTCCGTGCCCAACTTGCTGCCGGAGGAAGCGCACCCGCTCGCCAAGTTGTGTCATCTTCTCCCCCGCCTCGGAGAGACGAGCCCGCAACCGCTCATTCTCACGGGCCAGCTCGCTGTCGACCGCCTGCGGTGTGGCAGCCTCCGCCGCTGCGGCAAACGCCGCCTGAACGCGTACGACCTCCGCTTTGGCAAGATCTGCCCTCGCCTCGAGCTCCCGAACCTTTGCTTCGAGCAGGGCCCTCGCCTGATTCGAACGGAGCCCGTCGGCCCGGACCTCGATCAACGTGCCGTCACGCTCGGCCACCAACTGCTCGAGTTCACGGGTGCGCGACTCGGCAGACAGCGCCCGCCGGCGGTACCCCGCCAGCTGGTCGCTGAGGTTGCGAACGAGCGTATCGAGCTCGCGAAACGCGATCGTGTCAGGACGCACGTGGACGGATACCGAGTTCCTGGTCGAGGAGATCCAGCAGGCGGGCGCGCCGACCTTCGATTTCCTTGTCCCGCAGGGTGCGCTCCGGATGTCGGAACGTCAACCGCCAGCCGAGACTCCGATGGGCGGCCGGCACACCCGCACCGCGGAATTCATCGAAGAGGCTCACCTGCTCCAGCAGGTCACCACCGGCACGGCGCAGCGCCTGCTCCACCGTCGTGGCGTCGACGCCGTCCGGCACGAGCAACGCCAGATCGATCTCCGCGGCCGGCGTCGTCGGGAGCGCCTTGAAGCGAATGGCAGCCGACGGCGGCGATTCCCGGCCGATCGGGGCGGCATGGTGGTCGTTCGACCGAGGCGCTGCCACATCGGCCGAGGGCATGACCCCCAGGGTCACCTCGATACCAAACGCCTCGCTGGCCCACACCGGACGGTCGAGCGTGACCGCTTCCACCCGACCGATCTCGCCCAGGCCATCGACGGACAGCACCCAAATTGACGGAGCGGAACCGGCCACGACGGTGGCGCCCTTACCGGGGAAGGCAGCCGCCAGCACGCGGACAGCGATCTCCTTCGCATCCCAGAGGTCGAACGCCGGCGGCTGTGGCTCCGTGAAATGCGGCGGACGACGGCTGCCCATGATCAGGGCCCCCACACGGACTTCCTCACGCGGCAGGCGATCCGACACCCCCAGGAACACGTTGCCGACTTCGAAGAGGCGCAGGTTGCCCTGCATACGCGTGAGATTGTACTCCGCCCGACGGGCCAGCGTATCAAGGATCGACGCACGCAGGAACGGCTCGTCATCCGCCAGCGGGTTGCGTACGCGCGGCGTGTGCTCGTCGCCAGTGCTGGTGAACGGCATCGGCCGCGTTTCGGCGAGTCCCATGCCGACCAGCAGATCGCGCACGCGACGACCGGCGAGGTGCAGCGGATGATCCGGCGCGTTTCCCGGCCGAAACCCTCGCAGTTCATCCGGCAAGCTGTCGAAGCCAACCAGGCGCGCGACCTCTTCGATCAGATCGACTTCGAGAAGCAGGTCATGTCTCCAGGTTGGTGGCGTGACCAGCAAGCCGTGCGCGTCTTCGACAATGGTGCAGCCGAGCGATTCCAGGCGGTGACGAATCTCCGACGGCGCAACCACGACGCCGAGCACGCGCGCGAGTCGTGAGGGACGGACCGTCACGGCATGCCGCGCTTCCGTCGGCACGCCAACGTCGATGAACTCGACGACCGCACCACCGGCCACCTGCACAATGAGCGCGGCCGCAGTGCGCGCCACGTCGAGTGTGTTGCCCCCATCGACGCCTCGCTCGAATCGATACGCCGCATCGGTGGACAGATTCACCGCGCGACGCACGCGACGCACGAAGCGGGGGGCAAACTGCGCCACCTCCAGCAAGACGTCGGTGGTCGAGGCAGTCACTTCGCTGTCGAGTCCGCCCATCACGCCGGCCAAGGCCACTGGACGTTCCCCGTCGCAGATCACCGTGGTTCCAGCCGTGATCGCGCGCGTGGTGCCGTCGAGTGTCACGATCGATTCACCCTCGACCGTTGGCCGTACCACGATGCCCTTGCCCGACAACTTGGCGAGATCAAACGCATGCACGGGCTGCCCGAGGCCGTGCAATACATAGTTGGTGGCATCGACCACGTTGCTGATGCTGCGCTGCCCGATACTCTCGAGACGCTGGCGCAGCCAATCGGGACTCGGGCCGACCTGCACGCCGGCAATGACGGCCGCGACGTATCGCGGGCAGCTCACGGCATCGTCGATGCGCACCGTCGCCGAGGCACCTACAGCACTTGCCGACGCGCTGTGCACCGGCACGTTTGGCGCGGCCGGCGCGATCTCCGCCGGACGCTCGGACATCGGCACACCAAGCACAGCCGCGATTTCACGCGCCACACCCACGTGCGATAACAAGTCGGGCCGATTCGGTAACACGTCGAGATCCAGTCGTGCATCGGCGATGGGCAGCACATCGAGCAGCGGCGTGCCGGGGGCGACGTCGGTCTCGAGCGCGAGAATGCCATCGTGCTCCTGACCGAGGCCGAGCTCGCGCGACGAACAGAGCATGCCATTACTTGTCTCGCCGCGGATCTTGCGCTTTTCAATCTTGAGACCGCCGGGCATGACGGTCCCGGTGCGCGCGAACGGATACTTGGTGCCCACGACGACGTTGGGCGCACCGCAGACCACGTCGAGCAGCGTGCCGCTCCCGTCATCGACCTTGGTCACCCAGAGATGATCGGAGTTGGGATGCCGTCCCGCTTCGACCACCTGCGCGACGACGAACGACGCGAGCTCGGCCCCGAGCCGTTCAATGTTGTCGAGCGTGACACAGTGGCGACTCAGCGCATCACCGATGTCCTGTGCGCTGCGCGTGTGCGGCACGAACTGCTTGAGCCATTCATGAGAAACGATCATCGCGCGAACTGCTCCAGGAAACGGACGTCGGAATCGTACAGGACACGGATGTCGCTGATGTCGTATCGCGACATCGCGATGCGCGCCGGCCCCATGCCGAACGCCCACCCGGTGAACTTCTCGCTATCGAGCCCCGCATCCTCGAGCACGTGCGGATGCACCATGCCGCAGCCGAGAATTTCGACCCAGCGGAGCCCTTTACCGTCATTCAGGTCGACCTCGACATCCATTTGCGCACCCGGCTCGACGAACGGGAAGTACGACGGACCAAAACGCACGCGACGCGAGGCACCGTAGAAGCGTCGCGCGAACTCGGCCAGTGTCGCCTTGAGATCGACGAACGAAATGCCTTCGTCCACCGCGAGGCCTTCGAGCTGCATGAACGCCGGGGCGTGCGTGGCGTCGAAGAAGTCGCGGCGATACACCTGCCCTGGCGCGAGCACACGCACCGGCGGCTTGTATTGCTGCAGCGTGCGCACTTGCACCGGCGAGGTGTGCGTGCGCAAGAGCGTATCCTGGCCGAGATACAACGTGTCATGCAACTCCATCGCCGGATGGTCCGGCGGGAAGTTGAGTGCCCCAAAGTTGTACCATTCCGTTTCAGCTTCCGGACCGAGCGCGATGGTGAATCCGAGCTCGCGGAAGATCTCGCAGATCTCATCGATCACGAGCGTGACCGGATGCAGCGACCCGCGCCACGCGCCACGCGCCGGCATCGTCGCATCGAAGGTCGAGGCCTCCGTGGCCGAGGCCTGTCGAGCGGCAAAGCCATCCAATGCGTCCTGGATGCCCTGCTTGAGCGTGTTGAACGCGGTGCCTGCGGCACGACGATCCTCGGCCGGCAGCGCACGGAGCGCGCCCTGCAACGCCGCGAGCCGGTCATCCTTGAGGGCATTGAGCTGGCCCTTGGCGACATCGAGGCGCGTGTCGGGTTCGAGCCCGTCGAGCAGTGCGCGCGCGTTTTGCGCGAGGTCGTTCGCCTGGGCGAGATACTCGGAAAGTTGCACGAGACGAAATCGGAAATCGGGGGATCGCGACGGATGGCGGAGCGGGTCCGCCGCGGATGCACGAAGGGCCGACATCTCATCGATGCCGGCCCTACAACTTAACCATGAACGGCGCTGCCGTTCACGCTCGGCTGCACGTGGCCGTTACGCGGCGACCGTCTTGGCGTCGATCGCCTTGCGAACCTGCTCGGCGATGAGCGCGAAGGCTTCCGGCTCGCGCACGGCGAGGTCGGCGAGGACCTTACGGTCGATCTCGATGCCAGCGGCGTGGAGGCCGTTGATGAATACGCTGTACGACATGTCGTGCATGCGGGCAGCGGCATTGATACGCACGATCCAGAGGCGACGGAAGTCGCGCTTCTTGTTCTTACGGTCGCGGTACGCATAGCGCCATCCACGCTCCACGGTTTCCTTGGCGGCCTTCCAGAGCTTGGACCGGCCACCAAAGGCACCCTTGGCGTGCTTGAGGATCTGCTTCTTCCGCTTGAGGCGGACGACGTTGGATTTTACGCGGGGCATAGTAGGTCCTCAGGCCAGGATAAG